>SCTX01000097.1 GCA_004298385.1 Betaproteobacteria bacterium | reverse complement strand
TTTGCGGCCGGGTCATCTGTACAGGTGTGTTCATGCTGCGCTCCACAATTTGATCGAATCGGCAAAAGTTCCGGCCTGCTCGCGGATGGGCGCCATCTGGCCGGTGTTCTCGGCGTACTTGAACGCCGTGTAGGGAATCTTGTGCTGGGCCAGCACCGACTGCAACATCGGCCGCTCGAGCAGCGCCGGGTCGCAGAAGGAGGGCGCGGCGAAGATCACGCCTTCGCCGGCATTCAGCTTGATCGAATCGAGCAGATACTTGCCCTTGTCTTTCCTGTGCTCGTCGTACTTGGACGAGGTCTGGGTCGAGCGGTGCAGAAAAGCCTTGGACAACTGCTCGAGCGGGTCGCCGCTGACCGGCACGTCGTCGAACAGCATGCGCATGACGAGCATGAAGTCATCGTCGACGATGTAGCAGCCGGCCATCTCGATCGATTTGATCAGGCCCAGCGGCGGCTGCTCGCAGAAGGCGCCGGTCAACACGATGCGCGCGTTGTCGCGCATCGGCCTGGCCACGGCATCGGTCGCGGCCAGGTAGTCGCGTATCAACTGCGTGTACTCTTCGACCGGCAGCACCATGCCCGCGCGCAACACCAGGTACACTTCCGCGGTCGGGGCCTGCCAGGGCTTCGCCGCGCGGTAGGTGTACAGGTCCTGCACCGCGCGCCGGTTTTCGTTGTACACCGCGATCGAGGCGCGCAGCGCGTCGTCGCTGATCGGCTTGCCCGCAATCTTGCCGATATCCTCGCGCAGCACCTGCATCTCATGGATGTAATATTCGCCGCCGACGCCATCCTGGTAGTTCTGCGGCACGTCGAAATACCTGACGTATTTGTCCTTGAACATGATCTGCCACATACCAGAGAGGTTGCGGATGACGTCGCAGATCGACGGGAACAGCATGCCGTCCAGGCAGTCCAGGCGTCCGGTGAGTCCGAGCTCGAGGGTCGAGCGCGGAATGCGGCAGATGTAGCTCTGGTAATAAGCGTCGCCCTGGATCACTTCCAGTTGATCGCCGCCGCCCATAATTCCGACCGGCAGCATGCCGGCGGCGTGGATGATTTCGCGCGGCACGTAGACCGGCATGAAGCCGATCGCCTTGCGTCCGGGCACGGCGGCTTTCCATTCTTTTACCGAGGTGAAGTTCATGTCTTCGAACAGCGCCTGGCAGCGCTCCATGATCTGTTGCACGGTCTGGCTCATTGGTGCTCCTATTTTGGCGGACGCTCGGCGATGAAAGCGGCAAGGCCTTCGTTCGCGTCGCGGGTTTGCGTCAGGCGGTCGAGATCGAGCCGCTCGACTTCATTGATGCGCCGGCGCGCCTCGGGGACGTAGCCGCCGCGGGCCGTGGCGATGCGGCCGCTGATCTGGTGGCCGAGGGTAAGCGGCAGATCGTGATCGGCGCGCACGCCGTCGCAAAAATCGCCGCGGCCGGTGTGGCGGAAGCCGCAGCCGGCAACCTCGCTCAGCGCTTCTCCGGCTTGTGCGGGAAACGGACCAAACGGTGAATCGAGCATCGCCACGTTTGGCGCCGTCATCATCCGGCCGCGTGCATCTTTGCTCATGCGATCGCCTCCGCCATCAAGCTTGCCGCTTTGTGGTTTGGACCGGTAATTCACGTTTGGTTCGATTTCTCTTGAGTCAATTTAAGTATTATCGTACTAGAATACGTATTTAGAAGTCAAGCACAAACTGACTTGTACCATATCGGGGGTAAATTGAAACGCTACCCCCCTTGTTGCAGAGGGTGGGCCAGCGGCCAAGGCGGTCATTCGCGCCGGCGAACCGCAAGGCTTTGCGTCGATCTGCCGACCAGCCCGGATGCATCGAAAATGCGCGCCTCGGCCAGGCCGCCTCCGTTCGGCCCCAACAGCGTGCGCGCGTCGATGCAGATCCATTCGCCTTCCGCCTTGCGCAGCAGGTTGATGGTGAGGTCCGAGTTGACAAAGATGTAGCGGTGGAAGTCGAGGACCGCGCTGATGCCGTTGCCCGAGTCCGCGGCGACCGCAACGCGCTGCAGCGCGCTCGGTTCCTCGCCGGCGACAAGCGGATAGCGCATGCGGAACCAGACGGCGGACGGGCCGCGAAAAAAAACGCCTTCGGCAATCCGGATCTCGACCAGGTCCTGATAGCCGGTTATCGTAGTCGAAAAGGGAAACCGTTCCGCCGGCGATTGCTCGAATGAACGCGGCGCCTGCGGCAGCGGATCCCCCGGAAGACCTGGGGGAACGTCCAGCGCGGTTTCGCGCTGCGCGACCGCGGTGCAGCGAACCACCTCCTTGCCGCCGGCAGTCAGCCGCGCGGAAAAATGCGCCACGTTGCGCCCCGCGTACTCGGTCTCGACCTCGAGCGCGAGTTCGGCGAGTGGAACCGGGCGCAGCAGGTTGGCCGTCAGCCGCGCAATGTGCGTGAGCTCGAGCGCCGCCGCGGCGCGCTCGATGCCTCGCGCGACCAGCGCGATCGGGGGGCCGCCGTGCTGGTGGTCCGGATGCCACGGGCCGCGGGTCAGATCGGTCGAGGCGCAGACGCCGTTTTCGAGCGCGACGTAAGCGCTGGACGGAGGTGGTGGCGATTTCAGGTCGCCGCTCAATGAAGGAAGGGCCAAGGGTGGTGTGCCGCGGTCAAGGACGGAAAACATTGGTGTGCGATGCGAAAGATACTCGGCCTCCGCAGCCCGGTCAAATTGCCGCGTTCATCCGCAGCGCCACGCCCGCGGCAGCGCGCCGCATAACTCCGCGTTAATCCAGCCGGCCTGGCTTGCTCGACGCAGCTACCATTCGTAGCTACACTTCTCCCATGATTACCTCGGATGAAAGCAAGCGAACGCTCAATCTGCAGAAGCACGGGACCGACTTTCGGGACGCCGAAGCCATCTTCGGCGGGCCTGCCGTCGCAGCCGAAGACAAGCGCTTGGCGCATGGCGAACGGCATCCGGTCCTCGGCGGCGGGACTTAGCTCCGACGACAATGAAGACGCTGCTTATTGTCTACCACTCGATGACCGGCGGAACGCTGCAGATGGCGCAGGCGGCGGCCGATGGCGCGTCGATGGAAACCTCGTTGCAGGTCCGGCTCCGGCACGCTCCCGATGCGGCAGCGGGCGACCTGATGAGCGCGGACGGTTACATCTTTGCGACGCCGGAAAACCTGGCGGCGATCTCGGGGCTGCTGAAAGATTTTTTCGACCGGACCTATTACGCGGTCCTGGAGCGGCTCAACGGCCGCCCCTATGCCACCTTGATTTGCGCCGGGAGCGACGGCCAGAACGCCGCCCGGCAAATCACTCGCATCGCCAGCGGATGGCGCTTGAAACCCATCGCCCCTCCCTTGATCCTTTGCACCCACGCCCAATCGCCGGAGGAGATTTTGCGCCCGAAGCAGATAGACCCGGAGGGCTTGCAGTCGTGCCGGGAAATCGGCGCGGCGATGGCAACGGGCCTGGTCCTCGGTGTCTTCTGATGATCGAGGAGCGCTTGCCGGCGAGGTGCAAGCACTCGGGGCGCACGCGTGAGCGCACGCGGGCTCGCCGATCGGGGCATCCGTGACGCTTGAGACAGCCGGCGCAAGATCCCGCGAGTTCGGCGCAATAAGTTTCCACCGATGTTGAAGACGGGCTAAAGCGCGGGCCAGATGCCACCGGTAACCGGCAGGATGGCACCGGTGATGAACGCGGCGTCGTCGCTAGTCAGAAACGCGACTGCTGCGGCGATGTCCTCGGGCTTGCCCAGCCTGCGCAACGGCGTACGGTCAAGGTAAGACTGCAGTAGCTTCTTGTCCAGACGATCGAGCACTGAGGTTGCGATCAAGCCGGGCGCAATGCAATTGACGGTGATATTAGGCGCGAGTTCCAGTGCCAGCGAGCGCGTGATCGACGCAACTGCGGCCTTCGCCGCGCCGTATTCCGGTTGATCGATGTCGCCGGCATAGACCACGGAGGAAATATTGACGATCCGACCATAGCTACGCGCCAGCATTCCCTGGCCAACCCGGCGCACCAGGTGAAAGATTCCCTTAAGATTGATTTCGAACGTTTCGTTCCACCGCTCCTCGCTCATGGCCATGAAAGGTACCGCGAGCTCGCCGCGAATACCGCCGACGACATTGACCAGAATATCGATTGCCGGATAGCGCGCCGCTGCGGCCGCCACAAGTTCGTCCACTTCCGCCAGCAGCAAGACATTGGCGCGATGAGCCACCACCCTGGTCTCGGGAAACGCCTTGCCGATCTTTTCAACCATGCCATTCAGCCTGTTGGCCGAGATGTCGGTAAGGACGAGATCAGCCCCTTCGGCGGCAAGCCGGCTCGCTATCGCGCCGCCCATCGGCCCGCCGGCGCCGCTGACCAGCGCGGTTCTTCCCTTGAATCTCGTCATCGTTCCTCCTCTAGCAGCGCTTTAGGAATAGCATCACTTCACCCCCTGCCGTCGGCAGGCAAGCCGAACCGTCTTCTCCCGTCTCCTTATGGCAGTGAACCGCTTGAACCACCGTCTAAACGGCGGGGTTCACTATAGAGCAATTGCCACGTCGACGTCAAAATAGCGTTCAGCCGACGCTGGAGCTTGCCCTATAATGTTTCGATGGGGGAATTGGTGGTCGGCCTGGCGGAGTATTTCGTTTTCTACAACGGCGAGCGTTCGCACCAGTCGCGGGGTCAACAGACGCCCGAAGCCGTGTATCGAACGTTTCACGCCGAACAGCCAAGAATTCGAGGAGGTGACGATGGAATGTCTAAATGAGATGTTGACGCGGGCGGTCCGGATATTCGGCAACAAGCCGTTCCTGATCACCGATGCCGAGACCATCACATACGCCGAGTTAAACCGGAAGGCGGCGAGACTTTCCAATGTGCTGGCTTCTCTTGGAGTCAAAAAGGGGGATTCCGTCGGTATCTACCTGCCGAGCAATCCGCTGCTGATTGACGGTTACTGGGCTTGTCAGAAATTGGGCGCCATTTCGACGCCGATGAGCGTGATGTACCGCGACACCGAGATCCGCGGGATCATCTCGCGCACGGATATGCGTGTCATCATCACGGATCAGAGCACCTTCGCCTACGCCAAGGCGGCTCAGGCAAAGATTCACAGCTTGAAGCATATTTTGCTTTACGGCGGGGCTCTTGAGGGCGGCACTGCGCTCGAGCCACTGCTCGCCGGGGCCTCAGACCAGTTTGCCGACGTTCAATGCGAGCCCGGCGATACCGCCAACCTTTTCTTTACATCGGGCACCACGGGTCTGCCGAAGGGGGCGATGCAATCCCAGCTCAGTCAGTATTCAACTTTGCGGGACATGATGGTCTACAACCGGTTTCGCTTTGGAACCGAAGTATTTCTCGATGTTCTGCCGCTATTCAACAATTTCGGCGCGACGGTCAAGATGAACCTGTGCATTTTTTCCGGCGCCACCATGGTCATGCATGAGCGCTGGGACACGCGCAAGGTGCTCGACGCGATCAAGCGGTACAAGGTGAGTTTTTTCGCCGGCACGCCGACGATGTTCGTCTATCTGTGCAATGAGTTTGATGCGAAACGGGATGACTTGTCATCGCTGCGGCTGGCGGTGACCGGCGGGGCTCCCGTACCGGTGGAAATCTTGAAGCAGTTCGAGCAATCGTTCGGTGTCCGACTGGCCCAGATCTACGGCGCGACCGAGTCAACGGGATACAACACGGGCGAGCCGCTGATAGGGGTGCGCCGCCTCGGTTCCGCCGGGCTGCCGATCGGCAGTTCGAGTATCGAAATCGTGGACGACGATGGCGAACCGGTGGCGCTCGGCGAGAGGGGTGAAATCAGGATCAGCGGCGACTGCGTGGGCAAGGGTTATTGGCGCGATCCCGAGACGACGGCGAAGACATTCACGGCGAAGGGGTGGCTCTCCGGCGATATCGGCTATGTGGACGCAGAAGGCTATCTTTACATCGTCGATCGCAAGAAAGACCTGATCATCTCCGGCGGCTACAACATCTATCCGCTGGAAGTGGAAGACCTGCTGTATAAGCATCCTGGGGTCGCGGTGTGCGCGCTGGTCGGCGTTGCCGACGCGGTCAAAGGGGAGATCCCGGCGGCGGTGATCGTGGCGAAACCCGGCAACAAGCCCAGGCCTGGTGAGATCATCGATTACTGCCGAGCGCATGTCGCCGCTTACAAGGCGCCGCGCCAGGTGTATTTCATCGACGCCATGCCCGTGGGGCCCTCCGGGAAAATACTCAAGCGGGAATTGCGCGTCTGGATCAAGGAAGGCCGCTTGCAGGCTGCGGTTTGATGACGGCGCGGCA
>SCTX01000096.1 GCA_004298385.1 Betaproteobacteria bacterium | reverse complement strand
GACGAGGGCTGCGGCGAGAATTTCGGACCGTCGCTGATCAACCGTTACGTGTTCGGCAAGGGCAACGTCCTGATCACCGGGCAGGCCGCGGGTTTCCTCAACATGATCGGCGAGGGCATGAGCTGCGCGCTGCACTCCGGCGCGATTTGCGGCGAAGCGGTGGTCGAAGCGCGCCTGCGCAACCGCCCGATGCAGCAAATGTACCGCGGGATGATCGCTTCCGAAGTGCGCCGGACCTCTGACCAGTGGAACCCGCTCAAGATCGCCTTCGGACGCCCGCATGAAGCCGATTTCCCGGCCGCGCTGATGGCGCTCGGCTGGCGCGAGCGCGCCCGCGTGCTGCGCGACCTGTGGCGCTTCGTCGTGCTGTACAAGGAATTCAAGTGGGGGCGGCAGATATTCAGCGCCGCAATGCAGCGCCCGCTGATCGGCGGCTATTCGATGCAACGCTGGTTGTAGCGGCGCGGCTCACGCGCAGGAAATACGCCGTGACCAGGCTGCTCGCGAGCACCAGGCTCGCGATCGCGGCGAGCCAGAAACCCGGCGCGCCCATAGGGGTGGAAAGGCCAAGCAAAGCGAGATCGACGCCGGTCAGGCCGATCGCATAGCCACCACCCAGACCCACCCCCCACAGGGCGATCGCGTAAATCAGCATCGGCACCACCGCGCGCTTGTAGCCGCGCAAAACGTTGACCACGACCGCCTGCACCGCGTCGAACAGATGATACACGGCGACGAAAGCGATCAATCCGGCGGCAACGCGGCGCAAGCCGGCGTCACCGGCATACAGGCCGGCAATTCCGTCGGCGAACAAATAGAGGCACGCGCCTACGAGCACGGCGCAGGCGAGCGCCAGCGCGAGGCCGGCGAGACCCGCGGCGCGCGCCCGCGCAGGCTGGCCTGCGCCCAGCGATTGCCCGACCACCACGCTGGCGGCGTTGCCCAGCGCGAGCGGCAGCATGAAGGTGAGCGCGGCGAGATTGGCGGCGATCTGGTGCGCGGCCGAATAAAGCGCGCCCAACCGCGCAATGAACAGCGCCATGAAAGTGAAACCGGTCACATCGACGAGGAAGGTCAAACCGATAGGCAGGCCCAGGGACAGGATGCGGCCCAGCGCTTTTGCGTTCGGCCAGGACCAGCGCGCGAACACCCGGTAGGGCCGATAGGCAGGCTCGAACCAGCACCAGGCCCAGGCGAGCGCGCAGACGATCCAGGAGACGAGCGCGGTCGCCAAGCCGCAGCCGGTGCTGCCCAGCTCGGGCGCGCCCAGATTGCCGTACATGAACACCCAGTTGAGCGGCGCCTTGAGCGCGAGACCGACGAGCGTCAGCGCCATCACCGTGCGCGGGCGCGAGATCGCGGTGGAGAAGCTGTAGAACACGCGGAACAGCAGCGAGGCCGGCACCGACCAGGCGAGCGCGTGCAAATAGGCGCGCACCTTGGCTTCCAGCGCGGGTTCGAGCCTGGCCACCGCGAGAAAAGGCTCGGGATAGGCGAACGGCGCGAGCGAGACCAGCGCCAGCGCGGCGGCGAGCCAGGCGCTTTGGCGCAATTCCTCGCCGATGTCCGCGGGGCGGCCCGCGCCGTACAAATGCGCAACGATGGGCGTGAGCGCGAGCAGCACGCCCATCAGTGCGACGAAAACCGAAAAGTAGATGCTCGAGCCGATGCCCACCGCGGCGAGGTCGAGCGTGCCGTAGCGCCCGGCCATGATGGTGTCGATCACGCTGTTGGCCATCACCGCCAACTGCGCGATGAGCACGGGCCATCCCAGGCGCACCAGTTCACGCACGAGACCGCGGGACATGCTCAGAGCTCGTACAGCTCGCCCTCCCCCGCCAGCGCGCGCTCGATCAGCTTGCGGTTCAAGGCCGGGGCGAACAGTTCGATGAATTCATAGGCATAGCCGCGCAGCAGGCTGCCGCGCTTTACCGCCACGCGCGTGGTATTGGAACGGAACAAGTGTGAGCACTCGAGCGCGCGCAGCTTCAGATCGCGCTTCGCGTCGAAGGCCATGGCGGCGATGATGCCCACGCCCAGGCCCAGTTCGACGTAGGTCTTGATCACGTCGGCGTCAATGGCCGACAGCACCACGTCCACGCTTAAGCCCCGCGCGGCGAACGCGGCATCGATGTGCGTGCGCCCGGCGAACGCGGTATCGTAAGTCACGATCGGGTATTGCGCCAGCGCCTCCAAGGTGAGCGTTCCGGCCTTGAGCAAGGCGTGCCTGGGCGGCACCACCACGCAATGGCTCCAGGTGTATCCGGGCAAGGCGAGCAGTCCGGGGAAATCCTCGAGCGCTTCGGTCGCGATGGCGATGTCGGCCGCTCCGGCCTGCACCATCTCGGCCAGTTGCAGCGGGTTGCCCTGCTGCAGAATCAGGTGGACTCGGGGATAGCGGCGCTTGAATTCGCCCACCACGCGCGGCAGGGCGTAGCGCGCCTGGGTATGGGTGGTGGCAATGGTGAGTCCGCCCGAATCCCGGTCGCTGAAGTCGTGCGCCGCGCGCTTCAGGTTGTCGGCCTCATGCAGCACGCGCTCGATGACACCGAGCACCGCCTTCCCCGGCTCGGTGAGCGAAGTGATGCGCTTGCCGCGGCGCACGAAAATATCGAAGCCGAGCTCGTTCTCGAGTTCGCGGA
The DNA here is from genome assembly GCA_004298385.1 of Betaproteobacteria bacterium. Classification (GTDB taxonomy): domain Bacteria; phylum Pseudomonadota; class Gammaproteobacteria; order Burkholderiales; family SG8-39; genus 2-12-FULL-64-23. The sequence goes on along the minus strand of SCTX01000096.1, from coordinate 28,410 downwards.
TCTGCTTCGACACCCCCGGTTGCGAGGTATGCAGGGCGTTGGCGGCCTCGGTGAGGTTGAGCCCGCGGCGCACCGTCTCGCGCACATAGCGCAGTTGTTGAAAATTCATGGCCTGGATCTAAATAGCACTACGTTATATGGATATGCCTATTTATTCGTTCTTAGTATAACCAGAGTTTATTACGCTACGGCCTGTATTGGCAAATCCCATAACCGCCTGCCCGCGAGGGCGGGCAGACCAGCAGGCCGAAGACAGCATGTACCGATACGACGAAATCGATCAGCGCATCGTGGACGAGCGCGTGAGCCAGTTCCGCGACCAGACGCGCCGCCACCTTGCCGGCGAGTTGTCGGAGGACGACTTTCGCCCGCTGCGGCTGCAGAACGGCCTCTACATCCAGCGCTATGCGCCGATGCTGCGCGTGGCGATCCCCTATGGCCTGGTTTCGTCGGCGCAGTTGAGACGGCTTGCCCACATCGCACGCGCTTACGACAAGGGCTACGCTCACTTCTCCACCCGCCAGAACGTCCAGTTCAACTGGCCCAGGCTGGACGAGGTGCCTGAGATCCTGGCCGAACTGGCAGAAGTGCAGATGCACGCGATCCAGACCTCCGGCAATTGCATCCGCAACACCACCACCGATCATTTTGCCGGCGTAGCCCGGGACGAAATCGTCGATTCATTCGTCTGGTGCGAGCTTATACGGCAGTGGTCCACCCTGCACCCGGAATTCGCCTACTTGCCGCGCAAGTTCAAGATTGCGGTCAGCGGCAGCGCGGCCGACCGCGCCGCGACCTGGGTGCACGACATCGGCTTGCATGCGCGGCGCAGCGCCGAAGGCGACGGCGCCGAACAAGGCGCAGGTGTGGACGGCGCCGAACAAGGCGCAGTGGGCTTTCGCGTCATCGTCGGCGGCGGCCTCGGCCGCACGCCCATCGTCGGCCACGCGATCCGCGAGTTCCTGCCCTGGCGCCACCTGCTGACTTACCTCGAGGCGATTCTGCGCGTGTACAACCGCTACGGCCGGCGCGACAACAAGTACAAGGCGCGCATCAAGATCCTGGTGAAAGAGCTGACGCCCGCAGTGTTCGCCCACAAAGTCGAGGAAGAATGGTCGCACTTGAAGGGCGGCCCGGCGACCTTGATCGAGGAGGAAGTGCGGCGCATCGAAGGCCGTTTCACCCGCCCCGCCTACGCCCGGCTGCCGCCAAGAGACGCCTTCCTCGAAGCGATGCTCGCCGCAGACAAGGCTTTCGCCAATTGGCACCGGCGCAACGTTCACCCACACAAGGTGCCGGGCTATGCCGCGGTGACGCTGTCGCTCAAGCGCACCGGCGCCGCGCCCGGCGATGTGTCTGCCGCGCAAATGGATGCGATCGCCGGCCTGGCCGAGCGCTATTCGTCCGGCGAGCTGCGCGTCTCGCACGAGCAGAACCTGATCTTTGCCGACGTGCGCGCCTCCGATCTGCACGCGTTGTGGCGCGAAATCAAGCCGCTCGGCCTGGCCGCGCCCAACATCGGCCTCCTGACCAACATCATCGCCTGCCCCGGCGGGGACTTCTGCTCGCTCGCCAATGCCAAGACTATCCCCGTGGCCGAGGCGATACAGCGGCGTTTCGATGACCTGGACTACCTGCACGATATCGGCGAGCTCGACCTCAACATTTCGGGCTGCATGAATTCCTGCGGCCATCACCACATCGGCCACATCGGCATTCTTGGCGTGGACAAGCAGGGCGAGGAGTTCTACCAGATCTCCATCGGCGGCGCGCAAGGCGCGGACGCGTCGCTGGGCAAGGTGATCGGCCCGGCGTTCGCCCGGGAGCGGGTGCCCGAGGTCATCGAAAAGCTGATCGAGGTCTATCTAGCCGAGCGCGAAAGCGAGGAAGAGCGCTTCATCGACGCGGTGCGCCGCATCGGCATCGAACCTTTCAAGGACTACGTGTATGGCACGAATCATCAAACACCGCGCCGTAATTCAAGACAACTGGCAGTTGCTTGAGCAGGAATCGGGCGGGTCGCTGCCCTCGGACGGCGATGTTGTCGTGCCGCTCGAGCTGTGGATGCGCGAGCGCGATACCCTTTCGTCTCGCCTCGGCCACATCGGCGTGTGGCTGCAAACGGACGCGGACCCAAGCACGATCGCGCAGGATCTGGCCCGCTTCGAGGTGATTGCGGTGCGTTTTGCCAGCTTTACCGACGGCCGCGGCTATACGCTCGCGCGCCTATTGCGCGAGCGCCACGGCTACCGCGGCGAGCTGCGCGCCATCGGCGACGTGCTGCGCGACCAGCTCTGCTATCTCTCGCGCTGCGGCTTCGACGCCTTTGCCCTGCGCGCGGATCAGAACCCCGAGCAGGCGCTCTCCGCCTTCGACGATTTTGCCGAGGCCTACCAGGCTACGGTCGAGCGGCCCGAGCCCCTGTTCAGGCGGCGCCTGCAACCGGATCCGCAGAGAAAAGCGGCCTGACGGGCAAACCCGCCCTAGCCGGCGCCGGCTGAGACCGCGGCTGAGACCGCGCTTGGCTGGCGGGGCGCCAAGCTCTACAATCCGCCGCAGGAGTTCAACAACAGGCGGATCCAGAAGATGTCCGATGATTTCGTCGACTATGTGATCGAGTTGCTCGGGCCGTTCGGCACCGTAGTGTCGCGCCGCATGTTCGGCGGCCATGGCGTGTATCTGGACGGCTTGATGTTCGCCCTCGTGTCGGAGGACGCGCTCTACCTCAAGGCGGACGAGATGAACCGCACCGAGTTCGAGCAGGCGGGCTGCGAGATTTTCAGCTACGCGCGCAAGGGCAAGCGCGCCACGCTCGGCTTCTTCCGCGTGCCGGAGGACGCGATGGAGTCGCCCGAGCTGATGCTGCCCTGGGCGCGCACCGCCTATGCCGCGGCCTTGCGCGCGAATGCGAAAAAGCAAGCCGCCGGGCAAGCCCAGGCCGCCAGGGAAATCACGCGGCGGGCGAAAAAAACTCGGGCAGCCAATCCAGTCAGGAAAAAGCCGGCAAAAAAAGCGCCCTCGGCGAAGCCGTCCGGCAACAAAGCCGTGAACAAGAAAACCGACCGGCCGGCAAAACCGGTTAAACGCGGCAAGCGGACAAGATGAAGAAAAAGCGCATTGCCAGCCGCGAGGATCTGGGCCTCAGCAGAGCCGAGTTCGCGATCCTCAGGCGCCTCAACACTCCGGAGAAAATTCAAGCTTACATCGACGCCATTCCGCAGAACTTCGAGATCGGCGGCGAAACTTGCCTGTCGGTGCGCGAAGCGCTGAACCAGCGCCGCGCGCTGTGCATCGAAGGCGCCATGATCGCCGCCGCGGCGCTGTGGGTGCACGGCGAGCCGCCGCTGCTGCTGGACCTGAAGGCGACCCGCGACTACGACCATACCGTGACGCTGTTCCGCCGCAATGGCTGCTGGGGCGCGATTTCCAAGACCAACCATCCGGCGCTGCGCTGGCGCGACCCCGTGTACCGCAGCCTGCGCGAACTCGCGATGTCCTATTTTCACGAGTACTGCAACAAGCGCCACCAGAAAACGCTGCGCAGCTACTCGGCCGCCTTCGACCTGCGCCGGCTGGATCCGAAGTCATGGGTGACGCAGAAAAAAAACTGCTGGAACGTGGGCCGGGCCCTGGACGCCGCCCGGCACTATCCGCTGATCACCAACAGGCAGGCAAAGCTGCTGCGCTTGCGCGACGCGCTCGAGCGCGAGGCGCAGAAGCTGCGCCATCACCAGCCGCCGCGAAGAAAATAAGCCCAGGCACGGGGATCTGCGGCAGGCCGAGTCGATGCGATAGCCGGAGGGATTCCGGCCCGGCTCCCCGGCCCGGGCAAATCCAGGTAGTGCAAATTCGGGTAGTTGAAGGAAGCTGCGTCCGAGGTATGCTGTTTGCCCATTGAGGCCGGACATGATCGAGACTGGAGATACGGAGCAAACGCCGGAAGACGCCTCGCACGCCACCGGGGCACTGTTTCGTTCCCGCATCGAGATTACGCGCATTCTGCAGCAGCTCGCCCGTGATCGCGCGCTACTGTCGGCGGAAATCGGGGACGCCGGGCAACTGTTTCTGACGCGGCTGCTGCACGTCGACCAGTACGGGGAATTCTTCGTTCTCGCCTACGGCGAGGAACGGCGGGCAAACGCCGCGCTGCTGGAACAGGCGTCCGTGGTGTTTCGGACAAGCGACAAGCGCGGGCGCATCGAATTCGCGGCAGCCGCGCCGTCCGAGACGGTGTTCGACGGCGACCCCGCGGTTCGGTTCGCGCTGCCTCTGGCGCTGGTCCGATCACAACACCGCGAGCACCCGAGGTTCAAGGTCCCTGCGGACGCGTCGCTGCGTTGCATCGCCGACAACGCCGGCGTCGCGCCGTTCGAGGCGCGTATCGTTGACATCAGCCGCAGCGGCATGGGCGGCATGATTTATGACTCGGGAGTAAGGCTGGCGCCCGGCACCGCGCTCAGAGGATGCAAGATCATGATCTCGGGCGGCAAACCGATCGTTGCCGACCTCGAGGTGCGCTACACGGTTTCGATAGTGCAGCCCGATGGCAGCCTCGCGCGACGCTCCGGAGTGAAGTTTCTCGGCAAGCCCAAGGGTATAGACGCGCTCCTCAACAGGTTCGTCATTGAGTTTGGCGAAGAGCGCCCCGCGCTGAAAAAGCCCCTTGCAAAATGAATTTTGCAAGGGGCCGGATATGAAAATAGAATTACAAGCCGAGGTAAGCCTCCTTCACCTGTTCGTCTTCGAGCAGTTCGGCGCCGCTGCCCGCGAGCACCACGCGCCCGGTCTCGAGCACGTAGGCGCGATCGGCGACGGCCAGCGCCGCGCGCGCGTTCTGGTCCACCAGGAAGATCGTGGTCGAGTCCGCCTTGAGCGCGCGCACGCAGGCGAAGATCTCCTCCACCAGCTTGGGGGCGAGCCCCATGCTCGGCTCATCGAGCAAGAGCAGCTTGGGCAAGGCCATCAACCCTCTTCCCATGGCCAGCATCTGCTGCTGGCCTCCGGAGAGCGCGCCCGCCGGCTCGCGGCGCTTTTGCTTCAACACCGGGAACATCGCGTATACGCGCTCAAGGCCTTGCGCCGCCTCCGCTTCGCTGCGCAGGTAAGCGCCCAGGCGCAGATTGTCCTCGACCGACAGCGGCCCGAACACCTGACGGCCCTCCGGTACCTGCACGATGCCGAGCCGCACGCGCTTGTCCGGGACGGCGGTAGTGATATCGGCGCCCTCGAAGCGCACCCGCCCCGCACTCACCGGCTGCACCCCGGAAAGCGCGCGCAACAGCGTCGTCTTGCCCGCGCCGTTGGCGCCGACCAGCGCCACCAGTTCCCCTGCGCCCACATGCAGGTCGATGCCCTTCAAGGCCGGAATGCGGCCGTAATGGCTGCCCAGTCCCTCTACCTCAAGCATCATCGGCGCGCCTCCCCCGCTACCGCAACGGCGCTTGCGCTGGGACCTCCAACCGGATCCTCGTGCGCAACCGCGCTTCCGAGATACGCCTCGATCACCTTCGGGTCATTGCGTATGGCCGCCGCGGAGCCCTCGGCAAGCTTGCGCCCGTAGTCGAGTACGAGTATGTGGTTCGACACGCCCATGACCAGGCGCATATTGTGTTCGACCAGCACAACGGTGACGCCGCGCTCGCTGAGCCTGCCGATCAGATCGTCCAACTCCAGTGCCTCGGTCGGATTCAAACCCGCGGCCGGCTCGTCCAGCAGCATCAGCTTCGGTTTGGTCGCCAGCGCGCGCGCAATCTCCAGCCGCTTCAAGGCGCCGTAAGGCATGGCGTCGGCGGCGACCGACAGATAACTGCGCAGGCCGACGTAACGCATCAGTTCGGCCGCCTCGTCGCGGCACACTTTCTCGGCGCGCGCCAGACGCGGCCCGCGCAACAAGGCAGAAGCCAGCCCGCAACGCTCGTGCAAATAGCGCCCCACCATCACGTTCTCGAGCGCGCTCATGTTGAAGAACACCTGCAAGTTCTGGAAGGTGCGCGCGATGCCGTGGCCGGCATACTCGTACGGCGCGCGGCCGGTCAGATCGTACTCGCCGAATACAATGCGCCCGCCGGAAGGCCGGTAGATTCCGGTGAGCAAATTCAGCAGCGTGGTCTTGCCGGCGCCGTTCGGGCCGATAATCGAGTGCACCGCCCCCGGCTGAATGTCGAAGCTCAGATCGTCGACCGCGTTCAGACCGTCGAACTTCTTCGACAGGCTCTCGACCTGGAGCAGACTCATGCGCGCCGCCTCCTTAGGAACGACGCGATGAATAAACCGCACTGTCGGCGTCCTGCCACCTTCGCCCGGGTCGCATCCCCGCTTCGCGAGGCCCCTGCTACTAGGCTCATGCGCGCCGCCTCCTTAGGAACGACGCGATGAATAGACCGCGCTGTCGGCGTCCTGCCGCCTTCGCCCGGGTCGCATCCCCGCTTCGCGGGGCCCCTGCTCCTAGGCTCATGCGCCACCCTCCTTGCCGGAGGCTTCTTGTCGGCGCGGCTGGAACAGCCGCGCCAGACTCGGCACCACCCCGCGCGGCAAAAAAATCATGGTGCCCATCATCACCGCGCCGAACACCATCATCTCATAATCCTTGAACACGGTCAGCAACTGCGGCAAAGTGGTCAGCACGGCCGCACCGACCACCGCGCCGAAGGTCGAGGCCATGCCGCCGAACACGACCATGGTGACCAGTTCGATCGAGTGCAGGAAGGTGACTTTGCCCGGCGTGACGAAACCGGAGTAATGCGCGGCAAGACTGCCTGCAACCGAAGCGAACACGGCCGAGATCACGAACACCATCACTTTATGGTCCGCGGCGTTGATCCCGACGACTTCCGCGCCGACCTCGGAACTGTGCAGCGCGCGCAGCGCCCGTCCCATCGGAGACTCGATCAGGTTGAGTGCCAGCCAGACGGCGACGAGCAGCAATGCTCCGACCAGCCAGTACCAGATGCGCTCCCCCTGCAGCACCAAGCCGCCAACGCTAAACGGCGCCACCGCGATCCCGTCCGGACCGCCGGTGAATTTGTCCTCGGTGGTGATGACCATGAAAATGATGACCCCCAGGCCGAGCGTGGCCATGGCGAGGTAGTGGCCCTTCAGCCGCAGAATGGGCCGGCCGACCAGGAAAGCGAGCACCGCCACGGCGAGGGTCGTGGTAAGCATCGCGGCGAGCGGCGGCCAGCCGTAGCGCGAGGCAAGGATGGCCGAGCCGTAGGCGCCGAGTCCGAAAAAACCCGCGTGACCGAGACTGATCTGCCCGGCATAACCGATGAGCAGGTTCAGACCGACGCAGACGATAGCGTTCAAACCGACCAGAATCGCGATATCGTAGAAATAGTTGTTGCTGAGCGCGAGCGGCAACAGCGCAATCACCGTGGCGAGCGCAGCCATGCCTCCAGTGCGCGCCGAGGCAAGATGCGGCGGCATCGCTTTAAATCCGCTCGCCGCCGCGCTTGCCAAACAGTCCGCTCGGCATGAAGAACAGCACCGCCAGCATGATCACGAAAGCGATCGCATCCTTGTAAGCCGAGGACAGGTAGCCCGCGCTCATGATCTCGGCAACGCCGAGCGCGAGGCCGCCGATCACCGCGCCGATGCCGCTCCCCAAGCCGCCGAGAATTGCGGCGGCGAAACCTTTCAAGCCCAGCATTACGCCGACGTCGTAGGAAGTGAGCGTGATCGGCGCAATCAGAATGCCCGCGATCGCTCCGAGCGCCGCCGACAGGCCGAAAGAAAAAAACAGGACCATGCGCACGTTAATGCCCACGAGCTCCGCCGCGAGGCGATTGTGCGAGGTCGCGAGGATAGCTTTGCCGAACAGCGTGCGGCTGAAAAACCAGGTGAGCGCGAGCACGATCACGAGCGTGACCCCGAGCACCCACAAGCTCTGCGGCAGAATGGTGGCGCCGGCGACGGCGATTGGCGTATCGCCGGTAAATGGCTTGAGCGCGTGCAGCTTCTTGTCCCACACCAGCATCGCCAGCCCGCGCAGGAAAATCGACGCGCCGATGGTGATAATGATCAACGTCACCACCGAGGCGCCGCGCGCCGGCTCGACCGCGAACTTCTCCAGCGCGAGTCCGACCAGCGCCGCCGCCACGACCGCGAGCGGGATTGCCAGCAGATACGGCAACCCGGTCCCGGCGAGCGACATCGTGACCATGCCGCCTATCATCACGAACTCGCCCTGCGCGAAGTTGATCACGTGGCTGGCGTTGAAAATGATGGAGAAGCCGAGCGCGACCAGCGCGTAAATCGCGCCCACGGTAAGGCCGGTGAGCAGGTACTGCATGAACTGCGCGCTCATGTCGCGCTCGCCTTTCCCTTGGCTACCCGGCGCCGAATATTGCTTCGGCATGCACGTATCGGGGTATTTCGACAAATCTCGCGATCCGATCTTAAGCTGCGGCGACCCGGCATTACTGCGTAACCAGACGTCTCGTATTGGATACGAGGTAGTCCACGATTTCACTGCCGGCGCTTCCCGGCGTAAACACTTTCGCGACGCCTTTCGCGATCAGCCGCTCGATCTGGTGCTTGGGAATGTTTCCGCCGCATACGACCAGAACGTCATCCAGATCGTTCTTTCTCATCAGGTCCATGAGTCCCTCTATCTGGGAGTAGTTCGACGCATGGGAACTGATTCCGATGGCATCCACGTCTTCCTGAATCGCGGCATCGACGATCATCTCCGGCGTCTGATTGACAGTGTGACCGATCTCATTGCAGGGCGAAAGGGCAGTCGATGACATTGAACGGGTCGTAACTCAAACCCCGCCCCTGGCGCATCTCCCATGACTTCGCCTGCCGTTGCATAGGCCTTGACGGCCTCGATGATGGATGGCATCAGGTTAAATCGATCCCCCTTTCGCGCATCCGCGTGCAACTGCGCCAAGCGTCGCGTCACTAACGCCAGGTCCCGCGTTTTCTTCCATTCCTCCACCCGTTTGGCAATCGCCTCGGAGTCCCCCTCGTGTAAGGAAACGAGCCGGGATCACCCTAGTCCCTCTGGTACTCGAATCCGGGGATGTCGCCAGGCGAATAGACGGTTTTTTTGTCTCGTAACCATAGTCGGTCTCTCGCTTCATATGTTCTCTCCAGGAAACTCCTTGTCGATCAGACGCGGCTGCTTCGCCGTTCGCGCGGAATGGGGAAACGGCAACCAGATTATAACCACCCGGTCGGTCGGTCAACGCAATTCTTGACGGCCTCGTATTACCATGACGCCCGTCACGGTTCACACGGTACAATATGAGCGGTTTCGAGTTCAGCAGAATAAGAATTTTTCCCGCAACCTGCCTTGAAACGGGGGGTGGGGAATACCACCACCCTGTTGGTGGCATCGCGGTGATGGCCACCTGAGTAGTCACGAATTTCCCATGCCGATACTTGCCCGATCCAGGAGACCGCCATGCTGCCAAGAGACATGATCAAGCGCTGCGCGCGCAACTACCCGACCAAGACCGCCTACCTGTGCGGCGAACGCTCGGCCACCTGGGCCCGGATGGACCAGCGCTCCGACCGCTTCGCGGTGGCGCTGCAGAAGCTAGGCCATCGCAAGGACGAGACCGTCGCGATCCTGACGCAGGAGACCTTCGAGGTCTATGAGCACTTCTTCGCCTGCATGAAGATCGGCGCGCCGCGGGTCGGCCTGAACACCCAGTACCCGTGGCCCGAGATGGTGCACGTGCTGAAGGACAGCAGCACGAAATACCTGCTGGTTGACGCGCGCTGCAAACACCTCGTCGCCGAGCGCGTGGCGGAAATCCAGAGGCTAGGCGTGACGCTGATCGGCTTCGGCGAGGATCACGGCTTGGCGCTCGACTACGAGTCGCTGCTGGCGCAGGCGCAGGGCGAACCGAGCTGGCCGCCGATCGCGCCCGATGACCTGCTGCTCATCAGCTACACCTCCGGCACGACCGGGGTCCCCAAGGGCGTAATGCTGACCCACGAGGGGGGCGCAAACTGCATCCTGCACTCGCTGAACTCGTTCGGCTTCGGGCCCGACGACATCTGGTACATGCCCGGCGCGTCGGCTTGGATCGTCGTGATGATGAGCAGCTTCGGTCTCGGTAACGCGATGGCCACTGCAATCCCCGACGGCGTGTTCCAGATCCAAAGTTTCCTGCGCGAAATCGGGCGCTTAGGGGTGACCGTGTGTCTGCTGGTACCAACCATACTGCAGCGGGCGATCAGCGAAGTGCAGGCCAATCCGGTGTACGACCTGTCCTCGCTGCGCATGATGATCTACGGCTCGTCTCCGGCCACGCCGAAGCTGATCCGCGACGCCAAGGCGACTTTCAAGGTCGCGCTGCTGCAGACCTATGCGATGACCGAGGCCACCGGCGGCTGGATCAGCTACCTGACCAATGCCGACCACGAGCGGGCGCTGCGCGAGGAGCCGGGCCTGCTGAAGTCGGTGGGACGCATCGCGATCCACTACGACTGCTCGATCCGCGACGAGTCCGGCATGCCGTTGCCCGTCGGCGAGTCGGGTGAGGTCTGGCTGCGCGGTAACACAATGATGAAGGGCTATCGCAACCTGCCGCAGGAGACGGCGGAGGCCCTGCCCGATGGCTGGCTGCGCACCAACGACATCGGCCGGCTCGACGAGAGCGGCTACCTGTACCTGCTGGATCGCCAGAAATTCATGATCATCACCGGCGGGGTGAACGTGTTTCCGTCCTCCGTCGAGGCGATCCTGGTCGAGCACCCGGCGATCGAGGAGGCGGCGGTGGTCGGAGTGCCGCATCCGGAGTGGGGCGAGGCGGTGGTGGCCATCGTGGTGAAGAAGGCCGCGCATGCGGATGCGACCTCCGCGCAGATCATCGCGTTCTGCGACGGCAAGCTGAGCAGGCCGGAAACGCCCAAGCACGTCGTCTTCGTCAAGGAGCTGCCGAAGACGACGAATGCCAAGGTCAAGAAAGGCGAGCTCAAGAGCTGGCTTGCCGGCGAAAAGGGGCTGGTGCCCTGGCGCTGAACCAAACCGAGACATCCGCGCCTGCGCCACGGCCACCGGAAAAGCACGCGGGGTAGCGCTCGCCGACCCGAACTACGAGGCAACGGCGGCTGCCAACACTGCACTCGGCCCACGCTTCAACCGCGCCGGCGGGGAGGCCGATCCGGGTCAGTTCTTAGGGAAATTCCCCTCCGTGGAAAGCCAGGCTAGCGCGTGTCCTCGATTTTCCATGGCAGCAACTGCGCATTGGCAAGCACCCATTCTTTGATTAAATGCTTCTTTTGAGGAAAATTGCGGACGCAGCGGGCAAGCATGTCTCTTGGCAGCATCGTCATTGCCTCCTCTTTGTAGATTTCAGAACGATATGCTGAATTGGAGCGGGTGCCGGCCGACGAAATTTATCCCGGCGCATGCACCCGTAAAGCACTATCCCGCGGGCGGCGTCCAACCGGGTTTGATCCCGGGCAAGCGCCCGCCCCGCCCCCGCACCGGATGAAGCGGCAGCGCGAAGCCCTGGTTGTACGCGGCGCGGGCGACGACGGTGAATTTGAGCGCCCAGCCTCCCGCCACCGCGAGAATCCCCGCCAAGACCGAGGTGAACGCCCCTGCGCCGGCCAACAGCACCGTCACTGCGAGCAGCGCCGGCAGCGCGTTGCCGATAAAGATGAAGGGCTTGTCGAACCCCGCATACACCGCCAGAGACTTGGCCGGCGCGCCTGCGGCCGCGAGCTGATTGAGGTAACTGCGCCAGACCACGGTCCGCGCCACCAGCATCAGGAACAATGAGGCCAGCGACCAGCGCAGCGGCAGCTCCGGCGCGACCCACGGCAGCACCGCGGCGAGAACGCCCGCGCCTTCAGTGAGCCCGGTGATCATGATGAGCGCCACGATGGTGGGCTGGCGCCAAGCGGGAATGCCTTTGGAGGCGAACAGCATGCGGCCCTGGCAATAGAGGAAAACCATGCCGAGGGCCGCCGCCAGCCAGAACACGCCGACGCTGCCGAGCAGCAGCGCGGCGAAGCCGGCTCCGAACAGCAACGACGCCACCATGGCCTCCCGCGTCATCCAGGAGGTGTGCGGATGCAGGAACACGTTGAGGGCCCGGAACGGTCTGCCGATTTCCAGCCACACAAAGCTGAGTCCGGCGCCGACCAGAACGAGGCCCAGCAGACCGCTCGCCCGGAACGGCGCGCCCTGGGCGGCGGCGATGGCGGCGAATAGCAGCACTCCCGCGCCGGAGCCGCCACCGATGAAATTGCAGGCGGCCCGCCAATCCCAGTTGGCTTGGTGCCGGGGTGCGACGCGGTTCATTTGTGACCATCCCACAAGTAATACATCCCCGGATCGGTGCCCAGTTCCTCGTGCATGCGGAAGCTGTCGTTATCCTTGATGAGCCGCGACACCTTGCTCTGCGGGTCCTGCTTGTCGCCGAAGTGCAGGGCCTCGGCGATGCAGGAATTGACGCAGGCCGGGGTTACTTCTGGATGCACGCCCGGCGTGAGTCCCTTCTCCTTCGCCTCATCGATGCGCTCGACGCAGAAGGTGCACTTGGTCGCCACCGACACCCGCTTCTCGTCGAAGCGCGCGGCTTCCGACTCGGTGGGTTGGTCGCCGTAGGCGAAGCTTGCCCGGTGCACGATGTGGCGCGCCTGGTAGGGACAGGCCACGGCGCAATAGCCGCAGCCGATGCACAGGTCGTAGTTGATGCCCACCAGCCCGTCGTCCCGCTGGTAGGTGGCGGTGGAAGGACACACGTGCATGCAAGGCGGGTCGCCGCAATGCATGCAGCCCACCGGCATGAAAGTGCGGCGCACGTCCGGATATTCGCCCGACTCGATGTCGAGCACCTGGCGCCATTGCACGCCCGGCGGCGTGGCGTTGGCGTGGCGGCAGGCGGCGGTGCAGGTCTGGCAGCCGACGCAGCTCCGCAGGTCAACCACCATTACATAGCGGGGCATTGCCTGTTCTCAAAATTCGCGCCTGGCCGTTCATCCTTCGACAAGCTCAGGGCGGGCGGCAAATTCCCCTTAACGCTCCGATGTTCTTCCATATCAAGCCGCGATCCGTGCCACGCCCACCCGCACGATGTCGGCAATCGAGCCGGTGGCATCGGTAAGCTCCAAGGACATGGACGTCAACGTGTTCATGCTCGGCGTCCCCATGTCCTTGGCATAGGGCGTGGCCCAATGGTCGAACTGGCCCAGCATCAGCAGCGTGTCGGGCCGGATGCCCTGGGTGAGCACCGCGCGACCCCGGGTTGAGCGCAGCGCGGAGCGTACTTCGATCAGGTCCCCATCATTCAATCCCAGCTCCCTCGCCTTGCCGGCGTTGATCACGACGCCGTGGTGGCCCTTCACGTTCTTCGACACTTCGTCCATGAGCGGGATGCCCACGTTGCTTCCCCAGGAATACTGCATGCTGCGGGCGGTGAGCAGCCAGAACGGAAACTCCTCCGGCTTGCCGCCGAGCCGCACCGTGTCCTGCTCCCACACCCCGGGGAAATCCTTCCACGCGGGCAGCGCCTGGTATTCCTTGAGCTGGGTGTCCCACCAGGCGATGCCCTGCTCGTGCAGCCGGTTGCCGAGCTGCCCACCGATCCGTAATAGCTGCTCCTGGTAAGGCATCTCGAAGCGGATGCCCTGCTTTACGATTTCTGGAAAGAGATACCACTGCAGCCGGGAAATCGGTCGGGTCTTGAACCCATGCTCCTGGTACCAGCCGAGCCCGTCGGTTTCCTCGCCGCCCGTCAGACGCGCGCTCGCCGAACGGCACGCCGCATCCCAGATTTCCTCCGCGGAATGCGCGCTCGCGGGATCCAGCTCGAAGTCGTAATTATCGCCTTTCAGCGGGACCGCCACCGCGCCGAGGTTGATGGCCTGGTTGTATCTCTCCAGCAGCCCGGTGCGCTTGGCGAGATCAGTAGCGATGTCGGTGAATTCCCGTGTTTCGCCGCGCGGCGGAACCACCGGTTGCCGCAGCGCGAAACCCTTGCTGTCCCAGAATTGCTCGCCGGCGCCGGTACCGCCGATAGGGATAAGTTGCGTGCTCTCCAGGTCAGTCGCTTCCGGCAGCAGCACATCCGCCATGTAGTTGGTTTCGTCGCGGGCATAGGTGAAGCACACGATAAACGGAAACTCGGCGATGCGCCGGGTGACTTCCGGCGAGTCCGCAAAGGAAATCGCGGGATTGGTGCGGTAGACGAACCACAGATCCGGCGCCGTCACCTTGGGCCAGTTCTTCGGCGATTCCTTGCGGAACATCCAAGCGAGATGCGTCGGACCCAGCGCGGTGCTCCAAGGCGAATTGGCCGAAAGGGGCACCAGCATGCTGTGGGCGTTGCGCACGTTCGGGCGCGACACCCAATTCTCTTTGTCCGTGGGATTCACGGGATAGGCCATGAACCCGTCGGGCCCCTTCGCGACGCTCGCCTGCCGGGTCGTCGCAGGCCGGTTCAGGCGCACGATGGTGCCAAGAATGCCGCCCGGCACTTCGATCGCGCCCACCAGACAAGAGATCAGCGTACGCGCCCAGCAGCACTCGTAGCCGCCCCAGCCGTTGTTCACGGTCTTGCCCAGCGTTATGGCCACGGGCCGCAGCGGCAGCGTCATGCCGTCAACCACCGTGGTGGCGCCCACTTGCGCGTGATCGAGATATTCTCCGGCCACCCGGCGGATGGTACCGGTGCGGATGTCGCAGATCTTTTCGGCCCACTCCGGGGTGTAGGGCTTTATGTGGGCGACGAGCTTGGTGAAGCTGGTTTCCGCCGAGACGGCATGGTGTTGCCAGACCTGATCATCGGGACCCACTTCGATTCCGTCGCAGGTGAAGGAGCCTTCCAGCGCGGGATCGGCGTCGGGCGTATCGAACGGAACCGCGCCATTGCGCTTCAGGTCCCACAGCAGCGGCTTGCGGCTCGCGCGCTCGCGCAGGAAATATCCGTTGGGCCCGACCAGGTAAGGTGAGCCGGTATATTGCCTGAGAAAGTCGAGATCGAGCCGTTCACGCGCTTGCTCGTGCAGCATCGTGTGGAGCATGGCGAACATGAACGCCGCATCGGTCTTGGGCTTGATCGGCACCCATTCCGCCGAGCAGGCGCCGGTGACCGAAAGATGGGGTTCGATCTGCACCCGCTTGGTGTACTTGTTGACCCGGGCCTGCGCGTGGCGCAACACGCTAGTCACGCCGCCCGAGGCTTCCACGTTGCAGCCAAAGGACAGGATATAGTTGCAGCTCGGCGTATCCGGAACCACGGTGAAGGCCCGGTGCCACAACTCGCCGAAGAGATGCTCCGAGTGATAGCACTTCACGCCCTGGCCGCTGCCGAAGCTGAAGTCGATGGGCCCCCAGGCGGCGAGAAACGCCGGGAACGTGCCCATGTAATAGGTGGGCACACCGCCCCCGCCGAAGCTCGCCGCTACCCTTGGATATCCAGATTCGTCGGTGAGGCCCCGAGCGCGGATCTGGTTGAGCTTGCCGGCGACGATGTCGAGCGCCTCGTCCCAGGAGATGTGAACGAACCCGGGATCCTCGTCCCTCCCCTTCTTCGGGTTGGTGCGCTTCATCGGTTGAAGCAGCCGGTTGGGGTTGTAGAGCTTCTGCACCAAGCCGTAGGCCTTGACGCAACATTTGCCCCCACCGGGGTGAATTCCCGCCAGCTGAAAGTTGGGCTCGACCTCCAGCGCCACTCCGTCCTTCACCTTCACCACAAGCAGATCGGGTCCCGCCACGCACTGGTAGCAATAGACCGGAACTTTCTTGGCTTCACCTGACATCTCACCCGCCATTTGCTAGACCGGGCGGAAGGTCAGCGGCCTTGTGTCCGGCATGGGTCGATACGCTTATGGTAAATCGTCGGGCTCCGCGAGCGGAGCCCAAGCTACCCGCCTCTGACCTTTTGCGCTTTCGCCATGACCTTGGACTTGATTTTCGCGACATCGACGACGAACCGGCTGTGCTCGCCGCTGCCGATCTGCTCGACGCCGTCGGAGACGACGGCGTCGAAGCTCACCGCGCGCCCGTCGACCTTGGTGACCTTGACGGTGATTTCCACGTTCATTCCCAGCAGCGTCGCTCCGCCGTGGGAAACGCGGACCGCGGTACCCAACGAGTCCTCGCCGGGGTCGCAATAATTAAGCAGAAAATCCCGGCAAGTCACCTCGATATCGCGCACCAACTCGGGGGTAGCGTAGATGCGCAGGTCCTCCCCCAGGAAATCGATGGTGCGCGGCTTGTCGATGGTGACCCTGCTGGTGGCGGTCATTCCTGCCTCGATTCCTGTTTTCATACGCTCCCTCGTCTATAAGAAATCAACTATAGGTAAAGTGGATCCATGAGTCAAGGTATAGGTATTTGATAATCGCCGCTACGCGGCGCGCACCACCCGCGTCCCGCGTTCCGGGTCGGTTGCGACCGAGCGCGCCAATTCCTTCGGTGTTCCCGTGACCGGGTTCAAACCCTGCTTCCGCAGGCCCGCGCGCGAGTCTGCATCCGCGCGTCAGGCCACGCGCTTTTTCTGTTGCTGCTTCCGCTGCGCCGCCTTGGCATGCAGCGCGGCATAGGCGCCATGCGCGGCCGCTTCGGCGTCACCGACGTGGATCGGCAGGCCCAGGTCGGAGAGCACGGAACCGAGCGCCGACAGGCACAGCATCACGTTCTCCGGTTTGCACGAATAGCCCATGAGGCCGATGCGCCAGATCTTTCCCGCAAGCGGTCCCAAACCGGCGCCGATCTCGAGGTTGAATTCGGTGAGGAGGGTCTTGCGCACTTCTGCTTCGCGCGTCTTGATCGCCTCGGGCACGAACACTGCGTTCATCTGCGGCAGTTGCGCCTGTTCCTTCACCAGGAACTCCAGCCCCATGGCTTCGAGGCCGGCTTTCAGCGCGAGGTGATGGCGCGTATGCCGGGCCCAGGCGTTCTCTATGCCCTCTTCCTTCAGGATCAGCAGCGCCTCGTGCAGCGCGTACAGGCTGTTGGTCGGCGCCGTGTGGTGATAGGTGCGGCTGGTCGCGCCCCAGTAGCCGAGCAGCAGGTTCATGTCCATGAACCAGGAATGGATCTTGTCCTTGCGCGCCTTGACGTGCTCGACCACGCGGTCGCTGAAGGACACGGGCGACAGGCCCGGCGTGCACGACAGGCATTTCTGGCTGGCGGAGTAGATCGCGTCGACGTTCCATTCGTCGGTCAGCACCGGGGTGCCGCCGAGCGAGGTCACGGCATCGACGATGGCGAGCGCGTTGTGCTTGTGCGCGACCTGCACCAGCGTCTTCGCGTCGGACTGCACCCCGGTCGAGGTCTCGGCATGCACGAACGCCACCAGGCGCGCGTGGGGGTTCTTCTTCAGCGCGTCTTCCAGCTTCTGCGCGTCGACCGCCTCGCCCCAGGCGTCCTCGACGATGATCGGCGTGCCGCCGGCGCGCTCCACGTTCTCGATCATGCGCCCGCCGAACACGCCGTTCCTGCAGACGATGACCTGGTCTCCGGGAGAGACCAAGTTTACGAAGCAATACTCCATGCCGACCGAACCGGGGCCTGAGACCGGGAAGGTGAGCGCGTTCTTGGTCTGGAAGGCATAGCGCAAGAGCGATTTCAGCTCCTCCATCATCTCGACGAACACCGGATCGAGATAGCCGATCGCCGGCAGGCTCATCGCCGCCATCACGCGCGGGTTGATCTCCGAGGGCCCGGGCCCCATCAGCGTGCGCTGCGGCGGATGAAAAGAATGAATGCGTTTGGGTGGCGCGAAATCGCTCATGGTGTCACTCCCTGGAAGGTGCGACCCGAACAGATCGTCTGGGCGCGATTTGACTCGGACCGGCTTCTTGGCATTGGCTTCGTTGAGCACTTCGACCGCCTCGACCCTGCCCTGGGTAGCACGCTCGACCTCCATCGCCCAGCGCGCCGGAACATAACCGGATTTGACCCAGTTGTTGACGACCGCACGGTCCAGGCGGAAGCGCCTGGCCACCTCGGCCTGGCTGCCGAAAATCGAAACCAGCCGCTCAGCGCAGTTCATATCAAAATATTAGCATGACAAGCTAAATTTGACAATCTACGGCTGAACATCTACGACTGAGCGACAATCTATTTCGGCGCTGGCATGATCCTCAGCGGAGACGGCACGATAGAAGAAAAATCTTCTGCATCAAAGGCTTTATCACCTTCATCAGTCGCCACACCACCTGCGGCAACGGCGGGGAAATCGAACAGCTTGCGGTCGAGCAAATGCGAGGGCACGACCTGCTGCAGGCTGTTGAACACGGTTTCGACCCGGCCTGGGAATTCCTTTTCCCACAGCCGCAGCAACTGCTTCACCTGCTTTCTCTGCAACTGGTCCTGAGAGCCGCACAGGTCGCAAGGAATGATGGGAAAAGCGCGCACTTTGGCGTAGCGCGCGAGATCCTTTTCCTTCACATACGCGAGCGGGCGGATTACTACGTGCTTGCCGTCGTCCGACGCGAGCTTCGGCGGCATGGCTTTCAGCTTGCCGCCGAAGAACAGGTTGAGAAAAAAGGTTTCCAGAATGTCGTCGCGATGGTGTCCCAGGGCGATCCTAGTTGCCCCGAGCTCGCCCGCCAGGCGGTAAAGCACGCCGCGGCGCAGGCGCGAGCACAGCGAACACATGGTCTTGCCTTCGGGGATCAGGCGTTTGACCACGGAATAGGTGTCCTGCTCCGCAATCAAGAATTCAATCCCGAGCGATTTCAGGTAATCGGGCAGAACATGCGCCGGGTAGCCCGGATGCTTCTGATCGAGGTTGACCGCGACGATGTCGAACGCGATCGGCGCGCGCGCGCGCAGCTTGAGCAGCACGTCGAGCAGGCCGTAGCTGTCCTTGCCGCCCGAGAGGCAGACCATGACGCGGTCGCCGGCTTCGATCATGCTGAAATCGGCGATCGCCTGCCCGGCGAGGCGGCACAGGCGCTTCTCCAGCTTGTTCGCGTCTACGCGCTGTTTTTCCAGTTGTTTGTGATCAGGGGCGTTCATATTTCATCGCTCACAAATTAACGCTCCGACCACCATCGACCGCGATAATCTGGCCTGTTACATAAGGCGCCTCTGCGATCAGATAGTACACCGCGCGGGCGATGTCATCGGGCTCGCCGATGCGCTTGAGCAAAGTGTGCGAGATCACGCGCTGGCGCGTCACCTCGTCGAAGGTCCCGTCTTCGGGCCAGGCGATGGGGCCGGGCGCGACCGCGTTCACGCGCACCTCGGGCCCGAGCTCGCGCGCGAGCGACTTGGTGAGGCCGGCCAGCCCCGCCTTGGCAATGCTGTAGACCACGTAATTTTTCAGCGGCTTCTCGGCGTGGATATCGGTGATGTTGACGATGCAACCCGCAACTTTTTTCAGATACGGCGCCGCCGCCTGGGCGAGAAACAGGGACGCCTTCAGATTGACGCCCATGAGTTCATCCCAGTTCTGCGCGCCGATCGCGCCTACGGGCGTGGGGTAGAATACCGAAGCGTTGTTGACCAGGGCGTCGAGAGAACCGAAACGTTCGGCGCAGGTTTTCACGATTTCCGAGAGGCCGCCGGTCTCCAGCAAATCGGCTTTCACCAGGATCACCGATCGGGCGCGCTGCAGGTTGAGCTCGGACTGCAGGGCATGCGCCTGGTGCTCCGACGCATGGTAGTGCAGCGTCAGATCGGCGCCGGCCCGGTGCAGCCGGCGCGCGATCGCCGCGCCGACCCGCTTGGCCGCGCCGGTGACGAGGATGGTCTTGCCCTGCAGTTGCTTGGACATGATTTGAAGATTTTACCGGATTCGCGCAACATCTCGAAAACGTCTGCCGAATATGTCTGATCTGCCCGTCCCCCCGGCCGAAGCGCTGGCGCATAGCCAAAAGCTCACCGCGCTGATCCGCGGCGACATCGCCCTCAATGGCGGCTGGATCCCGTTTGCGCGCTACATGGAGCTGGCCTTGTATGCGCCGGGTCTGGGCTATTACAGCGCCGGCGTGAGAAAACTGGGGCGCGAGGGCGATTTCATCACCGCCCCCGAATTGACCCCGCTCTACGGCCAGACGTTGGCGCGCCAGGCGGCCGAGGTGCTGGAATCTGGCCTAGATCAGATTCTGGAAATCGGCGCCGGCTCGGGCGCCCTCGCCGCGGCGCTCCTCGCCGAGCTGGAGCGGATGGACCGACTGCCGCGCCATTACTGCATCCTCGAAGTCAGCCCCGACCTGCGCGAGCGCGAGCGCGATCTGCTCGCGCTGAAGCTGCCGCACCTGGTCGAGCGGGTGATTTGGCTCAACCGGCTGCCGACGCAATATCAGGGCCTGATCATCGGCAACGAAGTGCTGGACGCGATGCCGGCGCACATGGTCAGAGCCGGCGGCTCCGGCCTGGAGGAAGCGGGCGTCGCGCTGAACGACGGAATATTCGCCTGGGCCTGGCGACCCGCCGGCACAGAGTTGCTCACGGCGGCCGCTACGCTGCGATTGCCCGAGGGCTATCAGACCGAGATTCAGCTCGTGGCCCGCGGCTTCGTGCGTACGCTCGCGCAATCAATGGCGCGCGGCGTGATCTTGCTCATAGACTACGGTTTCCCGGCGCACGAGTACTATCATGCCGAGCGCAGCGAGGGCACGCTGATGTGCCACTACCGCCACCGAGCCCACGCCGATCCCTTTTTCCTGCCCGGGCTGCAGGACATCACCAGCCATATCGATTTCAGCGCCGTGGCGCGCGTGGGCGAGGAAGCGGAGCTGGAACTGCTGGGCTACACCGGGCAGGCGCAGTTTCTTATCAACTGCGGCATCACCGGCATCCTGCTGCGCACGCCGCCGGAAGATGCCGCAGCGTATCTGCCGCAGGCGGCCGCGGCGCAACAACTGCTCTCGCCATCCGAAATGGGCGAGCTGTTCAAAGTGATTGCGTTTGGCAAAGAGCATGCCGCGCCGCTGATGGGCTTCGCCAGCGGCGACCGGCGCGCGTCGCTATAGCCGGCACATCACCGTGGATATCGTTTCCGCCACCATCCTGCTGATCCTGGTGATGGATCCGTTCGGAAACACGCCGCTGGTGATCTCGGTGTTGAAAAACGTGGACCCGCGCGCGCGTACCAAGGTAGTGCTGCGCGAATGCGCCATTGCCTACGGCGTGCTGCTCGCCTTCATGTTCGGCGGCGACAAATTCATGCATTTGCTGCGGCTATCGGACAATGCGCTTGCGATCGCCGGTGGATTGATCCTGTTCCTGATCGCCCTGCGCATGGTGTTCCCGCATGCCGATGGCATTCACGGCGACACCGGCGACGAGGGCACGTTCATCGTGCCGCTGGCGATTCCGGCCATCGCCGGGCCCTCGGCGCTCGCCACGGTGCTGCTGCTGGTGTCGCGCGAGCCGCAGCGCGTGTTCGATTGGGCGGCGGCGCTCAGCCTCGCCATGCTGATCTCCACCCTGGTGATGATTTCGGCGCAGCGCATCAGCGGCTGGATCGGCAGGCGCGGCGTGATCGCCGTGGAACGCCTGATGGGACTGGTGCTTACCGCGATTGCGGTCGAAATGCTGCTCGCGGGGATCGAGCGCTTCGTCCTGCAGTTGCCGCGCTAGCGCCGGCTAGGTCCGATCGAGTTCGCCCGACCGCGGCCACTCGATGATGCGGTCGGCGACTTTCTGCCAATCGTCTTCGAGCATCATCACGTGCCCCATGCCGAGGAAGATCTCCGCCTCGGTGCCATGGTAGCGCGCCGCCTGTTCCGCCTGCGACGGGGCACCAGCAGGTCGTGCTCGGCGCCCGGCACCAGCATGGGCGGACAGCGCTCGCGCTGACCCTGCTCGCGCTGATCTGATCGCCGCGGGAGCAGGCCGCCCGTTTACGCTTTGTCCTTGCGGCTGCGCTTGGCCTCGCGATAGGCACGCAGCTCGTCCTGCGTCAGCTTGCCATCCTTGTTGCCGTCGATCAGGTCGAATTTCCTCGCCAGGCGCGGCGCATGCTTCTCCGCTTCGGCGCGGCTGATGGCGCCGTCGCCGTCGCCGTCGGCATGGCGGAAACGCTCGGCTGCCTTCGCCTGGCGCTCGCCCCGGTGCGCCTTTTTCCATGCATTCAGTTCGCCGCGCGACAACTGACCATCCTTGTTCGTGTCGATGCCGTCGAACCTGCGCGCGAGGTGCGGCACGGCCTTCTCGACTTCGGCGCGCGACAGCTTGCCATCGCCATTGGCGTCGGCCCTGATGAAATGAACGGCGGCACGGTGGTTTTTGGCGCCGGCGGTGTTATCCGCGGCAAAACCGACGGCGGGGACCAGAATCAGGGCGGTAATCAGGCTATGTTTGAACATGTTCGTCCTCCCAAAATAGTTGCTGAGAACAATAACGCCGGGGCGGCGCGAACGCGCACAGCGGCAACAAACTGTTACACCTTCACTCCGCCCTTAACCTTGCCTCCAGCCCGGCCGGCTTGTCCTTGATCGCGGCGGCGACGTACATCTGCGGATTGGACGCGGTGGATTTCATGCCTGTCTTCCGGCCGCAAATCTACTCGATGGCGAGCGCGGATTTCACCGCGACCACGCGCGCCGCTCGCAGCCGGGCGGCGATTCGGCGCGGCTCGGACTCACGCGCGGCGATGGCGCCAGCGTCCACGGCGCGCGCGGCGCCAAGCGCGGCGAGCAGGCGCGGCGCGGCGGCAAACGGCCGGATGTGACTAGTACTGCAACTCCCGACCGCCTGCACCAACTGCTCGAAGCGCGCAGGCCTGCGCCATGCGTCGCAAGCCTGCAGCAAGGCGACCACCGCTTCCGGCTCGAGTTTCGCGCCGATGCGGATCTGCTCAAAGTGGCGCAACGCGAGCATAGCCAGATCGCGCGCGTCCGCGGGTGCGCGCAGGCGCGCGCTCAGGTGGCGCAGCTCGCGCTCGGGCGCATCCAGGCCGGCAAGCGCGCGCGCGAGCACGGCGTAGCGCACTTCGAGCGCATAGCCCTGGGCGGCGGCGTAATCGAGCGCGCGCCGCGAGCGCGCGTACTGCGCGCGGCTCGCCCAGGCTGCAGCCAGTTCCGGCAGCACGCGCGCGAGTGCGCCGCAGGTCCCGAGCAGCGCGAACATTTTCGAAGGCGCCGCTTCCATCAGGCCGATGGCCAGTTCCTGCCACACGCGCTCGGGCACCAGCGCATCGGCTTCGCCCGACTTCACCATCGCGCGCATCAGGCGCAGCGTGGCCGGCGCAACTTTGAAGCCGAAGCGCGCGGCAAATCGCGCCACCCGCAGGATCCGCACCGGATCCTCGGCGAAGGCCGGACTCACATGGCGCAGCACGCCGCGCTTCAGGTCGTCCGCGCCGCCGTAGGGATCGATGATGCGGCCCTGCGCGTCACGGGCAATGGCGTTGATGGTGAGGTCGCGCCGGGACAGATCCTGTTCGAGCGTCACCTCGGGCGCGGCATAAATCTGGAAACCCTTGTAGCCACGCGCCGTCTTGCGCTCGGTGCGCGCCAGGGCATATTCTTCGTGCGTTTTCGGGTGCAGGAATACCGGAAAATCCTTGCCCACCGGCTTGTAGCCCAGGCGCGTCATGTTCTCCGGCGTGGCGCCGACCACGACGTAGTCGCGATCCTTGACCGGGAGACCGAGAAGTTCATCGCGAACCGCGCCGCCGACAGCATAAATCTTCACCGCGAACCTAATTCATGATTATGCGTAAGGCCCGCCGGCTCGCAACAGACGCGGGCTATTGCGAGCTTGAACTGCTTCACACTGCGCGCGTCTTTCTGCCGGCGTGGTAGCGCAGCAAGCCGTAGCGCGAACACGCGGAATTTCCTTGCAGCCAGGCCGGCGCCACCGCCTCCATGGCGGAAGGCTGGATGCCGAAGGGGAAAGGCGCGGCGCTGACGCTGTCGGCCGACATCGACAGCACGTTGTCGCGGCTCATGAGCCCGCCCGGCAGCCATTCCATGATCCATGCCTGCAGCATCGAATACTTGGCGTTGAGGCCGATGACCGGGCGCGGGTGGCCGCTCGCGCGGCCCGCGAACTTGACCAGTTCGCGCAGCGTGTAAACCTTCGGGCCGCACAGGTCGTAGGTGTTGCCGAAGCTCGCGCGCTCGTCGAGCGCATGCAAGAAGGCCCGCGCCACGTCCTCGACATAGACCGGCTGGAATTTCGCCTCGGGACAGGCGAGGAACACCACCGGCAGAAAACCTTGCAGCAGGGCGAACAGGTTGAGGAAGCTGTCTTCCGGACCGAACACCACCGAAGGGCGGAATACCGTGATCGCCAGGCGCTTGCCTTCGGCGAACATCCAGTTCTCGCCATCGCCCTTGGAACGCAGATAAGCGCTCGGACCCTTGCTCGATGCGTTCAGCGCGCTCATGTGCAGCACGCGCGGGATGTGCAGATGCTCGCAGGCAGAGACGATCTCGCGCGGCAGCTCGGCATGTGCGCGGCGGAAATCGTCGCCGTACGGCTCTCCCGGCCTGCTTTGCAGCGCGCCCACCAGGTTGATCACCGCGTCGCAGCCGCGCAACACGGCGGCGAGTTGCGCCGGATCGCACGCATCGGCTTCGACCACCTCGACCGTCGGCAGCATGAACAGGTGCTTGGCGCGCTCGCGCCGGCGCGTGGTCACGACCACCGATTTTCCCTGCTCGACCAGCATGCGCACCACGTGACGGCCGATAAAACCGCTGCCGCCAAGCACGGCTATCCGATCCAGTTTCATTGCGCTTGTTCCTCTTCGGCCGCGCGCTGCGCCATGAACTTGTCCTTGCCGCCGCGCGGCGCGATGACGCCCAGGCGGGCTTTAAGGGAGCGCACCTGACCTCCCAGTATGGCTGCGTAATACATGGTGTTGTTCATCACTTTTTTGACGTAGTCGCGGGTTTCGTTGAAGGGTATGGTCTCGGCGTAAATCGCGCCTTCCAGCGGACGCGCGTCGCGCCACTTGCGCGCCCGGCCGGGCCCTGCATTATAGGCCGCCGCGGCCAGCACCGGATTGCCGTCCAGGTCGTCGAGCACGTGGCGCAGGTAATAGGTGCCCAGGGCGGCGTTGACGCCCGTATCGGTCACCCGCGCCCAGGAGTAGTCGCGCATGCCCATGCGATGGGCCACCCACTTGGCCGTGGCCGGCATGAGCTGCATCAGCCCGGCCGCTCCGGCCGAGGATTTTATCGCTGCAATGAAGCGGCTTTCCTGGCGCACCAGCCCCAGCACCCAAGCTTCCTCCAGTTGCCGCGCGCGCGCATGGTCGCCCAGCGCCTCGCGATAAGGCGCAAGATAACGCACGCTGAAATCGTGCAGCGCCAGGGTCTTGTCGGCGGTGTTGATGGCGCGGTCGAACATTTCGTTTTGCCGGGCGAATTCGGCCGCAGCCAGAAGCTGCTTGTCGTCCATGCCGCGTATGGACCAGATCCATTCGCGCGCCGACTCGAAACGCTGGTCCAGACGGTACCAGGCCAGCGCGCGCCGGAAGCCGGGCTCGCGCGCGATCGCGGCCACATCTTCCGGCGCCGGCGTATAACCCTTGGGCGGAATGTCCAACGCGAGGCCCAGTTCCTCGGCGGCAAGCCGGGCGTAGAAATGATGTTCGCCGGCGATGCGCGCAAACAGCGTGCGCGCCTCGGCGGCATTTCCCAGCGCCTGGGCGGCGCGCCCCTGCCAATAGATCCAGGCCGGCTCGTTCCTTTGCAGCGGCGGCATTTTTTCCGCTGTGACTTTGACTTCATTCCAATTGCCCTGGCGCAAGGACGCGCGCATGCGCCAGGCGAGCTGTTCCTCGGCGAGCGGTGCTTGGGCAGCCTCGGCGTACCATGGCAGCGCCTCGGGCAGGTTGCGCCGCGCCGCGTGCAGCGCGAGCTGGCCCCAGACGTAGCCCTGCTCGCCGGCGGAGAATTTCGCGCGCAGCTTCTTGTCCCAATAGCCCGCGGCCGCGAGCGGATCGGTGCGCGCCAGGCGATGCAGCGCAAACATGGTGAGCTCGCGCGTCTGGCGGCGCGATAAGTCCTTCTTCTTGTCGTCGAGATAGCGCTGCGGTCCGGCCGCTACGCCAAAAAGCTGCCCGCGGTCCGGCGCCTCCCTCGGCGGCAGGTAGCCGGCGGTATGCCACGCCGCGCTGACCGCCCCGGCCTCGAGCAGGAGGCGTATGCGTTCCCACACTTCGCGACTGGTAAACTGGCCGCGAGAGACTAGCGTTTCGGCGAGCGGTACGCAACCTTCGGGCAGCTCGCGCGGCGCGTACCACTGTGCGCGCACTTCGGCGAGCGCCGATTCGTCCCTCTGCTGCCAGCGCGCCTGCAGCGCGTAGCAGGCGACATCGTTGTCCTCTCCAATCAGCAGCGGATGCTCTGCGCGGAACAAATCCCATTGCTGCTTCTTCCCCAGCACCTTCAGCCATTCCTTGCGCAGTTGCTCGGCGAGGAAGCTCGCCTGCTCGCGCGCGAGGAAGGCGCGCACCTCGTCCGCACTCGCATCTTCCAGGCGCGCTCGCAGCAGCCAGGATTCGACATAGGGTTCGAGCACGTAACCTTGGAGCTGCGCCTCGTACTTGGCGAGCTTGTCGTAATCGCCCGCGCGCGCCGCGGCATGCGCGGCAAGGAAGATCTCATCCTGAGTTTGCGGGCGCGACGGCGCCGCTTGTGCCACCAAAGCCGCCAGGGCGAACGCGAGCATCAGAGCGCGCAGCATCGGTGCTATAGTAAGTTTTCCGGCTAAGTCCATGATGAGAATAGTATAGACGCTTCACCGAGCGGATGGACGACGAGCGCCAAAAATATGCAGCATGCTGAACTGATGGCCTGGCGCAATAGACTGCGGCGCGAGCTGCTCGCGCGCAGACTGGCGCTGCCCGCGGACCGGCTCCACGCCTGGCGCCTGGCCATGGACCGGCATCTGCAATACGGCTTCCCGGGCCTGGCCAAAGGGGTGGTGGCTTTCTGCTGGCCGATCCGGAACGAGTATGACGCGCGCCACCTGATGCGCCGGCTGCGCGAACAGGGCGCGAGCACCGCGCTGCCGGTGGTGCTCGCGGCGAAGACGCCGCTCGTTTTCCGCGAATGGCATCCGGGCGTGGAGATGGAACTGGGCAAGCTCGACATCCCCTATCCCAAGGCGGGCGTCGAGTTGGTGCCGAACACGGTGCTGCTGCCGATGATCGGATTCGATAGCGAGGGCTATCGCCTCGGTTACGGCGGCGGCTTTTTCGACCGCACGCTCGCGAGCCTGCGCGCGCATAAGCCGGTGGTGATAGGCGTGAGTTTCGAGCTCGCCGCTGTCCCCACGATCCACCCTCAGCCCTGGGACGTACCCATGGATTATGTGGTCACCGAGCGCGGGGTCTACCAGCGCGAAGGCGGCAAGCTCGAATTTCTTGGCGTTCCGCAGCCGCCTTCCGCGTCGGCGCTCAGCTCCCCCGTGTGCTACGCGGCCGAAATCGCGCCGGGATATTTTGGAGAGGATCCGGCCGGAGGCTAGGCTGCGCTGCGCCGCTTGACCCTGTGCGGCCGCACGGCTAGGATCGCAGTATCTCATTTGTGATACATGGTGCACTTATGGCCGTTTCCCTGCGGGTCCCCGATGATGTGAAAAAGCGCGTCGCCCGCCTGGCCGACGCGCAGGACACCACGGCGCATGCCTTCATGCTGGAAGCCATCCGCGACAAGGTCGATGCCGAGGAGGCGCGCGCGGCATTTCTCGCGGAGGCGCAACGCAGGCTTGCGCGCATGAAAAAATCGGGCAAGGGCATCCCCGCCGCCGAGGTATTCGCCTATCTGGACGCCCGCGGCAAGGGCAGGAACCCTGCGCGTCCGAAGGTGCGTCGGATGCCATGATCGTTTTCGCCGAAGAGGCCTTCGACGACCTGGAGCAGATTTTCAATTTCAATTACGAGCGCGACCCCGCCACCGCCTTGGCGCACATCGAGGCGGTACGCAGCGCCGTCCTCATCCTGGAAGCGCATCCAAAGATCGGTCGCCCGGCCGGCGCCGGTTCGCCATTGAGAGAACTCGTCATTTCGCACGGAGGATCGGGTTACATCGCACTCTACGAACATGCGCCGGCGGAAGGCCTCGTCCGGGTCGTCGCCATCCGCCACCAGCGCGAAGCCGGCTATCGCGGCAGGTAGTTGTAAGTACGGGCGCGGCACTGGAGCGGCATGCCGCTATCGTCCACCGTTGCCAGCATTGTCGGGACTCTCCAAGGGATTGCGCGAAGAATTGCTCCGACCCGTTCTTCCATTGTCCGCTATCTGAAAATTCGGCCAATCGTCACTTTCGGCCAATACCGGACGGTGGAGGCGGCCAGACAGTTGGAGACCCGCTTGGCTCCCCGATCAGGGCAAATCCGGGTGCTGGCAAATGTGGGGGAAATTGCCTTAACGCCTTGGTGCGGCAGTTCATTGCAATCCTAGGTCCGCGCCTATACTGCGCTCCACCATGCTGTCGAAGTCATCCGAAAGCACTTTGCGCAGAACAGCCCAATAGGTGGGATCTGTCTTGAATCGCTCTCTTAGCGGGGCTAGCTGC
>SCTX01000012.1 GCA_004298385.1 Betaproteobacteria bacterium | reverse complement strand
CCGAGCGCAGAAGATAGGAAACTGAGGGACGCAAGCTGTTCTCGGGCTCGTCTTTCGTCAGGACGATTTTTCCGCCCCGCTCCACCCGCATTTGAAAATCGTCGGGGGCCACATACACATGGCCCGGCCGGATAGGCTCATCGTGCGACGCGAGATGCACGGGCAGGCTGGACGTTTGCGCCAGCCACTGGACGAACCCCTGCGTGAAACCGGCCGCTATGTGCTGCACGATCAGCACCGGCGCCGGGAAATCCTGCGGCAGCGCCGCAAGAATGGCTTGCAGCACAGGCGGACCGCCGGTCGAGGCGCCGATGGCGATGAGCTTTACTTTGGCCTCGACCTGCGCGCGACGCGCTTCCGCCGGACGCGGAACCTCCAGATGGCGCCCCGCCTTCGGCCAGCGCTTGATCACCTTGACCTCGGACATCAGCTTCACCGTCCGCACCAGCTCGCTGACTGTAGCTTCGTGGTCCGGATGACCGATGCCCGCCGGCCGGCGCAGAACCGCCACTGCGCCCGCCTCCATCGCGCGAAACGTCGTCGCGACCTCCCGCGGGTCCGTGCTCCCGCTGACGATGACGATAGGCGTGGGATGCGTTTCCATGATGCGGCGCGTGGCCTCCAATCCGCCCAGCTTTGGCATATGGATATCCATGGTGATGACGTCGGGCCGTTTGCGCGCGACGGCCTCGAGCGCCTGCTCGCCATCGTTCGCCGTGCCGATGACTTCGATGCCGGGATCCGCGCCGAGGATGTAAACCAGAAACTCGCGCACCACGGGTGAGTCTTCCACCACCAGGACTTTGATCATGGGCAACTCCGCGTGCTCGCGCTCATATCAGCCGCCGGATAATTTCCAGCAAATTGCTCTGATCGAAGCTGCTTTTCACTATATAGGCGTTGGCGCCGACGTCGATGCCGCGCTCGCGGTGCTCGCGCGATTCCAGCGCCGTCACCAGCACCACCGGCATTTGCGCAAGCTGTTTGTCCGAGCGCAGCTTCGCCGTGAGATCGAACCCATCCATGCGCGGCATTTCCACGTCCGACACGAGCAGATCGAACGTCCCGGTCTTGAGCGCGGTGTAGGCGTCGATCCCGTCCACCGCGGTGGTAATGTTGTAGCCCGCCGATTCCAATATGTTCTTCAGCAACGCTCTCGAGGTGATCGAATCCTCCACCACCAGAATGGCTTGTTTTTTCGCCGCCGCGCCTTTTTCGGCGGCAACGGGGCCAAGTGGCGGCGCCGTCGGTTTCACCGCCGACTGCATCAGATCAGGCACATTCAGAATCGGCACCACCCGTCCGGTTCCCAACACGCTGGCACCGGCAACGTTGCGCACGCGCGCGAGCTGCGGGCCGAGTGCCTTGACCAGCACCTCCTGCTCGCCGAGGATTTCTTCCACCCGGAACGCTACGCGCACCGAGCCCAGGCTGAGAACAAGCGCCTGCGCACCATCCCCCGGCTCGCCGGCCGCGTTCTTGCGCGGCATGTCCAGCACGTCGCCGAGCCGGACCAGCGACACGGTTTGGCCATCGAGCGGAATGGTTTCGCGGTTCTCCACCGTCCGGATGTCTTTAGCAGCCACTTGCATCACCCGCTCGACGGCGCTCGCCGGGATGACAAAAAGCTGATCGCCGGCGCGCACGAGAATGCCCCGATAAGTGGCCAGCGTCAGCGGCAGAACTATCCGGAGGCTGGTTCCTCCATCGTGGCGTGACTCCAGAGTAATCGTGCCGCCGAGCCGCTCGACCTTTTCGCGCACGATCGCGAGCCCGAGCCCCCGCCCAGAAACTTCCGTGATGATGGGACTCGTCGATACGCCGGAGCGGATGGCGAGCGCGATCGCCTCCTGTTCGCCGAGCTGGTCCGCCTCCTCCTGCGACACGATACCGAGCTTGCGGGCGGCGGATTTCACCTTGGCCGCGTCGATACCCGCTCCGTCATCGATGACAAGAATATCGACTTTGCCGCTATCCCTTTGCGAGATGGCAACAGTGATCGTTCCGTGCGCCGGCTTGTGTTTCTGCTGCCGCACCGCCGGCTTCTCGATACCGTGATCGATGCAGTTGCGGAGAATGTGGATCAACGGGTCTTTCATTTCCTCCAGAATCCGCCGGTCAACTTCGATTTCGCCTCCCCGAATGACCAGCTCCACCTCCTTGGCCTGGTCGCGGGCGAATTCACGGGTAAACCGCGGAAAAACATCGAGCAGCGAAGAAAACGGCAACAGGTGCATCTCCTTCACGTCGTGAAGAAGGTTGTCGGTCATTCCGGACAGCGCGCGCTGGTCGTGTTCAGCGGACTGTCCCAGACTCGCCAGGCTATCCTCGAGCGTTTTCATATGAACGCTTTCGCCGTCCAGATACTCGAGCAGCTTCGGCAGTTCCCGGCCTTCCCCGGCGGCGCCGTTGCCTTTGCCGCCCCGTGCAAGCGAGCGCTCGATCAGCCGCAATGCGGGCTGAATCCGCGCCCGTTCCCTTTTCCACGTCGCCAGCGCGGCGGCAGTTTCGCGCAGCTCCCTGGCGCGCTGACCCGACGCCAGCCGCGGCGATAGCAGTTCCTCGACCTGCCGCATCACCGCCTCGAGCTTCGCCGTCGAAACCCTGACTGTTTCGGATGCGAGGCTCGGGGCGGGAAGCGGCGTGCGCACATCCGCGATACCGGCTGGTTCGGCCGTCGCAGCGGAAGAAGATACGGGCGCAAGCTCTTGCGCCGACGCGGGCATTTCGGGATCGGGCAACGGCCCTTTCAATGCATCGTCCAAGCGCCGCATCAGTTCCATGGTCGCCGGCCAGCGCGCGCCGGACGCGCCGCCGTCGGAAGCCAAAAGCCCGCCGAGAGCGTCGATCGCCTGATGCAGGAGATCGAACAACGGCGCCGAGACGGCGAGATGCTTGCCCTTCAGCGCCGCGAATACGCTTTCCAGCGAGTGGCAGACCGACTCGATCTGCGTCAGATTCACGGCCCGGGCGGCGCCTTTCAGGCTGTGCGCCTCGCGGAAAATCTTCTCGACGAGTTCCGTCTGCTGCACGCCCGCTGGAATTTTCTCCAGCTCCATGAGCCCCGATGACATCGCCTTCAGGTGCTCGTCCGCCTCGATGCCGAAGGTCCCGAGGAGTTTTTTCAGGAAACCGTTGTTGTTCGTCGCCATGGCTTTACGCTGCGCTGCGCCCGTCCCCGTTGATCAGGCTTTGCTGCCAATCATGGAACCCAACTTGAGCCCCAACTCGTGCAGGCTGTGCGCGGCGGTCTCCGCCTGCCTGGTGCCCGCGACGTTCTGCAGGCTCGCCTGCTTGATGTTCTCCATGGCGAGGGCCACCTGGTCCATGCCCACCATCTGCTGCTGGCTCGAAGCGGCAATCTGCGTCGCCGCCTGCGCCGCCTCGCTCACGCTCTCGGCCAGCAGCCGGATCGACTCGCCCGCTTCGCCGGACTGCTTCAACCCCGCCTCCACCGCCTTCGCTCCCTGCTCGGTGGCCAGCACCGCGCTGCTGGTGGCCTTCTGGACGTCACCCAGGATCGTGCGCACCTGGGTAGTGGCCTGCTTGGACTGCTCGGCCAGGCTCTTGATCTCCTGCGCGACCACCGCGAAGCCCTTGCCCTGCTCCCCCGCCCTGGCCGCTTCGATCGCGGCATTCACCGCCAGCAGGTTCGACTGCTCGGCCAGATCGTTCACCGCGGCGATGATCTCGCCGATCGCCTGGCTTTGCTCCGACAGCCGCACGATGCTCTCCGCGACCGACTCCATCTGCTCCTGAATGCGCTGCATCCCCTGGATCGTGCCCTCCACCGACTTGCGCCCGGCCTGCGACACCTGCGCCACCTTCTGCGCGCTCTCGGAGACGTACTTCGCCTTCTGGCTCGAAATTTGCGCCGTCTGCTTCACCTCCTCCACCGTCGCGGTGGTCTCGCTCACCGCGCTGGCCGTCTCCGCCGCACTGGAAGCTACCTGCGTCGTGGTGGCGAGAATCTCCGCCGAAGACGACGACAGTTGGGCGATGCTTTCCCTGAGCTGCCGCGTGATGGACCGCGTCAGAAGCGCGCCGAACGTCAGCCCCAGGACGATGGCGAGGCCCGATATCGACGACAGCAGCAGGAAGGTGCGGTCGAGGGCCCGTGAAACCTCGGACCGCCCTTCGGCTAACTGCTCCTGCTGCCGCTTGATGTATTGATCAGATTTGTCGCGCAACGCCAAGGCAAAGGGAAGCAGCTTGTCGTTCAGGGCGAGCGCCTCCTTCAGCCTTCCGCCCTCTATCAGCCGGATCCCCTCCTCCTGGCCCGCCTTGTACTTTTTCTGGACATCGGCGATTGCCTCGACGAGACGTGCCCCCGCGTCCGAACGGGAAAGGCTGCGCACCTTGTCCAACAGCGCATCGAACTGGTGGTGACTCTCCCGCAGCTCTTTCACCAGCCGGGGGCGCTGTTCCGGAAAAAGTAACAAGCCGCGGTACTGCGCGACCTGGTCCCTCGCCTCCCCCCCGAGCTCCGTGGCGACAATAATGGACTGGGTGTCTTCGTCCAGAAACGCCGCGTACGCG
This sequence comes from Betaproteobacteria bacterium, assembly GCA_004298385.1. Classification (GTDB taxonomy): domain Bacteria; phylum Pseudomonadota; class Gammaproteobacteria; order Burkholderiales; family SG8-39; genus 2-12-FULL-64-23. Next base: position 23,233 of record SCTX01000012.1, on the reverse strand, counting down.
CTTTCGGTCGCTTTGAGCGAGTAGAACGCGACACCCGCTACGATCGCCAGCAGCGCCAGCACGAAGACGTATCCGCCGATGATCTTTTTGCCGATGGTCATAACGTGATCTCCTTCTTCGTCCCGCGGTTCGCCCTCATACCTTGTACTGCTCTGCCAGCCCTTTCAACTTCTGTCCCAGCTCATGCAGGCTGTGCGCGGCGGTCTCCGCCTGCATGGTGCCGGAGACGTTTTGCATGCTCGCCTGCTTGATGTTCTCCATCGCCAGCGCCACCTGGTCCATGCCCACCATCTGCTGCTGGCTCGAGGCGGCGATCTGCGTCGCCGCCTGCGCCGCCTCGGCGATGCTCTCGGCCAACAGCCGGATCGACTCGCCCGCTTCGCCGGACTGCTTCAGGCCCGCCTCCACCGCCTTTCCTCCCTGCTCGGTGGCCATCACCGCGGCCCCGGTCGCCTTCTGAATCTCGCCCAGGATGGTGCGCACCTGCGCCGTCGCCTGTTTGGACTGCTCGGCCAGGCTCTTGACTTCCTGCGCCACCACCGCGAAGCCCTTGCCCTGCTCGCCCGCCCTGGCCGCCTCGATCGCGGCATTCACCGCCAGCAGGTTCGACTGCTCGGCCAGATCGTTCACGGCGGCGATGATCTCGCCGATCGTCTGGCTCTGCTCCGACAGCCGCACGATGCTCTCGGCCACCGACTCCATCTGCTCCTGGATGCGCTGCATCCCCTGGATCGCGCCCTCCACCGACTTGCGTCCGGCCTGCGACACCTGCGCCACCTTCTGCGCGCTCTCCGAGACGTACTTCGCCTTCTGGCTCGACACCTGCGCCGTCTGCTTCACTTCCTCCACCGTCGCGGTGGTCTGGCTCACCGCGCTGGCCGTCTCCGCCGCACTGGAAGCTACCTGCGTCGTGGTGGCGAGAATCTCGCTGGAGGAGGAGGCGAGCACGCCGACGCCTTCGTTTAGTTCCTGGGTGGTACGCCGCAGGCTCTCGACCATGGAGCCGAAGGCGCGCAGCAAGGCGCCGACCTCGTCGGCGCGATTGTCCTTGGGCACTTCGACAGTGAGATCGCTCGCGGCAACCCGCCCGGCGGCGCGCGACAACGCGCGCAACGGTCCCGCGATCACCCGTTCCATCACCAGCGCCAAGACCACGCCGATCACCATGGCCGCAATGCCAACCAACAGAAAGACGCGAAACGACTGATTGGCCTGCAGATCGGCATTGGCCACTGCGAGGCGCGCGCTTTCTTCGGCGGTGTTGCCGAGTTCCTGGGCAATGGCGCGAATTTTTTCCTGCCGCCCCTGCTGCACGCCGACCGCGATCTGCCGCGCTTCCGCGATCTTGCCGGCGAGGATCAGGGGAATGATTTCGGCGTCCTTCGTTTGGGCGAATGCCTGCCACACGGATTTCAACTCCTCCAGGCGCGACAACTGCCTGGGGTCGTTCTTCGCTCGCGCCAGGAGGTTGAGGATGATCCGGTCAGTCTGTTGCGAGCGTTCCGCGGCTTGCGCCAGCAGCGGATCCTGTTCCGCGCGCTTACTCAACAACTGCGCCTCGAGCATCAGAGCCCGCGTCTGGTTTTGATGCACGCGCAGGGCCTGCAGATCGCGCACGTTGGCGAGGTCTTGCTGGTACAGGCGATCCTGCGACTCGCGGATGGTATCGATGCCCGTGTATGCGGTTGCGATCACCCATGCCATCAGCGCGAAGATCAGTCCGAAACAAACGAACAGCTTGTTGCGGGTAGTCAGATCCAGAAACCATTTCATGCCTGCTTCTCCTTGTATGCTTTTCTGTCTGCCATTCCAGACCTCGGCCCGAGGCTGCTAAGCGCCCATCTGTTCCTGCACCACGATGTCCTCGTCGGCGAGCAGCTTCCCGGCATCGAGAACCACCGTGCGCTCCGGGGCGATCCCCTTCAGATATTTTTCCCGGATGCCGGTGAGCGTGGGCAGCGAGGGCTGGATTTCGGCCAGCGCAATGTGGCGCACGCCGAGGATGACATCCGCGAGGATGCCGAACACCATGCTCCCGGACTCGAGAACGATGACTTTATTCAGGTCGGGCAAGCCGGTTTGCGGGAGGTCGAAGAATTTGCGCACGTCGATGACCGAAACGATCTCGCCGCGCAGGTTGACGATGCCGAGCACAAACGCCGGCGTGCACGGCAGCGGGGTGAGGTTTTCCAGGGGATAGACTTCGCGCACATAACAGGTTTCGACGGCGTAACGCTCATGCGCGAGCAGGAATTCCACCACCTCGATGCTTTCGTCGAGGGCTTGCGTCCTGCCGGGCTCCGCGGCGAGCGCAAGCGCCCTCTCGCGCAGGATACGTCCGGTCTCATCGGCCCCGGGCGTCCAGGCCTGTTCGCCGGCGGCTTGCGCGGCATCCACGCGCGCACGCACTTCGGCCCAGTCGATGGCTGCCTGCCTGGTCTTGCGCGACCCCGCTTTGCTCGCGCTCATGCCGTCGCCTCCTCAAACTTCGGGACATCGTCGCGTCGGCGACTCCCGGCCTTCGCTTCGGTCGCATCCCCGCTGCGCGGGGCCCCTGCTCGGTCGCTCATGCCGCCTCCTTATGCGCGCGCGGCAGGCTTGCCTGCACGGCGGCGACGATTTCGGCGAGCCTGCCGGCGGCGAGCCCGTCCGACTCCGGCAGCAGGGCATCGGCCGGGCAGGCCCGCAGCAGGGTCAGCGCATTGCCGAAATGCCGCCGCGCTTCCCTCCGGCGCCCCCCGGACAGGCAAAGATTGCCCAAGGCGAAATGAGCCAGCGCGAAATCCGGCGCGAGGTAAAGCGCGCGTCCGAGCGCGCGTTCGGCGGTCTCGCTTTGTCCCCGCTCTTGCTCGATCGCGGCAAGCAGATAATAGTGCGCCGGGTTCAGCTTGTCGGCGGCAATTGCCTTTTCGCACCATGCGCTCGCTTCGGCGAGGCTGCCTTCATCGGCGCAAGCGCGGGCTTTGCGCCGCGGCGTGTCGTGCGCATCGTGCGCGCGCGAGTCCGCGTCTTCGGCGTCCGCCGCCTGCTCAGCGCCTGTCTCGCGCAGGACTTCCGGCGCGAGCGCCGATCGGGCCGCGCTGAAAGCCGCAGGCTCCTGCGGCTCAGCCGGCGCCGGCGCGTGTGCTGCCGCAGCCTCCCCCTCGTGCCACGGAGCTGGATAGCGGACAGCGGTGGCGCGCGGCCCGGCAGCCAAAATCCTGCGATACAGAAACGCGCCCGGAAACTCGACCGCGGTGAATGCGGAAAACAGCACGGCCGAAGTCTCCGTGGGGCTGGTGATCAGCCAACCCCCATCGACGAGCGAACGGTGCAGCTTGCCCACGACCTTCCTCGCCCTTTCCTGGGCGAAATACATGAGCACGTTGCGGCAAAAAATCACATCCATCGCGTTGGTATTGTTCACGAGCGAGGGGTAAGCATCTTCAGCGAGATTGAGATAGGAAAAGCTCACCATCCGCCGTATCCGCGGCTGCATTTCGAAGCGTCCATCTTTTCGCTTGTTGAAATACCGCTCCCTGATCCAGGCAGGCGTGTCGCGGAAGGACCATTCACCGTATATCCCCTGCGCCGCCTTGCGCAGAAACCGCGGGTTGATGTCCGTCGCCAGGATCGTCAGGTTCCATTTCTCGAAATCGGGGATCAGCCGGTCGAGCAGCATGGCGATCGAATACGGCTCCTCGCCGCTGCAACAGCCGGCGCTCCAGATGCGAAGGTGCTTTTCGGTTTCCCCGCGCGCGCGCAGCAGCTCCGGCAGGATCTGCTGCTCTAGAATGTCGAGGCTTCTTTTCTCGCGGAAGAAATACGTCTCTCCCACCGTCAACTGGCTCGCCAGCCCCTCGATTTGAGTTCGCGTCAGAGGCGCGGCAAGCAGCCAATCGACGTAGGCCTGCGCTTGCGCGTATCCCGACTCGCGCGCTGCGGCGGCGATGCCGCGCTCCAGGTCGCGCCAGCGCTCTCTCGGGAAATGGAGCCCCACCTGCGATTCGAGAAAATCGGCGAGCCGCGCGAGCAGCGCATCGGGCAAGGCGAGCGGCAGTTCGGTGGACATCGGTCAGCCCCGTTCCAACGCCAGATCCAGCGACTGCTCTTCTTCCGGCGAGAAGAACCGCTCCAAATCGTGGATCAGCACCAGGCCATCGCCTGTCTTCAGCACGCCCTCGATGTGTTGGATACCATCGGCGAGGCCGCCGGCGCTCACGACAACGCCAGCCGGACGTTCGACCACTCCCAGCACCGACTCCGCGATGATGGCGAGGCGCCTCGCGCGCGCACGCGCAAGCACCAGGCTGTCGGATACCGCGACATCCCGATGGGCAAGACCGAGGCGCCTGCGGATGCTCACGATAGCGACCACCTCACCCTGAATGTTGATGACACCTTCGACGGGATCGGGGGCTCCCGGCAGCGGCGTAACTTCGGCCATGCGCAGGACGCGATCCACCGCCTCCAGGTGCAGCGCGTAGGTCTGCCCACCGACCGTCAGCAGCAACAATCGAATCGCGGGCGCCGATTTTTCCACTATGAAGCTCCCCTGGCCAGCCCCGGCGGAAGGCCGATAGCCGCCGCCACCATCGGAATGAGCTCGGTGCTCAGATTGTCCTTGACCAAGTAGGCGCGCGCCCCGGCCGCGAGGGCACGCTGAACATAGACTTCACCGCTCTGGTACGAAATGACCATGACCTGGATGCCGGGATAGAGGCTTAAAAACCGGGCGGTCAAATCTATTCCGTCGGCGTCGGGCAAACACTTGTCCATCAACACCAGAACCGGACGGCAGGCCTTGCAGGCTAGCAGCGCGCTCGCGCCATCTGCCGCCTCCAGCAGATTGCAGTCCGGAAACGCGTGCCGCAAAAAGTCGCGCAAAGTCTGTCGCATCAACTTCTGATCCTCGACGATCAGCACGGTCTTCCGGCCGCGGCTATTAGTCTCGTTCGTCATCGACCTTGTCCATGAAAGCCAAGCGTCGCCGCGGCACCTCGTACCGGTTTGTGCAGTTTCGCCTGTGCGGTCCAAGACAATTTATATCGGTCGGCTGGATAGCCGTCTGTAGGGAAGGCATGACAATGAATCCCTACTTCGTGAAGGGACAAAGATCGACGGAAGTCGATGCGGGCCGGGCCGGCCGTGGCCGCGCCGGCTACTTGGATGGGGTCAGGCCGTGCTCCAGCGCGAACTTGACCAGCGACGCCACGTCCTTGACGCCGAGCTTCAACATCAGACGGCTGCGATAGGTCTGGACCGATTTCGGGGACAAGTGGATCAGTTCCGCGATCTCGCTACTCGTCTTGCCTTCGACCACGAGTTGCAGCACTTGCCGCTCGCGTGTGCTCAGGCTGTCGATCGGGCCGCGCGCGTAACCGGACGCGAAGTCGGGCACCGATTCCACAAGCGCCGGGCTCAGATAGCGTTTTCCGGCATGGACCGCGCGCACCGCAGTGATTACCTCGTCCACCGCCACGTCCTTCAGCAGGTAGCCGCAGGCGCCGGCTTCGAAGGCGCGGTATACATATTCCGCCGTCGCGTGCATGGAAAGCATCACTAACCGTACCGCCGGGCATTTTGCATGGATCACCCGCGCCGCCTCGATGCCGTTCAGGTCGGGCATGGCGATGTCCATCAGCACTACGTCGGGATTGAGCTGCACTACCTGCCGTTCCGCTTCGCGTCCGGTTCGAACTTCGCCCACAACCTCGATGTCGCTTGTAGCGTCGAGCAGCGCGCGCAGGCCTTCGCGCATCAGCGCATGGTCGTCGGCAAGCAGCACCCGAATCGTCATGTCGCCGTGCGCTCCAGTTCAAGCGCGATCCGGATGCCGGCCCCCGGGGCCGATTCCAGACTGAAGGCGATGCCTACCGCCTCTGCGCGCTCGCGCATGGTGGCGAGGCCCCAATGCTTTTCGTCGGGCGGCCTTGCACTCGCATCAATGCCGATGCCGTCATCCGCAATATCCAGCATGACGCGTCCGGATGCCTCGTGCAGGCTGATTTCCACATGCTTCGCCTGCGCGTGCTTGGCGATATTATTCAGCGCCTCCTGGCTGATGCGAAACATCGCCGTCTCCACGATGGGGGGCAGGCGCGGCTGCAGATCAACCCCGCTCAGTTCCGCCGCAATCCCCGTGCGCCGGGCAAACTCCGTCACGAGCTGCCGCAGCGCGGCGAGCAAGCCATAATCGTCCAGCACCGGCGGCCTGAGTTCCGCCATGACGTCGCGCACATTCGCGACCACGGATTTGAGCAGGCCCTGCGCGTCCTGCAACGGCGTCGCAACCGCGCGCAGCGACTCCTGAGAGAGCTTGGCGCCCAGCGATCCCAATATCAGTCCGAGCGTGGACAGATCCTGCCCGATGCGGTCGTGCAACTCGCGTGAAATCGCATGCCGTTCTTTCTCTTCTACGGTCCGCAACCGATACGCCAGTTCGCGCAAGCGGTTGGCGGAGCCGCGCAGCGCCTCCTCCTTGCGCTTGAGTTCGGTCATGTCGCGCACGGTAAAGGAATAGGCAATCACCTTGCCCTCCTCGTCCCTCACCGGTGAAAACGTGACTTGGGTCGGGATACGCGCGCCGTCCTTGCGCAGATGAATAGTTTCGACTGGGCTCAGAGGTTCACCGGCCGCCATACGCTCGATGAATCTGGACAATACCCCTTGGCGTTCTGGCGGAATAATCAGGTCAATTGTCTGGCCGACGGCTTCCTGCGCAGACCAGCCGAACAACCGCTCCGCGGCGGCGTTCCAGGAAAGGATGGTGCGGTCGAGCCCGCGGGTCAGGATCGCGTCGTTGCTCGTTTCGACGATCGCGGCCAATTGCGCGCGATCACGTTCGGCGCGCTTGCGCGCGGTGACGTCGATGTGGCCGCCGAGCATGCGCACCGGCTTGCCCGCGCCGTCGCGGATCGCGTCCGCCTGGGCGTAGAACCATCGGTATGATCCGTCCTTGTGGCGCAGACGAAACTCGACGTGAAAGCCGCCGCGCGGCGGACTGGAAAGATAGGCGTGAGCCTGGGCGAGGACGCGTTCCAGGTCCTCGGGATGCACACGGCATTTCCATTCCTCGAAGCGGTTGGGAATTTCCTCGTCCCGGTAACCGAGCTGGATCTTCCACTCAGGCGAAAAATATACGTCATTTGTTGCCAGGTCCCAGTCCCACAGGCCGATGCCGGACGCCTGGATCGATAGCCGCAGCCGTGCTTCGCTATCCTGCAGCTTGGTGAACATTGAGCGCGTGTTCTCGTGCATGAAATTGATCGCCGTGGCGACCTCGTCAAGTTCATCGGACCGGCGGCCGGCGGCACGCCTTAATATCAACGGCACCGCGCGCCCGTGCAGGTCAAGACCGCGCAGGTATCCGGCAATGTAAAGCAGATGGCGGTTCACCAGCCAGTAAAAGAATGCGAACGCGAATCCGGCCACGAGGAAGGTCTTAAGGGCATTGCTCGCCAGAATGATGAAGGCCAGATTGACCAGCCCACGATAGACCCCGTCGAGGCCCGCGACAACCGTCAGTGTGCCGATATCGTGCGTCTGGCCGCGATAGACGTAAGTCATCGGATATTGCCGCTCGATTATCTCGCGCGAAGCGTGGTGCCCCGCCTGCGCCCGGATTTTGCCGCCATCGCTCACCTCGATGTACTCGATGTTGGGCACGCGCGCGATGCCTTCGATCTGCAGCTGGATTCCGGTCGTGTCGGTTGTCCACAGCGATTCGGACATGGACTTGAGATGCACCTCCTCGATCTGCCGGAAGACGGCCTGAATGCCCCCAAGCGCGCTGCGATATTCGCCGTAGAGCTGGAGGACGGTGAGGCACAGCGTGATGGTCGAGCTGACGAGGACGATCGCGACGATCAGCCGCCGCGCCAGCGGCGAACGGAACATTTCCCAGTCCGGAACCACGCGTTTCACGGCAGGCTCCTGCTGAAATAAGGCAGGAGTTTCTCGTCATAGGCCCGCTGATAGCTGCCATCGCCTTTCATCGCCCGCAGCGCAGCCGTGAGCGCGGGCAGCTCCCCGGCGTAGCTCCGGTGAAGATAGATGAACGTTTCCCGGACGAAAAGCGCCGGTTCGATCACCAGTACGCCCTGGATACCGCGCTCCTTGATGAGCGCGAGCCCCATGGAGCGCTCATACAAGGCCACGTCGATGCGGCCGAGCTGCAACATGCGAAACAACTGCTCGGGATCGTCCACCGCGATCACGTCTTTGGCTCCGGCCAGTGCGAGTTCGTAGATCTTCCAGCCCCGGATGAGCCCAACCGTGCGCCCGCGGATCGCATCGATGCGCCCCGGGACGGAGGCGTCCTTGCTGAAGGCGGCGAAATACCAATCGCCCAGCTTTTCCGGCACGCGGACGAGATTCGGATATTGCGCCTCGACACCGGCAAGGCGATTCAACTCCCCGGCGCTGATGCCGCTATTGGAGAGCAGCAGCGCACGCTCGGCAGGCAGCTTTTGCAGGCGTAGTTCGAGATGCGCCCGCCGGAATGCTTCGGTCGCGACGACGTCGAAGAAGCCGGTTCGGTCCGGATTTGTGTAGGGCGGGGCGTTCGCCTCGTTGAGGACCAGCACGCGCGGTTCGGCCGCCACGTTGCTCGGAAAGTACAACAGCAATGCCAGCAACGCCGGCAGCGCCCACCCGCCTTCAATACGCCATCGCAGCCCGATGATCCGCTCTTGCGTAAACCGCTTCTTCATTGGTCCGATCTCATCTCGCCGATTTCGGACCCCAAAGCGTGACGCTGCTAAGATTGAGGGTCACGTCGCGCCCCGCTCGCGAAAGGAATTACCCAAGAATAGACATTTTCATTTTATAGATCAATCTGATCTTATTTATTCGTCCACTCAAGTCCTGTACAGCAGGCGATTATCTATGATAGATGACCGCAATTACTTGATCATAATGATTTTATATTTCCTCGTAACTATTCCAGGATCGAGCGTCTAATAAAGTATGTTTTTCCAACTCCGACGACTTCAGACGCTCACCCAAAAGCACTTCCCCTGCCTTCAATCCCACATTGATAGTGCGCTTATTGTCGAAATCGGCTATCACCAGGAACGAGGGCACCCGCTGACTATGAAGGCGTTACTGTTGCTGCAACTCGGTGCGCCTGCGACCGTAAGCCGGCATGTGCGAAGGCTTGTGGAATTGGGATTGGTTAACAAGATTCGAGCCAACCACGACAAGCGGGTGTTTCACCTTGAAGTCGATCCTGCGGTGCGCGCGAGGGTTGCCAAGTACTTGAAACCGATCTTGCGACGGTGACGCGGCAAGGGGTCAGGTCCTGCATTGAGGCGTCAATGCAAGACCTGACCCCGGTCCCGTGAGCGAAGTGCGTCCCGCCGATGGCGCACATCATTGCGCGGCAGACAATCGGACGGCGATGCGCCTGCAAGCCAGGCGCAGAGCCATTCTCCAGCCTGGTTGCCCGCTACGCCGGACGTTTCGTTGCCGCTCGCCGCCTTGCCGCTGGTGCTCGATCGGCGGGCAGGATGCTCGTGTATTTCCGGTAAAGCTCGAGCAGGAAGGCTACGCGCTCGGCATCGTTCCTGAAATTTCGCTTGCCGTGAGTAGGTCGTGCAGCCGGCCCATCTGCCCGGCCGCCTTGATGTTGACCGGATCCTGCGGTTTGATCTCCTGCGTGTGATAGCCGGCGATGAAGCCGAAATGCTTGACCTTCTTGTGCAGGTCGGCGAGCCTGAATTCGATCTTGGTATCGGCCTTCTGCACGGCGTCGCCGAGCAGGCTACTTGACCGCGAACGCTACCGGAGGTGCGATCCGGAGCTTGCGCGCCAGGCGGGTAAGATCACGATCGAAGGTGTCGACGCGCGCCGCCCCATGCGACGAAGCGGCAATCATCGCATCGCCGAAATCCATTCCCCCCTTGTACCAGGACACCGCCCGCTCGGTCACAGCACGGTCCTCGATTGAGACACGCCGCAGGCTGAGCAATGCGTCCAGGGCACAGCCGATATCGGCACGCGAACTGCGGTAGTAGCTCTCCAGCGTGTAGACCACCTCGGTCAGTGCGGCGCGGGTCAGGAAGCAGTCGTTCGCGGCGATGATTTCCAGTGCCCGCGGGGACAACGCCGGATCGTCCTTCAGCAGATAGCGCAGCACGATGCTGGTGTCGATGCCGATCATCGCGCGGTCCTGCGCTTATGCTCCTTGCGCACGGCTGCGGCACGCACCGCGCGCGCGATATCGGTTTCCGACGCCGCCCGGCGCCGTGTCGTGAGGATGCCATATGCCTCCTCAGGTGCAATGCGCTTTCCGGCCCCCACCGGGCGCAGCAGTATCCCTTCCACCGTGCGCTCGAATGCCACCTTGCTGCCGACGCGAATCTGCTCGGCCTCGCGTACGTGGCGCGGAATCACGACTTGCCACTTGCTCGAAACCTTCGACGTGTCCATGATGACTCTCCTGATCGTTCAACGTGCGTAAGACGGATTGTGCCGGACCACCGCGGTTCTTGCAACATGCGTCATGCCCCTGTATACTTACGCTTGTAATAACACCGGAGCAGAGCATGTTCACCCTCAAACTGACCCAGATCGGCAATTCCGTGGGCGTCGTGCTGCCCAAGGAGGCGCTGGCGCAATTGAAGATCGACAAGGGGGATACCGTTTTTCTTACCGAGACGCCGGGCGGCTTCCAGCTCACGCCCTACGACCCCGCGATCGAGGAACAGCTCAAGCTCGGCCGCGAGATCATGCACGAGTATCGCGACACCCTGCGCGCACTGGCGAAATGAGCCGCAGGTGGCGCTGGGTCGATAGGACCGCGCTCGTGCTGCTGCACGACGAAAGTCTGGCCGAGCATGGAGGTGCTGCCGGGATGCGCGACGAAGGCCTGTTTGAATCGGCACTGGCGCGTCCGGAGAATCTTGCGGCATACGAGAATCCAGATATCGCGTCGCTGGCTGCGGCCTATGGCGTCGGTCTGGCGAAAAACCATCCCTTCGTCGATGGCAACAAGCGGGCCGCATTCCTCGCAGTCGGCCTGTTTCTCGCGCTGAACGGCTACCGGCTTTGCGCCAGCCAGATCGAAGCGACCAAGGCCATGCTAGCCGTCGCCGCCGGAGAGTTGACCGAATCGGACTTCGCCGCCTGGATACGCCAGAACAGCAAGAAGGCGAAAAAGAAATAGCTTTCTATCAACCCAACCCCTGCTGCTGCAGGTATTCCTCGTAGCTGCCGCGGAAATCGGTGATCGCCGCGCCGACCTGCCTGCCCTCGGGCGGCTTCATCTCGATGATGCGCGTGGCGAGGGAGGACACGAACTCGCGGTCGTGCGACACGAAAACCAGCGTGCCCTGGTAGCGCTCGAGCGCGCCGTTGAGAGATTCGATCGATTCCATGTCGAGGTGGTTGGTCGGCTCGTCCATCAGCAGCGCGTTGGGCATTTGCAGGATCAGTTTGCCGAAGGCCATGCGCTGGCCCTCGCCGCCGGAAATCACTTTGATGGATTTCTTGGCGTCGTCGCCGGTGAACAAGAGCCGCCCCAGGGTGGCGCGCACCAGTTGGTCGTCGTCACCCTCGCGCCGCCACTGCCCGACCCAGTCGAACAGCGTCGCGTCTCCGGCGAAATCGGCGGCATGATCCTGGGCACAATACCCGGGGCGCGCCTTTTCCGCCCATTTCACCGTGCCGTAATCCGGCTTCAGGCCGCCCTGCATTTCACCGAGAAGGCAGCGCAGCAGCGTGGTCTTGCCTATGCCGTTGGGGCCGATGATGGCGACTTTCTCCCCGGCTTCGATGGCGAGATCGAGGCCTTTGATCAGGGGCCTGTCGTAGCTCTTGGACAAGCCCTTCACTTCCACCGCGAGACGGTGGAGCTTTTCGCGTTCGTCCATGTCGAAGCGGATGTAGGGATACTGGCGGCTGGAGGGCTTCACGTCCTCGAGCTTGATTTTCTCGATCTGGCGCGCACGCGAAGTCGCCTGGCGCGCCTTGGATTTGTTGGCGGAGAAGCGGCGCACGAACTCCTGCAATTCGGCCACTTTCTCCTTCGCCTTGGTGTTGGCCGCGAGCAGTTGTTCGCGCACCAGGGTCGAGGCGAGCATGTAGTCGTCGTAGTTGCCCGGATAGACGCGCAGCGTGGCGTAGTCCATGTCGGCCATGTGCGTGCACACGCTGTTCAGGAAATGCCGGTCGTGGGAAATGATGATCATGGTCGAGCTGCGCGCGTTCAGCACGTTCTCGAGCCAGCGGATCGAGTTGATGTCGAGGTGGTTGGTCGGCTCATCCAGCAGCATGATGTCCGGATCCGCGAACAGCACCTGCGCCAGCAGCACGCGCAGCTTCCAGCCCGGTGCGATCGCGCTCATCGGGCCAGAGTGCTGCTCGATCGGAATGCCCACGCCATGCAGTAACTCACCCGCGCGCGCCTCGGCGGTGTAGCCGCCGAATTCGGCGTAGCGCGCCTCCAGGTTGGCCGCGTGCATGTAATCTTCCTCGCTCGCGTCCGGATTGGCATAGATCGCGTCACGCTCGCTCATTGCCTGCCACATCTCTTCGTGCCCCATCAGCACCACGTCGAGCACGCGCTCATCCTCGTAGGCGAACTGGTCCTGCCGCAGTTTGCCCACGCGCTCGTTGCGGTCGACCGCGACACTGCCCGCGCTCGCATCGAGGCCGCCGCCGAGGATTTTCATAAAGGTGGATTTGCCGCAGCCGTTGGCGCCGATGAGGCCGTAGCGGTTGCCCTCGCCGAACTTGACCGAGATGTTCTCGAACAGGGGCTTGGCGCCGAACTGGATAGTGATGCCGGAGGTGACGATCAAGGCGTTTCCGTTTCTGGGGTGTGGCCGGAAGAGGCGCGATTCTACCGGAAAGCGGACCCGGCTCCGCGTCTAATTCAATCCCCGGTGAAGCGGTGGATCTGCCTGCGCTCCTTCTTCGTCGGGCGCCCTTTCACGAGCGCGGCCGGATGCGGCCGGGCGCGGCAAGCTCAACGCTTGCTTGCGGCTACGACGGCGATTTTTCCGGCATTGCGCCCGGTCCCGGTTCGGCGTCCGCGGCCCGCCGCGGGCGCAGCGTGACCACTGCCGCGACGGCGACCAGCATGAACAGGGATGCCCCGCCGAATACCCATTGCGGCAGGTGCTGATCGAGCAGCCAGCCGAACAACAGCGGCGACAGCGACGCGCCCAAGTCGAGGCCCGAGTAGACGAAGCCGTACACCTTGCCGGTCGCCCCAGGGGGCGCCGCGCCGCGCACCAGGATATCGCGCGATGGCTGGGCGGAGAAGACGAAGAATCCGACCAGGGTCATGGCGCCGGTCAACAGCCACACCGGCAACATGCCGCTCGCCAGGAGCAGCGTGAGCGTTGCGCCGATCAGTACGCCCGTCGCCGCAACCAGATTATGCCTGCCGCTGTGCGCCGCCGCGAATCCGCCCGCGACGATGCCGATGATGCCGCCGAACAGAAAACCCGTCAGCGCCGCGCTCGCGGTAACCAGGGGCGCGCCATACAAGGTCGTGATCACCGAAACCGAAAACATCTGCAAGCCGATCAACGCCATCGAACAGAAGGTGAAAAAAGCGAAGCACTTCAGCACCGGCCTGGACATGAGCGAGCGCATGTCCTGCCTCAGCCCGCCCATGCGCGCTCCCTGCGCGCGCCGTCCACCCGCATCCGCCTGTACCGTGGCTAAGGCCCTACGGCTCGCGACGATGGCGGTGATCAGCAGCCCGAGAACGCCGGCTGCAATGGTCACCGCGCGCCAACCGTAAGCGGTGGAGATGCCGATGCTGAATACCGGAGCCGTCAGCCAGCCGAAATTGCCGCAGATGCCGTGCGTGCTGAATGCATGGCCGAGCCGTTTGGGGTTCACCTTGGCGTTCAGGATGGCAAAATCGGCCGGGTGGAACACGCTGTTGCCGATACCCGCCAACAGCGCGATCGCTACCAGCATCCAGTACGAAGTCGCCAGGCCGGTTAGCAGCAGCGCCAGGGAAAACGCGGCCATGCCGAACAACAGCACGCGGCGCGCGCCATAGCGATCGACGATGAAGCCGGCCATGGTCTGCGAAACGCCGGAGACGGAATACATGACCGAGACCATCAGGCCGAGCGCGGCATAGCCGACGCCGAATTCGTCCTTGAGCAGCGGAAACAGCGGCGCCAGGATCAACTGCAGGAAATGCGACAGCATATGCGCGAAGCCGACCAGGCCGATGACTTCGGCGTCGTGTCTGAGTTCGGTGGCGCCGGCGCTCATCGCTTCATCCTCGTCTGAAATCGCAACGGGAAAAAAAGCGGGGTCGCTCAAACGGCGGGCGGAAGCGGATCGGGATCGTCCCGCCAGGTCAAGGATGGCCGCGGCGTCAGCGCGATCCATTTGTCCAGTGCCGCAACATGCTCGGTTTCCTCATAGGCAAATTCCGTCGCCAGACGCCGCACCTCGGCATCCGTCGATTCTTCGGCCACCGAACGGTAGTACTGCATCGCCCGCGATTCATTTTGGCGCGCGTATTTCAACGCGTTGTAGGCCTCGATCATGTAATCGAAGCCCTCCTCGCCGCCCACTTCCGGAGGCGAGCGCCAGCGGTATTCCCAGGATTTCAACCGCGGCAGTTCGATCGAACCGGCTCTGGCCTTGATCGCATCGCAATGCATTTGCGAAAAACGGGTCATGCTCCGGAACACCGTTGAGACGGCGTCGTTGCGGTGAGCCTCCATCATATCGGCGAGTTCTAGATATCTGTCGGCGGCTTCCTGCTCCAATGCCACCGCATGGGCCAGAAATTCGGGCAACGCGTAACTCATGTGGTTCCTTTTCGGTGAATAGTCCAAGGGCGCCTCACAGCATTAGCGTTAGGCGACGGATTTAGGGGAGCACGCGGGGCCAAGGAAGGGGCGGGACCCTTCCTTCCCCGCCCTTGTCCCCTCGTCTCGTCAAGCACTCGAAATCTGCCGCGCCATTATAGAAGATTTCCTTGGTCGCGGCGCGAGTGAAGTCCGGTACAATTCCTCGATGTCCGATTTCATTCGCGCGAAAGTGCGCATCGGCGCGTACGCCATCGGCCTCGCCGCCGCGGCGAGGATCTTCGCTGCCGCGACGACCCTCCCCGCGACGCCCGCGCGCGACGGCGGCGCGTGCGTGCCGGTGGGCGAATGGAGCGTGCCGGGCGGCGGTCGCATCGCGGCGCCGGAAATTCTCGGGCGCGCGGCAACAGCGCAGGTGGCGCTGCTCGGCGAATCTCACGATAACGCCGATCACCACCGCTGGGAACTGCAGACCGTGGCTGCGCTTGCGGCCCTGCGCCCGAAACTCGTGCTCGGCTTTGAAATGTTTCCGCGCCGGGTACAGGGCGCGCTCGACCGCTGGGTGGCAGGGGAACTGAGCGAGGAAGAATTTCTCAAGGCAAGCGATTGGTCCCGCGTCTGGGGATACGAAGCCGCGTTCTATCTACCGCTGTTTCACTTTGCGCGCCTGAACCGCATTCCGATGGTGGCGCTCAACGTCGAGCGCGACTTCGTGCGCACGGTGGGCGCGAAGGGTCTCGCGGCCGTGCCGCCGGAAAAGCGCGAGGGCCTCACCGCCCCGGCCCCGGCCGGCGAGGCCTATCTCGAGCGCCTGTTCGCAAGCTACACGCAGCACCCGGACAAGCAAGAACCCGACCCGGCGCGCACCGACCCGGGGTTCCGCAACTTCGTCGAGGCGCAGCTCGTCTGGGATAGGGCGATGGCGCAGGCGCTCGCGGACGCCGCCGCGCGCAACCCGGATGCGCTGATCGTCGGCGTGATGGGCAACCGGCACACTGCGCATGGCGACGGCGTGCCGCGCCAGCTTCAGGACCTGGGAATCAAACACATTGCCTCGCTTCTGCCCTGGGACACGGACGCCGACTGCGGCCAATTTTCCGCGGACCTGGCGACGGCCGTCTTCGGCATGCCTGCCGCGCAAGCCGCGCCGGCGCCGCCGCGCTTGGGCATTCTGGTGCAAGCCGCGACCGATGGCGTCAAGGTATCCTCGGTAACGGCGGGCAGCATCGCCGCAGCAACGGATCTGCGCGCGGGCGATGTCCTGGTCGAAGTCGCAGGCACGCCGGTCAAAACGACCGGCGACGTAAGAGCCATCGTCGGCCGCATGGCGCCGGGAACCTGGCTTCCGCTCAAGGTCAAGCGTCGAGACGAGCTGATCGAACTGACGGCCAAGTTTCCCGCGAAAAAATGACCCGGCGGACCGCCTTTTTCGCCGCAGTGATTTGCACGCTTGCGCTCCCGGCCGCGGCGATGGCCGCTAGTCCCGCGGCTCACCAGATCAGGGTGCGGATCGAGCCGGACAGCCGCTTTCTTGAAGGACGCGACAGCATACGCTTCGATGCCCCGCGCGCCGCGATCCTGGTATTGTCGGCGCGCTTCCGCGTCGATTCGCTGCTCGTCGACGCTCGCCGCACCGAGGTCCCGCCCAAGCCGGACCGCGGATTTCAGCGGATTGCGCTGCCCGCGGCGCGCCGCGTCGACTTGCGCTGGAGCGGTGAACTCGCCCCGCTCGAGCGCAATCTCGATCATCGCGGCACGCTCACTTACGCCGAGCCAGCGAGCGGCAAGGAGGGCACGTTTCTTCCCTCCGGATCGGGTTGGTATCCGGCGGTGGACGGAGCGCTCGAGCGCTACAGCCTTGAACTCGATTTGCCGGCGGAGCAGCGTGGGCTCGTGCCGGGGCGTCTGGTCGAAGAGCGCCAGACCGGCGGCCGCTATCGCGCGCGCTTTGAGTTCCGCCGGCCCGCGGAAGGCATAGCGCTGATGGCCGGCCCGTACCGCATCGAGGAGCGGCGCGCGCGCACCGCGGCCGGCAGCGAAGTGCGGCTGCGCAGCTATTTTCATGCCGAGATCGCCGGGCTCGCGTCCGGCTATCTCGATTCCATCGCCGGCTATCTCGACCTGTACGAGCGCTGGATCGGGGCCTATCCGTTCTCCGAATTCAGCGTGGTGTCCAGCCCCACCCCCACCGGCTTCGGCCTGCCCACCCTCGCCTATCTGGGTATCGATGTCCTGCGCCTGCCCTTCATCCGCGCGACTTCGCTCGGGCATGAAGTGCTGCACAATTGGTGGGGCAACGGCGTCTACCCCGACTACGCGCGCGGCAACTGGTCCGAGGGTCTCACCAACTTCATGGCCGATTACGCCTACAGCGAGCGCGCGAGCCGCGAGGCAGCGAGCACCATGCGCCTCGCCTGGCTACGCGACTATGCGGCCATGCCGCCGGGCGATGATGCGCCTCTCGCTCGTTTCAGCTCGCGCACCCACGGCGCAGCGCAAATCGTCGGCTACAACAAATCGGCGATGTTGTTCTTCATGCTGCGCGATGCCGTCGGGGTTACCGCGTTCGATGCGGGCGTGCGCGGGTTCTGGAGCGAGAACCGCTTTCGCGTCGCCTCCTGGGACGATCTGCGCCGCGCATTCGAGCGCGCTTCGGGCAAGAACCTCGCCGCCTTCTTCGAGCAATGGCTGGCACGTCCGGGTGCGCCGCAATTGCGCATCGCCGACGCGCGGGCCGAAGCTGTCGCCGGCGGCTGGCAGTTGAGCGTGACGCTTGCGCAAGACGCGCCCGCCTACGTGCTTTCAGTTCCGCTCGCCATCCGCACCGCCGGCGGCGAAATAACGCGGCGCGTAGAACTGTCGCGCGAACGCGGCACCGCGGTGCTCGATCTGCCGGCCGAACCGCTGCAGATCGCACTGGATCCCGAGTTGCGCCTGTTGCGCAGGCTGGCTGCGACGGAAGCGCCACCGATCCTGCGCGAGGCGATGCTGGCCGAGCATCCGGCGCTGATTACGCCGAGCGCGGACGCCGCGGCGCAGGCAGCCGCGCGCGAGCTCGCCGCAAGGCTGTTCGAGCGCGCCCCGGCGGAGCGCACCAGCGCATCCACGCTGCTCGTCGCCGGGCTGCACGCCGACATCGATGCCTGGCTGGCTGGCGAAGGCATGACGGCGCGGCCGGCGATGCTTGCCGCCGCGCGCGGCAGCGCGCAGGTGTGGACCGCCCGCGCCGGCGACGGGCGCATCATCGTGCTGGTCTCGGCGCGGGACGCGCAGTCGCTTGCGGCGCTGACGACGCCGCTGCCGCACTACGGGCGAGAAAGCTATCTCGTGTTCGAGGGCGCGCGTATGCTAGCGCGCGGCGCCTGGCCGGTGCAGCCGCAGGTGTGGATGCTCAAGTCGGGAATGTGAGAAACGCGCAGTGCGGGACCAGACCGGGACCACGGCCTGCGCGTTTTCTCCTACGGCGGCTGCGAGATCAGACTGCGGCGCCCCGCCCGCTGCAGCGCTCGACGATTTCGGCGATGGCCGCGGCAACGATCTCGGGCTGGTCCTGTTGCGGGGAATGCCCGCAATGCTCGAGTTTCAGCACCTTCACCGGGCCGCCCGCCTGGCGCGCGATGGCATCGACCTGAGCCATGCTGCCGTACTCGTCTTCATGCCCCTGGATCGCGAGCAGCGGGCACTTGATCGCGGGCAGGAAGCTCTCGATGTTCCAGCCGCGCGACTCAGGCGCCAGCCACACGTCGCTCCAGCCGTAAAACATCTTCGACGGGTCGCGGTGATGGCGCGCGAGCTTCCGCGGCAGATCGGTGGTCTCGAACGCCCGCTTCGCGGCGACGACGCTATCGATGGTGATGTCTTCGACGAATACGTGCGGCGCCATCACCACCAAGCCCCGAAGCGGATGACCCGAACCGGCATAAATCAGCGCAATGGATGCGCCGTCGCTGTGGCCGATCAGAATGGGGCGCGCTATGCCAAGCGCGCGCAGCAGTTCCGGCAAGGACTCCAGCGCCTCGCGGTGCATGAAATCGACGCCATGCGGCTGCTGCAGCACCTCCGACTGGCCATAGCCATAGCGCGCGTAGATGACAGCGGGCAGACCGGTCGCTTCCACGATACGGTCGGGAAAGTCCCGCCACTGGCTGATCGAACCCAGGCCCTCGTGCAAGAACACCAGGGTCGGGCCGTCGGCGGCTGCGGCAATGCGCCGGAATTCGAGGCTGCGGCCACCTGCGCTGACGAAGGCGGATGGACCGGATGCCGACATCAATGGTTTCACCTTAATACCCCTTGCAAAATGGATATTGCAAGGGGCCAATGACAGGGAAGCAAGGGGAGGTATTCCGTCATTTTCAAACGAGTTTTTTAGGCTGTATCCAAGCTGAATTCCTCCCCTTCCAACGGGCGTGGGCTGGTCTGAAACGCGCCCTGGTTCTTGTGCGCCGGATTTTTCCAGCCGCGAGTTTACCCGAATCCGGGTGTTGCCGACACACGCCGCATTTGAAGCCGCAGGACCGAGCGGTTAGACTGCTATCCTTTTGAACCAACCTGTCGAACCAGCGATGATCATTTCCGGCAAGCTTATACGCTACTCGCGCGCGCTCCAGGGCACGCCATGACGGCCCTGATCCTCGACGGCAAGCAGATCGCGCAGAAACTGCGCGCCGACTGGAAACTGCGCGCCGACCGCCTCAATGCGCTCGGCATCGCGCCCGGACTCGCCGTGGTCATGGTGGGCGACAATCCCGCTTCGCAGGTATACGTGCGCAACAAGATCAGGGCGTGCCGCGAAATCGGTATTCGCTCCGAAGAGCATTTGCTCGGCGGCGACAGCACCGCGGAGACCGTGCTCGGCGTCATCGACCGGCTCAATGCCGACGCAGGCATCCACGGCATCCTGGTGCAGTTGCCGCTGCCTGCCCAGCTTGTGCCGTCGGTCGTGATCGAGCGCATTTCCCCCGACAAGGACGTGGACGGCCTGCACTCGCGCAACCTCGGCAGCCTGCTCGCCGGACATCCGCGCTTCCTGCCGTGCACGCCGGCAGGCATCATGGAAATGCTGAAATCGACCGGCCTCGACCTGCGCGGCAAGGAGGCGGTGGTGGTCGGCCGCAGCAATATCGTCGGCAAGCCGGTGGCGCTCCTGCTGTTGCAGGCGGGCGCCACCGTCACCCTGTGCCACTCTCAAACCCGGCAACTGGCCGATCACACTCGGCGCGCCGACGTGCTCGTTTCCGCCGTCGGCAAGCCAGGCGCGATCGGCGGGGAAATGATAAAGCTCGGCGCGGTGGTGATCGACGTCGGCATTAACCGCTCGCCCAACGGGAAGCTGGTCGGCGACGTGGATTACGGCGCCGCGCGCGAGCGCGCGGGCTGGATTACGCCCGTTCCCGGCGGAGTCGGCCCTATGACCATTGCGATGCTGCTGTGTAATACCATCCTGTCGGCCGAGCGCCACGCCGCGGCGCAAGGCATCGAACTCAAGGCCTGAGCGCTAGGGCGATGCACGACGACGGCTTCGAATTCCTGCTGGAGGATTCCCACCTTTTCCCCAGGCGCCGGACTCATGCAAACACCGCATCCGGCACTAGTCAAGGGAAGCAAATAGGGCGAAACTGTACCGGTCCGAAGAATACTTAGAACCCGTTGCAAAACGAATTTTGCGACGGATCGAGATAGGGAAGCATGAAGGGAGGGATCCCCTCATTTTCAAACAGATTCTCAAAGGAGCGCCATCATGGGACATCCCGAATCTCGCCTGCAAACCCCGGCGGGCACCCTCGCGCCCGGCCACTACTGGATGCCGTTCACCCCGAACAAGGACTTCCGCGCGCACCCGATGATGGCGGTAAAGGCCGAGGGCATGTATTACTGGAACCAGCGCGGGGACAAGATCCTCGACGCATCCTCCGGGCTGTTCTGCGTGGCCGCGGGCCACGCCCGCCCCGAGATCGCGGAAGCCGTGCGCAAGCAACTGATGGAACTCGATTTCATCCCGTCCTTCCTGCGCGCTCATCCGAAGGCCTTCGAACTCGCCGGGCGCATCGCCAAGATGACTCCGGGCGACCTGAACAGCGTGTTTTTCACCAACTCGGGTTCCGAAGCGGTGGACACGGCGATGAAAATCGCGCTTGCCTACCATCGCGCGCGCGGTCAAGCCGAGCGCCAGGTGTTCATCTCGCGCGAGCGCGCCTACCACGGCGTGGGTTTCGGCGGCGTGGCACTGTCCGGCATGGCGAATAACCGCCGCGCTTTCGGCGTCGGCCTTGCCGGCGTCGCCCACATGCGCCATACCCACGTCCCGCAGAATCAGTTCCAGCGCGGCGAAGGCGATCACGGCGTCGAACTGGCCGAAGACCTGACCCGGCTGATCAATCTGCACGGCGCGGAGAATATCGCCGCGGTATTCATCGAGCCGGTGGCCGGCTCAACCGGTTGCCTGGTTCCGCCGAAAGGCTACCTGAAACGCGTGCGCGAGATCTGCGACGCCAACAAGCTGCTGCTGGTGTTCGACGAGGTGATCTGCGGCATCGGCCGCATGGGCTCGAATTTTGCGGCGCAAAGCTTCGGCGTCACGCCCGATATCCTCACCATGGCCAAAGCGCTCACCAACGGCGCGCAACCCATGGGCGCGGTGGCATCGAGCGAGCGTATCTATCGCACGGTGATCGATTCCGCCGGCGCGCAAGCGGTCGAATTCTTCCATGGCTATACTTATTCGGCGCACCCGGTATCGTGCGCAGCCGCGCTGGCCGCGCTCGACATCTACGAGAAAGACGGGCTGTTCCAGCGGGCGCGCGCGCTCTCGCCCTACTTCCTCGACGCCGTTTTCTCGCTGAAGGACATGGGCATCGTCACCGATATCCGCGGCTATGCCTCGATGGCGGCGTTCGACATTGCCCCCGCGGGCGCGCCCGGCGCGCGCGGCCACGAGCTGCAAAAGCGCCTGTATGAATCCGGCCTGCATCTGAAGACCACCGGCGACACCGCCATCCTCGCCCCCGCCTTTGTGGCGCAGAAGCAGCACATCGACCGGATGATGGAGGTGCTGCGCAAGGTGTTGAAGACGCTTTGAACGTTGGCTGGCTTGGGGGCCGCGCTCAAAACCGGCGCGTCCGCTTCAGGGCGAACGTGCCCGCCTTTCACCGAAGATCACGCCCGCCTCACAAACGCAGCGGCCGCCAGTAGCCGGTGAGTTCGAGATAGCCTGAGCCCAGTAGCTTGCCGCCGCTTTTCGCCGACACCGCGCCTTCCCAGTAGATGGTGCCGGTGCTCGCTCGAGCGTCGAATTCCTGGTCGTCCATCATCGGTTCGAGTTCGAATTCGATATCGCCCGCCCGCACCCGCAGCGCGACCGGATACTCGGTTTGGCTGCGCGGCGAGCGCCAGCGGCGCAAGGGCTGGAAACGGACTTCGCCCGGCGAGAGAGAGAGCGCGCGCGCGCCGGCGGCACGCAAGCTTCCCCCCGCCCAGAGCGTGCCGCCCTGCTTGTCGCGCATGCGGAACACCATCAAGGCCCCGCCATCCGCGAGATTCAATCCGGCCCAATCCCAACCTGCCGCCTCCCCGGCAAGGTATTCGCTAGCCCACTCGTGATCGAGCCAGGCCGTGCCGCTGACCTCGCGCTTTTCGCCCTTGACCGTGATCGAACCCGAAACCGCCAGTTGCGGCTGGCTGTAATAGTAGCTCGCCTGCTGCGGTTTCGGCCCCTTGCGGCTCAGGCCGCGATCGCCTTGCAGCAGAACCGGCTGCGTCACTTTGAAATCGAGGGCGTAGGAGAATTCGCGCGTCGCTATGCTGGCGCTGTAGCCGCCCGGGGTCTGCCTGAGCGACCAATCGTCGATGGCTAAATCGGTGCGCCCCTCCAGCGCCTCGGCCAGGCCGAAACCCGCGCGCGCGGCGCGCTGGTCGTGCAGCAGCTTTCCGGTCTTGGCATCGGCCAGCGCCGCGTGCGCGAACAGGAGCTGGCGCGGCGCGAAGCGGCTCGGATTGCTTTCGGCCACGCGCGGGCGGTTGCGAAAGAAAGTGATCTGTATGCCGAGATCGCGGCCGCGCGCATCCTTCACCCAGCCGGTGAGGTACCACCACTCGGTGCGGAATTGCGGATGGCTGCCGTGATCGCGCGGGAATTGCAGCTCGACGCCGGGCTTCACCTGCGCATAGTCCTGCGCCGCGGCCACATCGCACAGCGAGGCGAAAACCATCATCAGCGAAAGCGATATCGCCCTAGCCTTCTTGGGCCGGAAGATGCCGGTGTCGTGCGCAAACAAGCAGAACATCAGGCGCACGAGGAAGTGTGAGGAAGTGCTCCAGCGCATGGCCGATTTCCTGAAAGGTGATTGGCACTTTTGGATCCGGCGTAAGCACTCAGATTGCGCCAAGGAACGACGGGTCGTGCATACATTACGTATTGACAACATCAACACCTTTTCGCTCTCACCAGTCCTCCCTCACCG
>SCTX01000095.1 GCA_004298385.1 Betaproteobacteria bacterium | reverse complement strand
CTGTCCCGCTCAGGGATGGGAGTGTCGCCAAACAAATCGCCGGAGTTTCCGGCTGTGCCTATAAGATTCAGATTCGCCATATCGCACCTCGCGCGTTCGTGGCAGCCTGTTGCTCCCCGTCCGTTTTGCCAGTTTCCGCCACGCGGCCGCGGCGTTCTATGCGTTGGCGTACATATCGCGGGGATTCTTGCCCTGGGCGCATGCCGCCGCGCCGGCGCCCGGCGCCGGATCGGTGTGACCGCCGCCTTGACCGGGGAAGCGGGCGCGGTCAGCCCCGATAGGTCGAAAAATCCAGAGCCATATGTGCGCCAGCACACAGACGAAACTGTCCTATTGTGCTTTTCGCAGCGAAACCACATACTCGCTTCGCAGCGGCATCCCGCCGGTATACCCGGGATGTCTGCGCAAACGCGCGGGCCCGCCGATGCAACTGGGGTGGAGGGAGCCATGAAGAGGTGCATCGCAGTGGCGCTTTTGTTTTTCGGCGGCGTCTGTCTTGCGCAGTTTCCGCCGGATGGCAGGCCGCAGGGCCGGGCCGCCTATCCGGAGTCCGAGGCCGCCGCGGCTTGGCGCGGGCTGGCGGCGAGCTATGTGCGCACGGCGCTCAAGGACCAGACGCTGGACAAGGACCCTGCTTTCAACGCGCGGGTCGATGCCGTCATGGCTGCGGTCGGCGCGGCGGTGGCCGCCATCGACCCGCGTTTTGCCTATGCCTCCTGGAAGGCCATATTGATCGAGGACTTCGGTCACGGGGCAGCGGCGTTCCCCGGGGAAACCATACTGGTGGACGCGAAGTTCGTGCGCACGCTGCAACTCAACGACGACGAACTCGCGTTGATCCTCGCGCACGAGGCGGCGCATGTCGTAGCCGGGCACGCTACGATGAAGCTCTCGTTCATGGCGGAATTTCTGGGGAAGGAAAAGGTCCCCACCGCGGGCACGGCGCTCATGGAGTTTCTCGCCAAGGATTCTTACGCTGCTGCCTTTCACCCCACGGCGCAGTTGCAGGAGCGCGAGGCGGACGCCGTCGGGGCGGCCATTTACTTCGCGACCGGCTACGATACGCAACGGGCCCTGCGGCTGTTCGACAAGCTGGCGCTGTTGGAGAGCGGCGAAGCCGGAGCGGTTACGGACGCACACGACCCTGCGGCAATACGCAAACAGGCTGTTTGCGCGGTGATTGCGGAACTGCAGCGGATTCACGCGCGCCGCGATTCCGTGCGACGCTGAGGGCGAAGGCGCCTCGGCGCCTGCCGCGCCAATCCGCGGCGTTATCCAGCGGCGGCGCGCCGACACCGGCCTGCGCCAGCACCCGGACGGCCGCGGCCTGTGTCCCGGGCGATGCGGAAGACGTCCCCCCTCTGTATGTTCGCTGTCGCACAGAAGCTTGCGCGGGCGAGGTATCTAATCTTCGGCAGCAAGACAGATCCGGCGTTCCTGCGCCTATGGAGACGTTCTTGCAGACACCTTGAAGGGGAAAACAATGAAAGTTGCGGGACTATTGGCGGTACTTGCGGCGCTGATGCTTTCGATCGCGAACGTCATGGCGGTTCCGCCGGGCAAGACGGTGGAGTTCGCCAGCCCCATGGGCAAAGTGACTTTCGATGGCAAGGTACATGCGGACAAGGGCTTCAAATGCGCCGATTGCCATAGCAAGCCCAAGCTGTTCGAAATGAAAAAAGGCGGCGACAAGATGACCATGGCCGCGATGAACGAAGGCAAGTTCTGCGGAACCTGTCATGACGGCGGGAAGGCGTTCGCCGTCAAGGCTGCGGCCGATTGCGTGAAATGCCACAAACCAGGCGACGCGGGGGCCAAGGCCGACGCCAAGGCGCTGGTGCCGGCTGCGGACGCGAGCAAGCCAGCAAAGGAGAAATCCTCCGCATCCGCGGCGAAGACGGAATCCACCGGCGAATATATCGACGACGCCGTCATTACCGCCAGGGTGAAGGCGGCGGTGTTGGAAGAGCCTACGCTCAAGTCAGCCGAAATAAACGTCGAAACCTTCAAGGGCGTGGTTCAGTTGACGGGCTTCGTCAGGTCCCGCGCCGCTATCAACAAGGCGGTGAAGGTAGCCAAGGCCGTCAAGGGCGTGAAATCGGTCAAGAACGACATGATCCTCAAAGGGGCGCAGTAAGGCGGCAGGGATTGACGGTCGCCGCCGGAAGGCCGGACCGGGGTACGGGGCGCAAGGAATGCGGGAGCTATGTCACAGGTGATGCCGGAAGCGGCGCGCGCTAGGGCGAAACGATGACGCTCGTTGAATGGCTACCGCCGCAAGGCGTAAAGATCTTCCTCGTCCTGTTTCTGTCGTTTCTGATCGGTCTGGAACGCGAGGAGCGCAAGGCCAGCGACGAGCACCATGTATTTGGTGGCGTGCGCACCTTCCCGTTGATCGGACTGATCGGCTACTCCATGGCGATGCTGTCGGGGCCCGACATTCTGCCGCAGGCGCTGGGACTGCTTGCGGTCGCCGGATTCCTCTGGTTGTCCTATTGGCACAAGCTCCTGGCGTCGCCGCAGGCGGGGATAACCTCGGAGATGTCCGCGCTGACCACCTATATGGTGGGTGCGCTGGTCTCCCACGAGCAGTTCTGGATCGCCACCTCGATCAGCGTGGCGAGCATCATGCTGCTCGAACTGAAGGCGTTTCTGGAAGGGCTGGCCAAGCGCATCGGCCCGGAGGACATACTGACCTTCACCAAATTCTTGCTGCTCACGGCGATCATTCTGCCCATCTTGCCGGATGAACAATTCACCGAATACCGTCTCAACCCGTTCAAGACGTGGCTGGTGGTGGTCGCCGTCAGTGCAATCTCCTACGGCAGCTATGTGCTGCTGCGGCTGACCAAGGCGCAGGGCGGCGTGATCCTCGCGGCGATTCTCGGAGGGGCGTATTCATCCACGCTCACGACGGTGGCCATGGCCAAGAGAGCGTCGCGCGAGGAACGCCCGCATCTTTACTCGGGCGCGATCCTGATGGCTTCGGGCGTGATGTACCTGCGCCTGGCCATACTGCTGGGGCTGTTCAACCGCGAGCTGATGCTGCGCCTGGCTCCGTCATTTGCCGTGCTGGCGGGTATCGCCCTTTGCGCCGGTTGGCTCTGGTCGCGCCGGGGAGACGCCGAGTCCGCGGACCTGAAACGCGATTACGAACCGGAAAATCCGCTCGCGCTCAGCGCCGCATTCGTGTTTGCCGGATTGTTCGTGGCCTTGCTGGTCGCAACGCATGCCGTCGTCGTCCATCTGGGGGAGGGCGGAATTTACGTTCTTGCGGCAATCATGGGCGTGACCGACGTCGATCCGTTCATCATGGGGTTGACGCAGGCGGCACCCTCGCTGACACCATTGACCCTGGCCGCGTCCGGCATACTCGTGGCAGCGGCGAGCAATAATGTCGTGAAGGGGTTTTATGCCTACGCCTTGGCGCCGCGGCGGACAGGCGCGCAGAGCCTTGGCTTGTTGCTCGGTCTGGCGCTGCTTGGACTTGCCCCGATGTATTTCCTGTAGGTTCGTTGGTCGCCGGCAGCGACGCTTTCACGTGGGCGCGACAGTCGCACGGCAGCCGGGAACGACGCTTGACCGCTGCTGGCCGCCCGCTGTGGCGGCAACGCGCGCCCGCGGGGACGCCGCTCAGGCCGCCGCGGCGGACAGGGCCTCTGCTTCGTGCATGAAATGCATGGCGGAAATTGCCGTGAGCGTGCCGCCATAATTGCCCAGCAGTTTGATGCCGGTCGGAGATATGCTCAGGACGCTGGCGCGATGATCGTTCGCGTGTTTGAGCCGGATTACGATTCCTTGCTGGATAAGCCGGGCCAGTTTGCGGCGTACCGTCGTGCGCGAAGTCAGATTCAGGAGAAACAGCTGTTTCAGCGTCAGCGGTTGCTCCTGCTCCTCGTGAAATCCGATCTCGATCACGATATCGAAATCGATGAGCGACTTGAAGAAAGGCAGCTGCAGCCTTTCAAACTCCCTGATCTTCTTCAGTCCGGTGAATAGCTTCATGGTCCAGATGGTTTTCATTTGCTTGCGCGCGGGCAGTAGGCGCGCAGGCCCCGGCAATAATATGCCTTCTGCCCTCGCGCCAATTATGACTTCGCCGGCAGCAAAGTCTGTGCGGCCGCGAACATACGCCCGGGCGGGCGCCCAAGCCGGACGCAGATAAATACCCATGTGCCAAAAAGGAACCCAATTGTGCTTGCCAGTCCCATCATTGGGCCACACCATGCGACGCTGTTTGCAATGAAAACGATAACAACCATGAGCTTGTGCGCCGGTTGAAGAAGTCCGGGTAGATCCGATTGCAGCCCTCCACCCCCTGGCAGTCCTGATCGGCGGCTGCCGGATGGATGCGGCTGCAATCGCCGCCGGTCAGGGTGACGAAATTGACCATCGGAACGCTACGCGGGCTAGGACGGTCGAGCCGCATGCCAGGACTCCGCTGCTGACAGTGACATCCAACCAGGCGCGCTTATGAACAAAGCCCTGAAAAACGGCTTTCCGCCGTTCCTGAACGAACAAAGCCTGATGTTGGCGATTGAATCGGTATGCGCGAAATACGGAAAAGTGACGCATCTGAGAATCATCGTGGTGAAGACCGGAAAAATCCGCAAATGCTCCTGTTTTCTGCGCCTGGACTCCGCGGTGGCGGAAGCTGAATTGCGCGTAAACCACGAGGTAACCCCGTTCGCCGGTGATCTTCATTTCTTCGCGGACGTGGATGAGCGCTGGACCGGCCCGGACATGTAGTCCCGGCATCGCCGCAAAGACCGACCCCGGTTCCGATAGGGACGTATTCGCGATTTCCCGGCAGAGAAAGCATGAAGGACTTGATATGGAAGGACGAGTACCTGATCGGAATACCTGCGATCGATTTCCAGCACAGGCGAATTTTCGACTGCATCATGAGCATATTCGGCGGGCCGACCGGCGACGATAAATTGCGCGCCGAGGCTGAAATCATCAAACTCCTCGGCCTGCTGCAGCAGCATTTTTCATTGGAGGAAAGCATGATGCTGGCGCTCAACTACCCTGAATTGGAGCAGCACATCGAAGAGCACAGGCAGTTCAATGCCGACGTGCACGAATTGGCGCAAAAATCCCTCAGGACGAAAGGCGGTGTGTCGCGGGAAGCGATCAGGATTGCGCACAGGTGGCTGACCGAGCACATCATGACGAGGGACAGGGGTTACGCGTCTTTTACTATTAGACTCGCTCCGATCGCCCCCTGCCGGGGGTGCGTAGCGGAGCGAAACTAACATAATGCACATGTGCGCGGGTCGGGGCCGCTTCAAGCACCGAATTGGGGCGAGCCGGCAAAGACCTTCCAGCTTCGCAGCCGGATTGATTTACCTATCCCTCCCTACTGCTGGCCCTGCCCCTGGGATTTCCGCAGCTCGAGGCGGTCAACATCGCCGTCATCGGCGCCTGCGACGGACCGACCGCGATCTACGTCGCCTCGCAGTACGCGCCGCAGCTGCTGGCGCCGATTTCCGTGGCCGCATATTCCTACATGGCCCTGGTGCCTATCATCCAGCCGCCGATCATGCGGGCGCTGACCACGCCCAAGGAGCGCGTGATCAAGATGGCGCCGATCAAGCGCAGCGTGTCCCCCCAGACCAAGCTGCTGTTCCCCGTCGTCGTGACCCTGGTGACCGGCCTGCTCGCGCCCAAGGGGCTGCCGCTGATGGGGACCATCATGCTCGGCAACTTCATGCGCGAGTGCGGCGTGGTGGCGCGCCTGACAAAGGCCTCCGAAAACGAGATCGCCAACATCGTGACCCTGTTCCTGGGCCTGGCCATCGGCGGCACCATGGAGGGCCACGCCTTCCTCAAGCCGCAGACGCTGATGATTTTCGGCATGGGCTTCATCGCCATCTGCATGGATACCGTGGCCGGGGTCGTGTTCGGCAAGATCGTGTGCAAGCTGACCGGCGGCACGGTGAACCCGTTGATCGGCGCCGCGGGAATCTCCGCATTTCCGATGGCCGCGCGGGTGGTACAGGCGCAGGGGCAACTCTACGACAAGAAGAACCACCTGCTGATGCATGCGGCCGGCGTCAATACCGGCGGCCAGATCGGCTCGGTCGTGGCCGCCGCCGTGATGCTGTCGGTGCTTAAGGGGATGGGCTTGATCTGAACTGCGGCACGTTGCAATCGCCGCAATTCACGCCGCCGCCCTCTGCGCGCGTCTTCAGTCCCAGTTTCTCCAGCAGCGCACGGTCCGCTTCTGCTTCGGGGTTGCCCGTCGTGAGCAGCTTGTCGCCGTAGAAAATCGAGTTCGCCCCCGCGAGGAAGCACAGCGCCTGCACCGCCTCGCCGAGCTCGCGCCGCCCGGCCGACAGCCGCACGCGGGCCTGCGGCATGGTGATGCGCGCGACCGCGATGGTGCGCACGAATTCCAGCGGGTCGAGCGGCGCGGTCCCGTGCAGCGGCGTTCCCGGAACCTGCACCAGGTGATTGATCGGCACCGACTCCGGATAGGGATCGAGATTGGCGAGCTGCGCAATCATCCCGGCGCGCTGCAGCCGCGTTTCGCCCATGCCGACGATGCCGCCGCAGCACACCTTGATGCCGGCCTGGCGCACGTGGCCCAGCGTGTCCAGGCGCTCCTGGTACACCCGCGTGGTGATGATCTTGTCATAGAACTCCGGCGCGGTGTCCACATTGTGGTTGTAGTAATCGAGTCCGGACTGCTTGAGCTGGCGCGCCTGTCCCTGGTCCAGCATGCCCAGCGTGGCGCAAGTCTCCAGCCCCAGCGCCTTGACCGCGCTCACCATGGCCTGAACTTTTTCGATGTCGCGCGCCTTCGGCTCGCGCCACGCGGCGCCCATGCAGAACCGCGTTGCGCCGTTCTGTTTCGCCGCCTCGGCGGCGGCGACGACGTCCTTCAAAGGCAGCAATTTTTCCGCCTTGACGCCGGTGTGGTAACGCGCCGCCTGCGGGCAGTAGGCGCAGTCCTCGGGGCAGCCGCCGGTCTTAATCGACAGCAGGGCCGCCAGTTCGATATCACCCGCGGCAAAATGCGCGCGATGCATTTCCTGCGCGCGGTACAGCAGATCGTTGAAGGGCAGTTCGTAGAGTGCTGCGACCGCGTCGACGGTCCAGGTCTTCGCTTTGAACTTCGCTTGCGCCGGCTTCGTTCTGGCCAAAGTTTGAGTTGAAATCGTCATGAACACCTCCTGGGGCGAAGCATACCGCAAGCCATGGGGGTTCTGTAGCGGCGGACACGGAAACGTGTTGCATTGATGCGGGACCTGCGACCCATGCAAGATCGAGGGGGATTTCCCTCCCGTATAATGCTCGTCCATGACGAATCCAGCCGTACAGCGGCGCCTCGCAGCGATACTGGCCATCGACATCGTCGGTTTCAGCCGGCTCATGGGCGCGGACGAAGAAGGCACCCTTGCCCGGCTCAAGCTTCTGCGCGCCGATTTGATCGACCCGGCGATTGCCGGACTCCGCGGCCGCATTTTCAAGACCACCGGCGACGGCATCCTCGCCGAGTTCGCCAGTGTCGTCGACGCGGTGCAGTGCGCGGCGAAAGTGCAGACGGCGATCGCGCTGCGCGAGGCTGCCGAGCCGCCGGAGAGACGCATGGCGCTCCGGGTCGGCATCAATCTCGGCGACATCATCATCGAGGGCGACGACATCTACGGCGACGGCGTCAACATCGCGGCGCGCCTCGAGGGCATCTGCGAACCGGGCAGCGTCGCAATCTCGGCGAGCGCCTATGAGCAGGTGCGCGACAAGCTTCCGCTGCGCTTCGTCGACCGCGGCGAGCATACGGTAAAGAACATCGCGCGGCCGGTGCGCGTCTACGGACTGGACTTGGGCGCGCCAAGCGCGGCTCCGAAAAAAGCCGCTCCTGCAAGAAAGAAATGGCGACGGGCCTTGCTCATTGCCGCCGTGGCCGCACTCGCTGTTGGATCGGCCCTCTGGTATTCATTCAGCGCCAGGCTTGCCAAGCCGGCGGATGCCGCGGCCGCGACGATCGCGGTGCTGCCGTTCGCCAACCAGAGCGGTGATCCCAAGCGCGACTACTTCAGCGACGGGGTAACGGAAGACATTATCACCGCTCTCGGGCGCTTTTCGGGCGTGCGCGTCTCGGCGCGCAATGCCGTGCAGGCCTACAAAGGCCGCAATGCCAGCCCCGCGGAAATCAGCCGCGACCTTGGCGTGCGCTACCTGGTGCAGGGCAGTGTGCGCCAGGCCGACGCCCGCGTGCGCGTTGCGGTGGAACTTTCGGACGCGAGCAAGGGCACACTGCTATGGTCCGAGCACTATGAAGGCGAAGGCAAGGAAGTATTCGAGATCCAGGACCGCATCGTCAAGAACATTGTCGGCGCCCTCGCGGTGAAACTGACGAGCCTCGAGCAGCAACGTGCCGCGGCAAAACTGCCGGAGAGCATGGATGCGTACGATTTGGTCCTGCGCGCACGCGAGCTGATGCGGACCAGCGACCGCAAGCACATACGCGAAGCGATGGCGCTGCTCAATCAGGCGCTGCAGCTATCGCCGAAATATGCGGAGGCGCACGCGGCGCTCGCCTCCTGTGAACTGCAGCGCGCCTTGTTCGGCTGGGTCGAGGATCCCGCCGCCGCGGTGCGCCGCGCCGAGGCCGCGGCGCAGCGGGCGCTGGCTGCCGATGACCCGGGCGCAAACGCGCGCGCGCTCGGCGTGCTGGCCAGCCTGCACACGTTCACCGGAAATTTCGACGCGGCCCTCGGCGAAGCCGACCGCGCGATTGCGCTTAACGCGAGCGACGCGCTCGCGTACCAGCTTCGCGGCGGTGCGCTTATGTGGCTGGGCAGGATTCCGGAGTCCATTGCCGCGACCGAAGCCGCGCGCCGGTTCGATCCGCGGCTATCGTCGGAAGCGGACTTCAATCTCGGCATGGCCTACTACCTCGCCGGGCGCTACCGCGACGCGCTTGCCGCATTCAACGACAGCCTGCGGGTCGAACCCGACCTCGTGTTCCTGCAGGCCGGGCGGGCTGCAGCCGCAGCCGAGATGCAGGATACAGCGCAGGCCGAGCAGGCAGCAGCGGCGGTGCGCCGGCTCGATCCTTTCTTCAAGGTGGAAACCTACGGCAGGCGCCTGGTCAACCCTGCCCACGGCGCCAAACTTCAGGAAGGGTTGAGAAAGGCCGGACTCTGACTAGGGATCACTTCCTGTTAACGATTACTTCTTGTGCGCCTTGCCCCAGGCTTCGTGCGCCTTTTTCAGCAGGGCCGGGTCATTCAGGGCCATTTCGAGCGCGCCGGCACTCGAAAATATATACAGCTTGCCGTCGATGACCTTGAACACCTTCGGATCGGATTCCACCTTCTGGCCCATCCCTAGCCCGGTTGCGCACAAGCCGGAGAACTGCGGCGAATACTTGTCCGGATTGGACGCAAACAGGTCGCGGTTGCGCTGACTGGAGAACAGGAAGCGCGAGTCGTCGAAATCGACGTAGCTGGCCGAAGCGCCGCGGGCGGGCTTGCCCGGGTTGAAATACGATACTGGATCGTAGCCCTTCAGCGCGACGGGCGGCGCGCTCGCAGCGGACTGCGCAAGAGCTGCAGGACTTCCCAGGAAGAATACGCCCAGCAACACGAACTGTCGTAAATTCATCTGCGTTACCTCCCTTTCTTCCGTTGTCGGATTTTTTCTGCCAAGAAGGCATTTATTATATACACGCAACGGCAGGGTGGTGCGGAGGCGCTACGAGAAACTGCTGTGGTGTTGCCTACAGCGGCAATTGCATTAACCGGTGCTCCAGGCGCGTGGTTTTATCATGCCGGCAATCTTGCAAGCCTGTTGCACATATCCGTAAGGAAACAATTCGAACAACTGGTCTTTGGCCACCTTCTTGTCCATGCCCTGGTTGCTGGCGAGGAACCCGATCACGTGACGGACATCCGGTGTCACCTGATGCTCGCGCCAGTAATCGCGCATGAAGTGGAGGATCGGCCAATAACCATCGGTGAGTTCTGTTCTGCCGCGTTGACGCACTTGGCTCCACGGAGCGCGATCGTCGCAATCGAGGCAGTGCGATGACACCGGCGCGCCCGTTGCCGCGTTGTTCGCATCATGTCAGGATGCGACGAGCCAGGTGCGGGAGCGGCGGGGAGGATGCCGAAAGGCGGCGTGTATCGCCCGCGCAACCCCCGTGCGAGCCCGCTCTACCAATGCGCCGATCGCCA
>SCTX01000094.1 GCA_004298385.1 Betaproteobacteria bacterium | reverse complement strand
ATTGACAACATCAACACCTTTTCGCTCTCACCAGTCCTCCCTCACCGCCCGCACCACGTCCACGCCCAGCGCGCGCCGGCCGCTCGCCAGCGCCGTCAGCGTCGCAAGCGCGAGGAGCGCGGCCGCGAGCAGCGCGAGCAATCCCCAGGGCGGATGCAGTTCCATGCTCCAGTGAAACGACTGGCGGTTGACCACGTGGATCAGCACCAGGCTGATGACCCAGCCGAGCGCGAGGCCGAGGGCGAGGCCGAGCGCGCTCACCAGCGCGCCTTCGGCGGCGAGCATGGCGCCGATCTGGCGCCGCGTCATGCCGATGTGGCGCAGCATGCCGAATTCGCGGCTGCGCGCGAGCACCAGCGCGCCGAAACTCGAGGACATTCCGAACAGTCCGATCAGCACCGCCGCCGCTTCGAGCGCATAGGTCACGGCAAAAGTCCGGTCGAAGATGTTGAGCGACCTCGCGCGGATCATGCCGGGTTCGCCGATCTCGATATAGTCGCCGCCGGGGATGCCGGCTCGGACCGCCTGCTCGATCGCCCTGGGGCTGGCGCCCGGCGCAAGATAGAGCGCCGCGTCGTTGGAGTTGCGGTCGCCGCTCAAGCTCGCATACAGCTCGCGCTCGATGATCACGGTGCCGTGCTGGCGTGCGTAGTCGCGCCAGATACCGGCGACGGTGAAGCGCTGCGCCTTGCCCGCGATCGGTACTTCCACCACCTTGCCCAAAGCATAGCCGTACAGATCCACCATGGCCTCGCTCGCCCACAGCGGCGGCGGCTCGCCCGCGCGCGGACGTGAGGCTTCGCTCACCAGCGGCAGTTGCCTGCCCGGATTGTCGCGATCGAGCGTGCGCGCGAACAGCGCCACGCGCGGCCGCCCGGCTTCGAGCAGAAAATACTGGATGCGCAGGAACTCGGCCCTGCGCACTCCAGGCAGCGCCGCGATGCGCGCCTCGTCCTGCGGCGCGATATAAGCCGTATCGCCGCCGATGCCCGTGCGCAAATAAAGATCGGCCGGCAACACGTAGTCCAGCCAGGCATCGAGCGAAACGCGGAACGATGCGACCATGATCGCCATCGCCACCATCAGCGAGAAGCTGGCCACGATCGCGGCCAGGCTCACCGCCGCCTGCCCCGGTGCGCCCTGCAATTGCGCCAGCGCCAGGCGCGCGCCGGCGCCGCGCGGGCGCGGCAGCAGGCCGAAGACCGTGGTCGCGAGACGCGGCATCAGCGCGAGCGTGCCCACCAGCATCAGCGCGATCGCGATATAGCCGAACAAAGGCACGCCGCCGACCGGCCCGGGCGCGGTGCAGAGCACGCCCAGAACGATGAGGGCAATGCCCGGCCAGGCGGACCGCAGGCGCGCGAACGCTTGCTGCTCGTCGCCCGCCTTCAGCGCCTGCGCCGGGGCGGCGCGCGCCGCCTCCAGCGCCACGGCCAGGCTGCCGGCTGCGGCGACCAGCACGCCGAGCGCGAAAAACAGCGCGCTCGCCCAGGGCTCGGCATGCAGATCCGGGTGCAGTCCGCGGAACTGTCCGGCGCCGAGATCGGCGCCGAAGCGCTCGAGCACGAGAGCGGCGATGAGGTAGCCGGCGGCGAGGCCGATCGCGGCGCCGGCCGCGCCGATCAACGCGCCCTCGGCCAGCAGCATGCGCACCAAGCCGCCACGGGTGACGCCGAGCACGCGCAGGAGCGCGAGTTGCGCGCGCCTGCGCACCACCGACAGCGCCTGCGCCGAGAACACCAGGAAACCGCCGGTGAACAGCGCCACCAGCGCGAGCACGTTCAGGTTGACGCGATAAGAGCGCGACAGGCTGGCATTCCTTTGCAGGTCGCTTTGCGGCCGCTCGACGATCAGGCCCGGCGGCAGTTCGGCTTGCAACCGCGCCAGCAACGCGTCTGCGTCCACGCCGGGGCGCATGCGGATGTCGAGGCGGCTGATACTGCCGATGCGGCCGAGCGCTGCTTGCGCCGCGGCGATGTCCATCACCGCGAGGCGTTCGCGCCCGCCGCTGTGCAGCAGTCCCGCCACGCGCAGACTCACTTCCGCCAGGCCCACCTGCACCGCGAGCCGGTCGCCGGTTTTCAGGCCGAGCCAGTCGGCCGCGGCGGGGCTGAGGAACAGTGCGTCCGGCCGCAATAGATCGAGCAGGTCGGCCGGCGCATTGCCTATCAGCGCCGGCTGCACCTGCGCGGCGCGAAACGCGTCCACGCCCAGCACGCGCAGCGGCTCCTGCCGGCCCGGCAGCTTCGCATCGACTTCCAGCACCGGGCTCGCCACCGCCACCTGCGCGAGGCGCGCGAGGCGCGGATAGAGCAGCTCGTCGAAGCCGGAGCGCGGGCCGCGGATTTCGAGATCGGCTTCGCCCGCGAGCGAGCGCACCGCCTGCGAGAACTCGTTCAGGGCCACGGCGTTGATGAGCTGCACCGCATAGCCCAGGGCCACGCCCAGCGCGATCGCGAGCACGGAAACCGCGAGCCTGCCCTTGTGCTGCGCCAGGGGGGCGAGGAACAGCGCCGCCGGCGACAGACTCAGCACGGCTGGCATCAGCCAGCCTCCCGCAATCCCTGCGCAGTGAGTATCACGATACGGTCCGCGGTCGCCGCCGCCGCCTGCGAATGCGTGACCAGGATGCACGCCGCCTGCCTGCTCTTGACCTGCTCGCGCAACAGCGCGAGCACCTGGGCGGCACTCTCCGGATCGAGGTTGCCGGTCGGCTCGTCGGCGAGCAGCAGCTTCGGCTGATGCACCAGCGCGCGCGCGATGGCGACGCGCTGCAATTCGCCGCCGGACGACTCGCGCGGCATGCTCG
Organism: Betaproteobacteria bacterium; assembly: GCA_004298385.1. Classification (GTDB taxonomy): domain Bacteria; phylum Pseudomonadota; class Gammaproteobacteria; order Burkholderiales; family SG8-39; genus 2-12-FULL-64-23. The sequence continues at coordinate 4,559 of SCTX01000094.1, read as the reverse complement.
CCTCGCGCCCGTGCAAACCCACCGCCGCGAGCAGCGCCTGCGCGCGTACGGCGGCCTCATCCTCGGCCACGCGGTTCAGGATCAGCGGCAGCGCCACGTTCTGCGCGAGCGACAGATACGGCAGGATGTGGAAGGCCTGGAACACGAATCCCATGCTCTCCCGGCGCAGCATGGTCAAGGCATCATCGCCGAGGCCGGTAACATCGACGCCGTCGAAGCGGATGCTGCCCGCATCGGGCTGATCCAGGCCTGCGATCAGATTGAGCAGGGTGGACTTGCCTATGCCCGATTCGCCCATGACGGCGATGTACTCGCCCGCGGCGAGCACGAGGTCGACGTCGCGCAGCACGCTGCGGCTGCGCGCGCCTGCGTAGGTCTTGCTCAGTTTGTCCAGCACCAGCATTATTTTCTATCCGCGCCGGGGCTCTCGCGCAGGTCGGAGACGAAAACCATGCTCATACACGGGCAAGCCGCCCCATCGGGCGCTCCCAGATCGCGCCGAGCAGGGGGCGCGCCGTTGCTCCTCAATCCGACAGCACCGGCGGATCCTGATCCGTTTCCCAGTTGGAGCCGGGTACCGGGGTACGCTTGAGCCACTCCTCGATCAGACGCACGTGCTCGGCCTCCTCTTCCCGCATCTCCAGCGCCCCTTTGCGCACCCCGCCATTGGTAGCGACCTTCGCCAGATGGGCAAAGAAGTCGCGCGCGCGCTTCTCGTTATGCAGGGCAATCTGCAACGCATGATACGGCTGCATCAGGTAATGCAGTTCGGTCGGGTCCGCAGTCTCGGGCCCTTCGGTCCCTTCCCAGCGATAGTCCGCGGACGACACCGGCGATTGCTTCCAGCCCATCTGTTCCAGGATCTGGTCGGCGTGCCGCTGCTCGATGCGCGAGAGCTTGCGAAACAACTCAGCCACCTCGTGGTTGTTGTGCATTTCCATCGAATCGGCGAATTCGGCGTAGCGCTCCGCCGCTTCCGCCTCCATGGCATAGGCATGCGCCATGAACTCGGACGCGCTCGCCACCGGCATCGCCTTTGTCGCGGCCTTGGCGGCAGTGCGTTTGGGCGCCCTCGCGCTCTTCGGCGCGGCGGCGGCCTTGGTCTTCCTGGTGCTTACCCTGGTGCTCTTTTTCGTGCTTTTCCTGGCGCTCTTTTTGCTGCTTACCTTTGCGTTCCTTTTCGTGCTCTGTTTCGTGCTCATATGGCGAACTCCGCTTCCAGGTCGGATGGACGTTTCTTACCCTTGCCGACCGGCGGCTGGTAAGGCTTGCGCTGGCCTTTGTACAGCACCCCGATGTTGAAGCCGTCATCGGTCATAATGCGCCGCGCCGCGCGCGCCGCGTCGTCGGTGGTCGTGACCGGCCCCGGCCGCACCAGTTGCTTCCACTCGCGCTGCTCCGGACGGAAAGTGACGCAGGGGCTGAGGATCTCGACAAAGGAGAACCCGGGCGTGCGGATCGCATCGGCGATGATGTCGGCGGTGCCGTTGGGATCGCCCGAGAATGCGCGCGCGACGAAATTGGCGCCTGCGGCGAGCGCGATCACCAGCGGATTGAAAGTGCGCAGGCCGGTACCGCCGGGTGAGAGTTTCGAATCCCAGTCGGGCTCGGTGGTGGGCGAAGGCTGGCCCTTGGTCATGCCGTAGACGTGGTTGTCCATCACGACGTAGGTCAGGTCGACGTTGCGCCTGCAGGCGTGCAAAAAGTGGTTGCCGCCGATGGAATAGCCGTCGCCGTCGCCGCTCGCCACTACCACCGTGAGGTCGGGGCGCGCCAGCTTCAGCCCGCTCGCGGCGGCGAGCGAGCGCCCGTGCACGCCATGAAAACCATAGCAGTTGGTGTACGCGGGAATGCGCGAGGAGCAGCCGATGCCCGATACGACGGCGACGCTCTCCGGCCGCAGATCGAGCTTGGCGAACGCCTTGGTGAATGAGGACAGCACCGAATAGTCGCCGCAACCGGGGCACCAGATCGGCTTGTAATCGGACTTGAAAGCCTGCGCCGTGATCGGCGCGGCGGCTACAGTGGAATTCATAAGCGGCTCCATGCGGTAATTTGCTGGTGAATTTCGCCAGGGCGCATCGGCAGCGGCCCGGGATGGCGGAAGCTCTTCACCTCGCCCGGCAGATCGTACTCTGCGCGCAAATAGCGGTACAACTGTCCGGTATGATTCTGCTCGACCACCAGCACTTGCTTTGCGCCCGCCAGCGCTGCGGCCACGCGCTCGGGTTGCGCCGGACTGAGCAGGCGCAAGGACAGCAGTCGCGCCTTGATCCCTTCAGCCGCCGCGCGTGCGAGCGCTTCGCGCGCGGCGCCGGTACAGGAACCAAAAGTGACGACTGCAAGTTCACCCTCACCCTCGATGTCGGCCCAGCGCGCACCGTAATCGAACTGGGCGAGTTTCTTCGCGCGCTTGTCGAGTTGCCTGATGTGATCGCCCGATTGGCTCGAAGGCAGGCCGCGCTCGTTGTGCTCGAGCCCGTCGGCGGTATACGCAGTGCCCGGCATGCCCGGAATCGCCATGGGCGAGATGCCCGACTCGGTGATGGCGTAGCGTTTGTAGGCTTCCGCAGTTGCACTCGGCTTCAGGCGCTCCGTGATCAGGCCGATATCGGCGGGCGGATCCACCACCGCGCGCGTTTGGCCGAAGTACTGGTCGGAGAGCACGATCGCGGGGGACTGCGTCGCCTCGGCCAGGTACACCGCCCACTGCGTCGCGGCGACGCAATCGGCGATCGAGTTGGGCGCGACTACAATTCGCGGCGCGTCGCCGTGCAATCCGTTCAGCGCGATGTTGACGTCGCTTTGCTCGCTTTTCGCCGGAATGCCGGTCGAAGGTCCGCCGCGCATCACGTCGATGACCACTATCGGCACTTCAGCGGCGACCGCCAGACCGATCGCTTCGGTCATTAGCGACAAGCCCGGTCCGGCGGTGGCCGTCACCGAAGGCACGCCGCCATAGGAGGCGCCGATGATCATGTTGATCGAAGCCAGTTCGTCCTCGGCCTGCACCAGGGCGCCGCCGATTTTGGGCAGCGCCGGCGCCAGCCATTCGAGCACTTCGGTCGCCGGCGTGATCGGATAGGCGGCACAGAAACGCACGCCGCCGCGCACCGCGCCATGACCTGCGGCCTGATTGCCGGTGATCAGCCAGCGCGCATCCCTGCCTGCTCGATGCGCAGCACGCCCCGACAGGCGCGGCACTGCCGGCACATTCGCGGCGAAGGCGTAGCCAGCTTCCGCGGCGGCAAGATTGGCGGCCATTTTCTCGCCGCCGCCTTTCTTGAGCGAATTCTGCAAAACGCTCTTGACCGAGTCCGCGGGCAGTCCGACCAAGCCGGCTGCCAGTCCGAGGGCGATCATGTTGGGCCAGCTCCCGGGAATCGCCTTGGCCATCTGCTTGAACGGCAACGGCGCGTAGCGCGCGCCACGCTTGACGAACACCTCGGGCGGTTCGCTCTGGTCGGGATCGCCTATCATCAAGCTCGCGCCATCGAGCGGAATTTCGTCGGCGAAACGGTGGATGTTCTGCCAGTCGATGCCGATCAGAACGTCGAAACGGTCGTCCAGGCATTCAACCGGCGCGTGCGCAAGACGCAGCAGCGCCGCGGCTTCGCCGCCGCGGATCTGCGGCCCGCTCGAGCGCACCATCAGGCCGTACCAGCCGGCCTGCGCTGCGACCTCGAGCAGCAAGTTGCCGGCGGTCATCACGCCCGCGCCGCCGCTGCCCGTAAGCACAAGCGAAATGCTTGCTTTGTCTTTTTCCTTGGCTCTTGACATGCTATGACCTCCGTCTTGCCGGGCATTTCGCGCAGAATTTCGAGTTTTGCCTGAATACATAAGTTTGCGCTCGCTAAATACGTATTCTAGTACCATAATACTTAAATTGATTCAAGAAAGTCAAGCCGAACGTGAATCAACGGGCGCGTCGTCACCCTCCGCGCACACCCGGCGCGCGTTTCTCAAACCGAACGGTTCATGACGGGAGGCGGCGGGGAGCAGTAACTCGCCGCCGCGGCTATATCCGCTTCGACAGCAGCACCCCGGAACGAGACAGGTTTTCGACTTGTTCGACGCTGTAGCCCAGATGCCGGCTCAATATATCCAGGTTGTGCTCGCCGAGAAGCGGAGCCGGATTTCCGCTATGCCTGGGAAACTGCGCCGTACTGATGGGCATGCCGGCGATTTGAACGTCCCCGATGACCGGATCCTTGACAGTCCGCACGGTCTGCCGCTCGACCAGGTGGGGATGCTTCATCGCCTGTTCCACGCTAAGCACCGGCGCCCCCGGAATACGTTGTTTTGTCAGAAGCGCGACCACCTCTTCCACCGTGCCCACCGATTGCATCCAATCTTCTATTTCTTGGACCAGCGCCTTGACGTTTTTCACCCGCAGCTCATTGTCAGCAAAGCGGGGATCGCGCTCCATTTCCGGCTTGCCCATCGCCGCGCACAGGCGCGGCCAAAGGCTGCCGGGAATCACCAGTCCGACATATCCGTCCTTCGCCTTGAAATACCCCACCGGGGCGTACGCCCCGGAATGGGAGCCGCAACGGTTG
>SCTX01000093.1 GCA_004298385.1 Betaproteobacteria bacterium | reverse complement strand
ACGATTTTTGCCAACAATGCCCAGCTTGCCGGCCACGTGCATGTCGGTGATTACGCCATACTCGGCGGCTTTACCGGTGTGCACCAGTTCGTGCGCATCGGCGCGCACAGCTTTACCGCGATCGCGACGGTATTGGTGCACGACCTGCCGCCCTATGTCATGGCGGCGGGCGACACGGCCAAGCCCTACGGCATCAATGCCGAGGGATTGCGCCGGCGCGGATTCTCCGCTGACGTCCTGGGCGCGATCAAGCGTGCCTACAAGACGCTCTACAAGTCCGGCCTGACGCTGGATCAAGCCAAGGCGCAGCTTGCCGAACAAGCGAGGACTTGCGCTGAAATCGGCCTGCTCGCGGAGTTTCTGCAGGACTCCACCCGCGGGATCGTGCGCTGACGTGACAGAGCGGAAGCTTACCATCGGCATGGTCGCGGGGGAGGCCTCCGGCGATTTGCTCGGGGCGCATCTGATAGCGGCATTGCGTCCGCATCTTCCCGGCGCCGAGTTCATCGGTATCGGCGGCCCAAAAATGCAAGCAGAAGGTCTGAATACCCTGTTTCCGATGGAACGCCTGGCGGTGCGCGGCTATGCCGAGGTGCTGCGGCATTATCCCGGCCTCGTGTGGATGCGGCGCAGGTTGCGCCAGGTTTTGCTCCAGGTGCGACCGTGTCTATTCATCGGCGTGGATGCGCCGGATTTCAATCTGAGTCTGGAAGCCGGTCTGAAGCGCGCCGGCATACCCGTGGTGCACTACGTCAGCCCCTCGATCTGGGCTTGGCGCGGCGGCCGAATCCGCGCCATTACGCACTCGGTCGATCACGTGCTGACGCTGTTTCCGTTCGAACAGACGATTTACCGCGAGGCAGGCATTCCCGCCACCTATGTGGGTCATCCGCTGGCTGATCTGATACCGGAGCAAGACCAGACCGCCGGCACACGCAATCAGCTCAAGATCGCGCCCGAACGCAAAGTGATCGCCCTGCTGCCTGGCAGCCGCCAGTCCGAATTGCGCTACCTGGCGGACACTTTCATCGCCACGGCCAAACTGATGGCACAGAAAATGGCGCAGCCGCTGTTCCTCGTTCCGCTGGTCAGCCGGGAGACGCGCGAGATTTTCGAGGGCGCGCTCTACCGGGCCGACGCGGGCGAACTGCCGCTGACCATTCTGTTCGGCCACGCCCGCGATGCGCTCGCCGCCGCCGATGTCGCGCTGGTAGCCAGCGGTACCGCCACCCTGGAGGCAGCGCTGCTGAAAAAGCCCATGGTCATCACCTACAAGATGGCCGGGGCAAGCTGGCAACTAATGCGGCGCATGGGCTACCTGCCTTACGTCGGCCTGCCCAACATTCTGGCGGGAGAATTCGTGGTGCCGGAGTTGTTGCAGCACGATGCCACCGCGGAAAATCTGGCGCAAGCCTTGCTGAATTCACTCAACGATGCCGTGGTGCGCTCGCGCATTGCGCAGCGCTTCGCCGACATTCACCGCCAGTTGAAATGCAACGCCGCGGAGCAGGCCGCCAGAGCGGTGCTGCCCTTGCTCGCGCGCGCAGCCGCATGAGCCCGGTCGCATGAGGCTGATATGCGGCGTGGACGAAGCGGGGCGGGGACCGCTAGCCGGCCCGGTCTACGCCGCCGCGGTGATCCTCGATCCGGCCTGGCACATAGCCGGCCTGGCGGATTCCAAGGTCCTGTCCGAATCGCGGCGTCTGCAACTGGCCGCGCAAATACGCGGGCACGCGTTCGCCTGGGCCATCGCCTCGGCCGCGGTGGCCGAGATCGACGCCATCAACATTCTCCAGGCGAGCCTGTTGGCCATGCGCCGGGCGGTGGAGCAGTTGCGCGTCGCACCGAGCGAAGTGCTGGTGGATGGCAAGCAGTGTCCCAGCATCGGCTATCCGGTAAAGGCCATCGTCAAGGGCGATGGCAAGATCCCCGCGATTTCCGCGGCGTCGATCCTGGCAAAGACCGCGCGCGACGCGGAAATGCTGCGTCTGCATCAGCTCTACCCGCATTACGGACTGGATCGGCACAAGGGCTACCCGACGGCCGCGCATCTTGCCGCCCTGGAACGGCACGGCGTGAGCGAAATCCACCGCCGCAGCTATGCGCCGGTACGCCGGCTGCTCGCAGGTCGAAACGATTGCAAATAGGGTTTGGGCACTCTGCGACGCTCAGGCAAACTCGCGCAGCAGGCACGTGAGGCTGGCCTGCTCGTTTTGCGGCCGGAACAGGCGCTGCCGCGCCGCGATGCCGCGCTTGAGCGATTGATAATACGCCTGATGCCGCATCGCTTTTGTCAGTAGTCTGGCCAGCGCCTTTTCGTCTCCCAACGGGTAATAGCCGGGGTAGCCCGGGCCCAGCATGCCGATATTGCCGGGGATGGCGGACGCGAGCACCGGCACGCCGGCGCACACGGCTTCGGCAATCGCGTTGGCGCCGCCTTCCATGCGCGAGCTGATCACCATCAGGTGGCTGCGGCAAAGCCAGCGCAGCGCGCGCCAATGCGGCAGGCCGCCGAGCCAGCGGTAGCGCGGCTCGTGGGCCATCAGGGTCCTCGCCTGTGCTGCCGACGCCGGCGCCAGTGCCTTGCCCAAATGCACCACCTCGATACGCTCCTCCGGCGGGATGAGTTTCAAAGCTAGCGCCGCCCGAAAAGGATCTTTTTCCTCGCGCAGATGGCCGAGAACGCAGACGCGGAAAATTGTTTTGGGGAGGATCGCCTTGGTCGTCACTCGCGCCGACTGATAGACCACGCGGGTCTTGGCGCGAAAGGAGCGCGGCAGTTCCTTCAAGCCCTCCTCTTGCAGGACCACCAGCCGCCGCGCGAACTTGAGCGAGAGCCGCGCGGCGGTGTCGTAGCGTATATCGCGATAAAGATCGGTTCCGGTCAACACCACGACCAGGTTTCCGTTCGGGCACGCCTGGTGATAACTCAGCACGGACGGATGGCTGCGGCGCGCGTGCAAAGCGAACAGGACGTCGGCCGGCGCCGCGTTCCATTCGGTAGCAACGCTGACTTTGTGCCCGGCCGCGCGCAGTATCGCGGCCCAGCGCTGCGCCGTGTGCCGGTTGCCAGTGCGCGAGCCCGCGGCCGCCGGCGTGACGATAGCAATTTTCACGTTGAGGGTTCTCGGTTAGACTGGTCACGCTGTCATTCTATGCAAGCATGAGCATCTTAGAGCAATTCAATTCCACCGACCAGGCGGCGCAGTTGCGCGCAAGCCGCACGCGCTCGCGCGCGCTGACTCAGGATCTCGGCGGGGAGCAGTTGTTCGGCCCGCGTTTGCCTGTCGTGAACCCGGTCTTATGGGAACTCGGCCACATCGCCTGGTTTCAGGAGCGCTGGTGTCTGCGCTGGCACGGCGACGGCTCGCTTGCGCCCTCGGTATTGCCCGGAACCGATGCGCTGTACGACTCGGCCGCAGTTGCGCACGACCTGCGCTGGGACTTGCCTCTGCCAGCGCTCGACGCTACCTTAGCCTACCAGGACCGGGTGTTGGATCTGGTGCAGGAACGCATGCAGCGCGAAGCAGACGACCGGAGCCTGGCTTATTTCGTGCAACTGGCCATATTTCACGAGGACATGCACGCGGAGGCGTTTCATTACACGCGCCAGACCCTGGCGTACGCCCCGCCGCAATTGCCCCTGCCGCACGCGAACGGGGCCGCCGCTGCGTCGGCAGTGTCGGGAGGTGATGTCTCTATCCCCGGCGGGCGCTACCTGCTGGGCGCGGGTGGCGAGCCGGGATTTGTGTTCGACAATGAGAAATGGGCGCATCCGGTCGAGGTCCGGCCGTTCCATATCGCGCGTTGTGCCGTCAGCAACGCGCAGTACGCGGGATTCGTGGAGGAACGCGGCTATCGGCGGCGCGAATTCTGGTCGGAAGCGGGTTGGAACTGGTTGCAGCAGAGCGGGGCACAGGCGCCGCATTATTGGCGCAAGCAGGACGGCCTGTGGCAGCGGCGGCGCTTCGACGCATGGGCGCCACTGTCTTTGG
>SCTX01000092.1 GCA_004298385.1 Betaproteobacteria bacterium | reverse complement strand
CGCGCGAGCCGGATCGAGCTCTGGACGGCCTCGCCGCCCAGATGCAGCGAGCGCACGCCGTTCTCCTCGCTCACCTCGACGCTAGGTCGGCGCAGGGCGAGCCACCTTTTAGTTCTTGTCATTTTCCCGGCTCATGCGCAAACTGGCGCACTGTTCAAATCCAAGTTGCCGATCATCGTGCATTGTGCCAAAAAATGCGGGCTATTTCTGCTTGTCGTGTTTTTCGCTGCCGCCATCGGCGCGGCGGCCGGGCTGAGCTATGCGGCTGATTGGCTCAGCGCCGGCGACCGGGCGCAGAAAGCCGACGCCATCCTGGTGCTCGGAGGCGGCTACTCGCGCCCGTTCCAGGCGGCCGACCTCTACCGGCAGGGCCTCGCCCGCAAGATTTACGTCAGCGTGCCGGCGCGCGAGGACCAGCACCGACTGCTGGACGAGGCGGGCATCGCTTTTCCGCGCGAGGAAGAAGTCGTGCGGCAGGTGCTGCTGAAGAAAGGCGTTCCCGCAAGCGCGATCGAGTACCTCGGCAAGGATTTGATCAGCACCGTGGCGGAGGCGCAGGCGGCGCGCGAGCTGTTCGCCCAGGGCGCACCCAGGCTGCTCGTGGTGACCTCCCCCTATCATCTGCGCCGCGCCAGGATGATATTCTGCGGCGCCCTTCCCGCAGCCGACATCCGCGTAATCGCAACCGGCTACGACCCGCTCCCGCAGGCGTGGTGGAAAGACCAAAGCGCCGCGCGCAACGTGCTGCTGGAACTGGCGAAGATCGCCTTCTACCAGCTCGGCGGCCGCTTCTAGCGGCGGAGCTGGATCTCGCGGTCAATCGAGCCTGCCGCGCCTGGAGTGCCCCGCTCGAATATAAGGACAGGCCCCGCGGCTAGGTTTTCCCAAACCCGCAAAACTCCATTGCCTCGGGAAGATAAGCGCCAAAGTCGGAAAAACCGTGGTCCGATCCTTCGACTATGCGCATTTTTGCACCGCTGTAGCGGACCACCGCCCGCCGGTAGTCTATGACCTCATCCCCGGTGGTCACCATCAGCAGGTAGCGCGACGGGGTGATGGATTCCACCTCCAGGCAGCGCAGCTCCTCCAGGTGGGCCTCGGTGAAGACGAATTCCTCGGCGGTGTATAGATTCTGTTGGAGTCCGATGATCTCCGCGGAAAATTCATAAGGACGTATCGCGGGGTTTACCACTACCGCTTTGAGGTCGTGGCGTTCCACCAGCCAGGTGGCGTAATACCCCCCCAGGGAACTGCCGATCAGGAAGAGTTGTTCCCCCTGCCGCAATAGCCGCTGGATTTCGGCTTCCAGCAGCTTTGCCGCCGCGGCAGGGCCATAGGGCAGGGTAGGACAGAGGAACCGGCCTTCCTTGCCCCGGCTTTTCAACCATTGCCGGACAAGTCCGGCCTTGACGGAGGCCGGGGAGCTCTTGAAGCCATGGATATAGACGACCATGGCCTCATTCCGGCCGGCGCTCACCGTTGCCACTTCGCTATTTCCGTCGCAGCCTTCCCGGCCGGGGCGCGTCCCTGGCACACGCCATTATGCCGCGAGCTTTTGGATGATCCCGCCATTGTCAAACGCGGCGCGCAGAGAGTCTTCTTTCTTTTTGGCCAGAGGGACTTGCCGTGCCTTGATGTGGCCGAAACCATAAATTTCCTCCGGAATGCTGGCGATCTCCACGGCAAGCGCGTAGTTTTCCGGAGTCACGCGGTCCAGCAGGCCGGTGATGACGGTTTCGTAATCCTCGATCAATTGCCTTTCGGTACGGCGTTCTTCCGTATAGCCGAACAGGTCGAAGGCCGTCCCGCGGAGGAATTTCAGTCGCGCCAGGAGTCGCATCGCCTTGAACACCCAGGGACCGTACTCTTTCTTGACGAGTTCTCCGCTATCCGGATCGCGTTTGGCGAACAGCGGCGGCGCCAAATAAAAACGCAGCGTCGAGAACCCCTCGAACTGGGAATCGAGCTTTTTCTGAAAGCGCCCGTCGGTGAACAGGCGCGCCACCTCGTATTCGTCCTTATAGGCCATGAGCCGGTGGAAGTTGCGCGCTACCGCCTTGGTCAGATCGGAACGGCCCTTGATCTTGTGCGACTCGGCTTGCTGGACGCGGCGCACGAGTTTTTGATAGCGGGCCGCGTAATCGGCGTTCTGGTAGCGGGTCAGTTCCTCCATTCTGAAGGCGATGATGTCCTCGGTCGCATCCAGAACCTTTTCCGCCTCCGCCTTGCCGGCCAGATAGGGCGCCGCGGCGTCTTCGACGACGGCGCGATTATGAGCGGCAAGACGGCCCCAGGAAAAGGCCCGGAGATTATCCGCGACCGCGACGCCGTTGAGTTCGATGGCCCGCTCTATGGAATCCCGCATGATCGGGATAAGACCTTTTTGATAGGCCACTCCCAGCAGGAACAGGTTGCCGGTAATGCTGTCTCCCATCAAAGCCGTGACCAGCGCGTTGGCATTGAGAAACGTCGTGTTCTCGCCGCCCAGCGCAGTGACGATGATATTTTCCAGCCGCTTCGCATCGAGGTCCATTCTGGGCTTGTTGATGAAATCGGCCGTCGCCACCAGGTGGGTATTCACCACGGCACGGGTTCTGCCGCGCCGGGTTCGCTTCAAGGATTCGGCGCCGGAGGACACGATCAGATCGCAGCCGATGAGCAGATCGGCATTGCCGTTGCCGATGCGCAAAGTATGGAGATCCTCCGGCTTGGGGGCAATGCGCACTTCGCTGAGCACCTCTCCGTTCTTCTGCGACAAGCCGGTGAAATCCAACACCGAGCAACCCAGCCCTTCGAGATGGGCGGCCATTCCGAGCAGCGCGCCAACGGTGAGCACTCCGGTGCCGCCGATGCCGCCGGCAAAAATCTCGTAAGGCCCGGCGAGTTCCGGGATCGAGGGCTGCGGAAGATCGCGGAACAAGGCGTCGAGATCTTGCGCCGTTCCCTTGAGCTTGCGCACGCCTCCGCCGTGAACCGTCACGAAGCTGGGGCAGAAGCCCTTGACGCAGGAGAAGTCCTTGTTGCAAACCGACTGGTCGATCGCGCGCTTGCGGCCGAACTCGGTTTTCATGGGAGCGATGCCGACGCAATTCGACTTCACGCCGCAGTCGCCGCACCCCTCGCAGACGAGGTCATTGATAAAGGCCCGTTTGGCCGGATCGGGAAAAGCCCCGCGCTTGCGCCGCCGCCGTTTTTCCGCGGCGCAAGTCTGATCGTAAATCAACAGGGTCACGCCCGGCGTTTCCCGCAATTCGCGTTGAATCGTCTCCATTTCGTCGCGATGGTGAATCGTCGTGCCGGGCGGGAACCCGGGTCGGGGTCCATATTTATCCGGTTCGTCGGTGACCACGGCGATGCGCCCTACGCCCTCGTGATAGACCTGTTGCGCAATTCGGGGAACGTTGAGGCCGGCATCCAGCGGTTGTCCGCCGGTCATGGCGACGGCGTCGTTGAACAGCAGCTTGTAGGTAATGGTGATTTTGGCCGCGATGCTGGCGCGAATCGCCAGCAGCCCGGAATGGTAGTAGGTGCCGTCGCCGAGATTCTGAAAGGCGTGCTTTTGGTGGGTGAAGGGCGCTTCCCCGATCCAGGTGGCGCCTTCTCCTCCCATGTGGGTAAAGAACTTGACTCCAGATTCCGGCATCCATACGGCCATGGCGTGACAGCCGACGCCGCCGAAAACACGGCTATCGGACGGGGCCTTGACACCGGTATTGTGCGGGCAGCCGGAGCAGAAGAATGGGATTCGGATGATATTGGAGTGCTCCGCCTGGGCGGACTGCTCTTGCGCCGCTATCTCCGCGAGGGGGCCGGCGAAATTGGGCATGTCGTCGAAATTGGCGAGCCGGCCGGCGATGATCTTGGCGATCATGTTCGGATTGGTTTCGCCATGGGACGGCAGCAACGGCTTTCCGGCAAGGTCGGCCTTGCCGACGATCCGCGGCCGCGACGACCCGCCGAGGTTATAGAGCAAAGCGCTCAATCCGGGCTCGATGATGGGCCGCTTCTCCTCTATGACGAGGATCTCCTGCAAGCCTTGCGCGAATCTTCGCGCCCCTTCCGGCTCAAGCGGCCACACCATCCCCACCTTGTAAAGACGCAGTCCGATGCGGGCGGCGACTTTATCGTCGATGCCGAGGCAGTCCAGCGCGTGCCGCACGTCCAGGTAGGCTTTGCCCGAGGCGGCGATGCCGATCCGCGGCTGGGGCGAGTCGAAGACAATGCGGTCCACGGAATTGGCCCGTGCGTAGGCCACGGCGGCCGGCAATTTATAGTTGACATGCCTTTCCTCCTGATCGAAGCGGGAGTCAGGCCAGCGAATATGCAGGCCGCCCTTCGGGATGAGCGCGTCTTCGGGGAGAATAAGCTTGGGGTCGTCCCGGTTGACGTAAATGGACCCGGCGCTTTCGACAATTTCAGTCACGGCCTTGAATCCCACCCACAACCCGGCAAAGCGGGACATGCCAAAGCCGATAAGCCCGAAATTCAGATATTCCTGAACGTTTGCCGGGTAAAGGATGGGAATCATCGAGGCGATCAAGGCCTGATCGCTTTGATTCGGCATGCTGGAGGATAGGCCGCCGTGGTCGTCCCCGGCGACGGCAAGAGCCCCTCCGTTTGGCGAGGTTCCGGCCAGATTGGCATGTTTGAAGGCGTCGCCGCAGCGGTCGAGCCCGGGATTTTTGCCGTACCATATGCCGAATACTCCATCGTATTTGCCTTTGCCGGACAACTGCGCCTGTTGGGTTCCCCATATGGCGGTGGCCGCAATGTCCTCATTCAGACCCGGTTCGAATTTGACGTGGTTGGCTTCGAGAAAATTCTTGGCGTGCCAGAGTTCCAGGTCATAGGCGGCGACCGGCGAGCCGCGGTAGCCGGAGACAAAGCCGGCGGTGTTCAAGCCCGCGGCCAAATCGCGGCGACGCTGCATGATCGGCAAGCGCACCAGAGCTTGAATCCCGGTTATATACACACGCCCATCCTCAAGCGCATATTTGTCATCAAGCGTCCCGGCCTTGTATTTCATGGTCTCAACCCCCTCTCAATCATGTCGATCTTGACAGCCGCCAACCCTCCCCCTATATTGGAAACGTTTCATCGTCATGTCAAGCCCGAATTGTCGATGGGGGGCTGCCTCCGGAAAACAAATCGCTACGGGGCGTGGCAGCCCTGTCAGGCAAAAACCATGAAGTCTAAAGGCAGCGAACGAAATATCCGGCCGGTTTCTTGAGGAGGGTGAAGATGGCAGCGACGCTGACTCGTCAACTGGGTTCTTTTATTGCCGACCTGGCTTTCGATGCCGTTCCGGAAGACGCGATAGCGACTGTCAAAACCGGGATGATCGACTGCATCGGAGTCATGGTTGCCGGACGGCGTGAGCCGAACGTGGCCATCGTCGACCGATGCTTTCGGCACCTCACGGAATCCCCGGAATCACGCCTGTTCTTGACCGGCGAGCGGGTGAGCGCTCCTCTGGCGGCCTTGGTCAATGGCGTCGCGGCCCATGTTCTTGACTATGACGACGTTGCGGAACCGTTGGGAGGGCATCCGAGCACGGTGCTGGCGCCGGCCATTCTGGCCGAGGCGGACGCGCTAGCCGGGATCAAGGGTAGGGATATGGTGCGGGCTTACGTGGCGGGTTACGAGGTGTGGGCGGAACTCGCCGGGCGGGACCGGCATCGGCATCATATGAAAGGGTGGCATCCCACTTCGGTTTTCGGGGTCATCGGCGCGGCCTCGGCCTGCGCGGCATTACGTGGCTTCAGCGCGGAGCAGGCGACCCATGCGCTCGGCATCGCGGCGTCGGAGGCTTGCGGCGTGGTGGCCAACTTCGGCAGCATGACCAAAAGCCTTCATGCCGGACGCGCGGCGCAGGCGGGGGTTCTGGCATGCCGCCTCGCCGCCGCGGGCTTTACCGCGGCGCCGGACGCCCTCGAGCACCCGAGAGGTTTGCTGGCGGCGCTTTCCCCCCATGGCGAGATAGATTTGAGCTCCCCCGTCGAATGGCCGAGACGGGAATGGCGCATTTCGATCTATCGGCTAGGGGTCAAGAAATATCCGATGTGCTACGCGGTCCACCGCGCTCTGGATGGAGTGTTGGATTTGCTCGAAGCGAATTCCGTTGCTCCCGACGATGTGGAGCAAATCGACGTCCTGCTGGGAGAGAAACAAGCCGCCATCCTGCGGAATCACCGCCCCCAGACAGGCCTGGAGGCGAAGTTCAGCATTGAATTCGCCATGGCTGCGGCACTGGTCGCGGGGCGGGTTGGTTTGGCTGAACTGAGCGACCCATTCGTACTGCGTAGCGACGTGCAAGGTTTGATGGCACGGGTTCGGGTTGAGCCCATAGCCGAATCGGGGGGAGAGGAGAGCATTTTCTCGCCTTTTGATCAGGTGAGCTTGCAGTTGAAGGGCGGCCGGAAGCTGACGGGGGCGCGGGTTGAGGCGGCCCGTGGCGACCGTATCAAACCTTTGTCCCGGGATGAATTGTGGATGAAATTCCAGGATTGTCTCGTCTATGGCGGAAAAGACGGCGATAAAGCACGCAAGCTGTTCGAAGCGCTTGATCGGCTGGAAGAATTGGATTCGGCGGCGGCGCTGCCGTCGCTGACGAGCGAATCTACCCGTTTTAGGGAGCATGCCAAGGCGTGAGAGGCCTCGCCAATCTTATGCATAGCGGCTCGCTGCGCTCGTTCCGTTGTCGAGATGATGAGGGGCGAGCGGTTTGTTGAACTTCTGCTGTGTTTTCGTACTTCTGGTGTGTTTTCGTATTTGTTCGCCCACGAAACTCTACCCCCGACCACTAAGGAGACAATCATGGAAAGACGTTCATTTCTGAAAAAAGCCGGCGCCGGCCTGGCCGGTGCGGCGGTCGCCGCGCCCGCTCTGTCGCAACCGGCGGTAGGCGGATTGCCCGAAGTCAAGTGGCGCATGGCCTTGAGCTGGCCCAAGAGCCTCGACACCCTTTACGACGGGGGCATGTTGATCGCCAACCGCTGCGCGGCGGCCACCGGCGGCAAGTTCAACATCAAGGTGTTTCCGGCCGGTGAGATCGTCGGCGCCTTGCAGGTCCTCGACGCGGTGCAGAACGGCACCGTGGAATGCGGGCACACCGCGTCCTATTATTATTTCGGCAAGGAGCCGACCTTCGCTTTCTCGTCCGCCGTCCCGTTCGGGCTGAATACCCGCCAGCAAAACGCCTGGATGTATCACGGCGGCGGCCTGGAATTGATGCGCGAGTTCTTCAAGGACTACAACATCGTCAACTTTCCCGCCGGCAATACGGGCGCCCAAATGGGCGGCTGGTTCCGCAGGGAGGTCAAGACCGTCGCCGACCTCAAGGGCTTGAAGTTCCGCATCGCCGGGCTCGCCGGCCTGGTGCTGGCCAAGCTCGGCGTGGTGCCGCAGCAGATCGCCGCCGCCGACATCTACCCGGCGCTGGAAAAGGGCACCATTGACGCCGTCGAGTTTGTCGGCCCCTATGACGATGAGAAGATTGGCCTCTACAAGGTGGCGAAGTACTACTATTACCCGGCCTGGTGGGAAGGCGGTACCCAAGCCGACCTCCTGGTGAACATCAAGGCGTGGGGGGCTCTGCCCAAGGAGTATCAGGCCATCTTCGAAGCGGCATGCGCCGAAGCGAACGTCTCGATAGTAGCAAAGCACGACGTGGTCAACCCTCCGGCGCTGAAACGGCTGCTCGCCAACGGCGTCAAGCTGCTGCCGTTTTCCAACGACATCATGGTCGCTTGCTACAAGGTTGCCCAGGAGGTGATGGACGAAATTGCCTCGAAGAATCCCAAGTTCCAGAAAGTTTATGAGCCGTGGAAGAAATTCCGCGACGAGCAGGTGCAGTGGTTCTCGATCGCGGAAAACCGCTTCGACAACTTCATGATCGCCGCCCAGCGCTTGTCGCAGCAGGCGCCGAAGAAGAAAAAGTAGGGTCCGCGGGCGTCTTCCCGTGCCGCTTCGTGGGCAAGGTTTGCGCTAGAGCTGCAGCCCGACGCGCTGGCCGTCGGCCATAGCCTCGAGGATGCCTTGCGGCGCGACGCAGTCGCCGATGAGGTATACCTCAGCCACTTTCCCCGCCAGTTCCCGCTGCAGGCTGCGCTCCGGCGCGCCTCCCGTGGCGAGCACGATGGTGTCTGCCGGGATGAGTTCGCGCACGCCCTCGGCGGTGCTAATGATGACCCCCTCGGGCGCGATCGCCTCGTAGTGGACGCCGGTGAGCGTGCGCACACCTTTGGCGGCGAGGCGACGGAGCAAGGCAACGCGCGGGCTGGGATTGATCTTGGTGGCGAGGGCTGGGCCGCGGCGGAGAACCGTCACCTGCTTGCCTGCCTCGGCGAGAAACTCGGCCGTCTCGCAGCCGACGAGCTCGCCGCCGATCACGGCGACGCGGTCACCGACCGCCGCCTCGCCGGAGAGAACAGCGAGCGCGGTGAGCACACGGACTTTAGCCAGGCCGGGCAAATCGGGGATCGTGGGCAGTGTGCCGCAGGCAAGGACCACCGCATCGGGCTGCTGCTCGGCGACGAGGATGGCGGTAGCGGCCCGGCCGAGCTCGACCTGGACCCCCAGCTTGGCCAGTTGCCCCACCAGATACCGCCTCAGGTCGGAGATGTCCTCTTTCTCGGGTGGCCTGGCGCCGGGGATCAACTGCCCGCCAAGCTCGGGCTCTTTCTCGAAGAGCACCACGCGATGGCCGCGAAGGGCGGCGACGCGAGCCGCTTCCATGCCCGCCGGGCCGCCACCGACCACCACGATCCGCTTCGACCGCGCGGCCGGGTGCGGCCTGGACTCGCGCTCCCGTCCGAGCGCGGGATTCACGGGGCAAGTGATGGGCGCGCCGGTGGCGAGCAGGCCGTCACGACATTTTACGCAGCCAAGGCAGGGGCGAATCTCGTCCAACACGCCTTCGATCACCTTGCGCGGCAGCTCGGCATCGGCGATCAGCGCACGGCCGAAGGCGATGAAGTCGGCCTGGCCGGCGGCAAGCGCTTGCTCGCCGAGCGCCGGCGTCATGCGGCCAACGGCGATTACCGGCACGGCGACGGCCTGCTTCACGGCGGCCGCGAGCGGCAGCAGCAAGCCCGGCGTGCGCGGAGTGGACGCCCACATCACCGGATGCCCGTAGCCGAAGGCGGAAACATGCACGGCAGCGGCGCCGGCGACCGCGGCCATCGCCGCGACCGCCGCCGCCTCCTCGGCCGGGATGCCGTCGGGCATGCCTATTTCCTGGCCGTTGACGCGTACCCAGACGGGGAACCCGGGACCCACGGCATCGCGGCTGGCGCGGATGATCTCAAGCAGGATCCGGGCGCGGCCGGGCAGGTCACCGCCATACTCGTCGGTTCGCTTGTTGGTGGCGCGGGAGAGGAAGTTGGCGATGAGATAGGAGTGGGCGCCGTGAATTTCGACGCCGTCGAAGCCGGCCTCCCGTGCCCGGCGCGCGGCGCCGGCGAAGCGCCGCACGACGGCGCCAATCTCGTCCCGGCTTAACTCGCGGGGCGCCTCGCCACCGCCGGGGGCGATAGGCGAAGGCGCGACGGGTTGAGCGCCGGCCAGCCGCGATTTAGCAACCCGGCCGGCATGAAACAACTGGATTGCCGCCGCGGCGCCGGCCTCGTGGATGGCGTCGGCCAGGCGCGCTAGTCCGGTTAAGTAGCGATCATCGTCGACTCTGGGCTGGTTGAGCATGCCCATGCCCTCGGGAAAATCGGCACAACTGCCCTCGACAATGACCAATCCGGCGCCGCCCCGCGCGCGCTCGGCGTAGTAAGCGACTTGCCGCTCAGTGATCCGGCCCTCGGCCGAGGCGAAGCCGGTGCCCATGGGGGCCATGACTATCCGGTTGCGCAACTCCAGCCGTCCAATCCGCCCAGGTTTCAGGAGCTGCTCGAACGCCAGGTCAGCGCTCATTTCTTCCTCCAGTCCCGGCGCTAGCGCCGGGCGCCGGCTCGGTCACGTCCTTGGTCGAGGCAACGACTACCCTCTCCCACAAATAGGCCCGCATTCAATAAGACCGGGGCATGCCGAGGACATTCTGGCCGATGAACGCCAGAATCAGGTTGGTCGAGATGGGCGCGACGCGGAAATGGCGGGTCTCGCGCCAGACCCGTTCCACGTCGTACTCGCGGGCAACGCCGAACCCCCCATAGGTCTGCATGCACACGTCGGCCGCTTTCCACGCGGCTTCGGCCGCCAGATGCTTGGCCGAATTTGCCTCGTAGCCGCAGGGCTTGCCGGCGTCGAGCAGCATGGCGGCGCGGCGGGCCATGAGGTCGGCGGCGTCGAGTTGGGCATAGGTGTCCGCGATGGGAAACTGGATGCCCTGGTTGGCGCTGATCGGGCGGCCGAAAACGACGCGCTGGTTGGCGTAGTCCACCGCCTTGCGAATGAACCAGTTACCATTGCCGAGGATGCAGCCGCAAGCGAGGGTGCGCTCGGCGTTCATGCCGGATAGGATGTAGGTGAAGCCCTCGCCCTCCTCGCCGATGCGGTTTTCCACCGGCACGATGGCGTCGTTGAAGAACACCTCGTAGGTGAGGTGGTTGGTCATGATGTCGATCGGACGAAGTTCAATTGTCTTGTCGCGCAGCCCCTTCTTCACGTCCACCAGGAACACCGAAAGCCCGTGCTTTTTGTGCTTTATTTCCTCCACCGCGGTGGTGCGGGCAAGCAGCAGCATCAGGTCGCTGTGGGCGGTGCGGGAAATCCAGATCTTTTGCCCGTTCACCACGTAGTGATCCCCTTTGCGCACCGCGCGGGTCTTGGTCTTCAAGGTCTCGGTGCCAGCGCCGGGCTCGGTGACGCCGAAGGACTGCAGGCGCAGTTCTCCGGTCGCGATCTTGGGCAGGTAGTGCTCCTTCTGGCTTTTGCTGCCGTGCTTCAACACCGTGCCCATGGTGTACATCTGGGCGATGCAGGCCCCCGCGTTGCAGCCTTCCTCGTGCACCGTTTGCAGAATCACTTGGGCGGCGCGAAACGGCAGGCCGGAGCCGCCATACTGCTCCGGAATGAGCGCCGCCAGGTAGCCCGCGCCCGCCATGGCGTTCACGAAATCGTCCGGATAGGCGCCTTTTTTGTCCTGATCCTGCCAGTACTTACCTGGGAAGTCCGCGCACAACTTGCTCACGCTGTCGCGCAACTCCGGATAATCCCGGTCGACCCGGACTGCGCTCCCATCATCGGCTTTTTCCATCGTCGTCATACTCCTCTCCTGTTTTAACCAAGCAAAGCAGCGGTGCCCGCAATGGCCCTCGTCTAGCGTCCCGTGAAAACGGGCGGGCGTTTTTCGTTGAAGGCGCGAATTCCCTCGTGCCGATCCTCGGAAGTCACCAGACGGTAGTAGGCCTCCAGGGCAAAACGGTGAGACGTTTTCCGGTCCACGTCCAGGCTCACGTTCATCGACTTCTTGGCCTGCTTCACCCCCAGCGGGGCGTTGGCGCAGATTGCGTTGGCGACGGCCAGCACTTCTTCCATCAGCTTGCCCGGCGCGCAGATCCGATTGACCAGGCCCCATTCGAGGGCGGTCTGGGCGTTGATGGGGCGCGCGGACAGCACGAACTCTTTTGCCCGCCGCTCGCCGATGATCCGCGGCAAAACCGAAACTCCGCCTCCTCCCGGCATGATGCCGCGGCTCACTTCGGTGATGGCGAACTTGGCGTGGGGCGCGCAATAGCTGAAGTCGCAGCCCAGCGTTATTTCCAATCCCCCGGCGTAGGCGACGCCGTTGATGGCCACGATAATGGGCACCGGGCAGTCGGCCATGGCGAAAATCCCCCGCTGGCCGTCCAGATGCTGATCCAGCCATGTCTCGGTCGTCATATTGTTGCGTTGCTTCAGGTCCCCTCCCGAGCAAAACGCTTTTTCACCGGCCCCGGTCAGCACGATGCAGCGGATATCCCCCGGCCTTTGGACCAGCGGGACGAACAAATCTCCCAACTCGCGCATCATTTGGGTGTTCATGGCGTTGTAGACTTCGGGCCGGTTGAGCGTCACTATCATCAGCCCGTTGTCGCGCCGTTCGACAATGATGGTCTCGTACTTGTCCTGCATGGCTTCCCCTTTTCCAGATCGATTTACAGATTCGGCCGGCATCGCCAACTGCCTACGTAGCCTTCGAGACTAGCGTATTTGATGTTGATTATTTTCGTACACGGATCAGTTGCTGTCAATGAATCGTTTCATTTTCATACACGGACCAGCCGCTGTCAATGAATCGTTTCGACATGAATCGTTTCGATTGGATTAGCACAATGACAACCGGGGCCCGGCTCCGGATGGTTTTTGAAAATTACGCGATCGGCCGGATTAGCGGCGGCGAGCGGATGTGCGGCGGGTTGCGGCAATTTTGCCCGCAACCGCCGGAGCGGCGCAAGATTGGCGAAGAATGAGCTCCGCGGGCAAAATGATCCGGCGGGGCTTTCTCTTCTCGGCTTGCGTCTCTCCCAGCCGCTCCAGCAGGAGTTGGGCCGCCACCGTGCCCATTCCCGCGAAATCCTTGCGCATCACCGTGATGGACGGCGTGGCGAATTCGGCGAGATCGGAATCGCAGCCGTTGATAATGGAAATATCCTCCGGAATGCGCAGACGGGCTTCGTTGATGGCGCGCAGCACGCCGGGCAGCATCAACGAGCCGCCGATGACAATGGCGGAAGGGGGTTCCTCCACGGCCAGCAGGTCCGCCGTATTTCGATAGGCTGACGCGGCCATGAAATCGCTGTGAACGATCAGCCGCTCTTCCGGGATCAACCCGCAAGCGGCATAAGCGCGGCGAAATCCGGCCTCGGTTTCGCGGGCCGGACGGACTGCCAGGTTGCCGGCCAGCAGGGCGATGCGCCGGTGGCCGAGTTCCAGCAAATAGTCCGTGGCCAAGGTGGCGCCGCCGCGATGATCTATCCATACCGTATCCGCGTCGAGATCAAGTTCGCGGTCCAGCAGGATCATGGGCACGTTGACGGCTTTCAGGGCTTTCCGGAGTTGGGGCGCGCCCTCGTCGCATAGGGTCATCAACAGTCCGTCCATGCGGCGCCGCAGGAACATCTCGATGATCATCAATTCATGCTCGACCGAGTCATTGCCGTTGGCAAACACCAAGACATAGCCGGCTTTGTCAAATATCGGTTCCGCGCTGTTGATGAACCCGGCCATCATCGGGAAGGTCAGGTTCCGCACCAAGCCGCCGATCATCTTAGTGGAGTTGGTGCGCATGCTTTGCGCGATTGGATGAGGGCGATAACCGAATTTCCGAATGACCGCTTCCACCCGCCGCCGATTCTCCGGGCTGACCGATTTATGCCCGTTTAGAACCCGCGATACCGTCCCGACCGACACGGAAGCGGCATTGGCGATGTCACGAATTGTCAGTTTTTTGATCAACCACCGTTCCTCAAAGTCGGTACAAAGCCGTAACGGCTGGAAACAAACCTCCATCGGCCGGGTTCCGCATAGCCGGGTTTAAATAACTGGCGATTGCGCCCATCCTCAGGCCGGGAATTCCGCGCGAATTTTCTCGGTGTGTTCCCCGAGAGCGGGAACACGGCCAATGCTACCGGCCTCCCCGTCGATGCGCAGGGGGGGCGCGACGATTTGCAGCGGACCTTTCCCGGTTTCCATGATAGCCCGCCGCAGGGCCGGATGCTTGGCCAAATCAGCCACTTCATTGATGGCGCCGTAGCCTATGGCCGCCCGGCGCAGCCGAGTCACCACCGTTGCGCGGTCGAGGTGGGAGAAAATCTCCTCGATTGCGGCGTTAAGGGAGTCCCGATTGATGTTACGGGCCGGATTGTCGGCGTATTCCGCTTGATTGGCGAGTTCCGGTCGTTGCAGAACGATTTCACAAAACCTCTGCCACTCGCGCTGATTTTGCACGGCGATAACCAGCTTCGTCCCATCTCCGATGCGGAACGCGCCATAAGGCGCGATGAGGGAGTGGCTGAATCCGGTCCGTGGCGGCGCCTTGCCCGTCAGTTCGTATACCGAAAGAAAAACGCTCATCCAATCCGCCAGGCCGTCGAACAGCGAAATCGACAATCCCGCGCCAACGCCGGTGCGCTGCCGGGCGACGATGGCTTGGAGAATGCCGGCGTAGGCATTGGTGGCGCAGACCATATCGCATACCGAGACCCCGCATCTGCCGGGGGCTTCCGGGGTCCCGGAAACGGCGGCCAGCCCGCTTTCGGCCTGAATCAGCAGGTCATATGCCTTCATGTCCCGGTAGGGTCCGTCCAGTCCATAACCGCTGATGTCGCAGGTGATGAGCCTGGGGTTGCGGGCACGCAACGCATCCGAGCCGAACCCCGCGCGCTCCGCGGCGCCGGGGATCAGGTTCTGAATGAAGACATCGGCTTGATCTATGATTTTGTGCAGCAGCGCGGCATCCGCGGGGTTCTTCAGGTCCAGCGTGATGGATTCCTTGCCCCGGTTAAGATAGGCAAAAAACAAACTGTCCCCTTTCCAATGGGAATCATAGGCTCGGGCGAAATCACCTTCCGGACGTTCCACTTTGATGACCCTGGCGCCGGCTTCCGCCAACCGCGTCCCGCAAAATGGCGCGGCCACGGCTTGGCCGATTTCGACGACTAGAGTGCCTGCCAATGCCTCGCTCATCGTTGCCGTCACGATCGCCCCCCTGGTTCAATATGAAACGTTTCCAAAACGTTATGATACTATATGCACGCTTCTGCGGGGGGCAAGTGGTTAGCTAGGAAATCGACCGGTTGTGAACGCTGTTTTCAGGCGATTCAAGCGGTCGTCCGCCACTGGCGCGTCATAGAGCAAAATACAACTGCCTCCAAGCGGCGGTTGAATATAAACCAGTAAAGAGTAGAGATAAGGAGAAGACTCATGCGCATAGCGGCACGAATACTCCCCTGCGGAGCCCTGGGCATGCTTTTGTGGATGGCCGTCGCCGCCGGTGCTCAGGCTGACCCGATCAAGATGCGGATTTCGCTCGATAGCCCGGCGCAGCACGGTAAAACCATAGTTATGAACAACTATGTCGCCGCGCTGAAGGCAAAGGTGGGCAATAGGCTCGACATCGAGCTGTTCCATAGCGGCCAGCTTTTCAACGACCGCGATGTAAGCAAGGCGATCCGCCAGGGCGCGGTGGAGATGGCGGCGCCCGGCGTTTGGCTGCTGGGGGGTATCGACTCCAACGCCAACTTTTCGTCCTTGCCGGTATTCTATGGGATCGAGCTTGAACAGATACGCAAGGCTATCGACGGCGAGCCCGGTCGGGAACTGAACAAGAGCCTGGAAACCAAGCTCAACGCGAAGATCCTCGGTAGTTGGCTGGAGGGGGGCCTGGCGCATTGGTACAGCACCAACAAGCCGATCAACAGCTACCAGGATATACAGGGGATGACCATCCGCACCCCCGGCGGGGCGGCGAATGAGTTGCGCTTGAAGTTCTTCAAGGCCAATGTCGTCACCATACCCTATCCCGACCTTGCACTGGCCCTGTCCCAAGGCAAAGCCGATGGCTTCATTTCAGCGCACGACAGCGTTGTCGCCGCCAAAATGTGGGAAGCCGGAGTGAAACACAGCTTCGAGGATTATCAACTCGCCGCTCACTATATTCCGATGCTTAACCGGGCTTTCTGGGACAAGTTGTCGCCAGACTTGCAAAAGATTTTGGTCGATACCTGGCAGGAGCAAGTGCCGGCCCAGCGGGCGGCGGCGGCGGCGGCGCAAGCCCAAGCTCGGAATACATTGATCGCCAATGGGGTCAAGATCGTTACTCCCGATTCGAAGACCAGAGCAGCGGCGCGCGAGCGGATGATGCAGGAGTACGACCAATGGGTCAAGGCAGTCAAGGTCGACCCGGATTTCGCCAAGAAACTGCTGCAGACTTTCCGTTAAGGCGGCGCCAAATCGCGCTGGATGCGGGCGCCGACACGTCCGCCCGTATCCCGTCCGCGCATGATGACTTAGCCCCGATTGAACTCAGAAAAGGAATGAAATGCCGCGCGCATTGTTGTCCGTATGGAATTGGCTCGAACGCAACCTGATCGGCCTGTTGGCGATTGCCGCCCTGGCCCTCGCCACTTACCAGATGATTGCCCGATACTTGATGCCCAGTCTGTCGACAGCCTGGACGGGGGAGGTCGTCATCTACCTGATCGTCTGGGCGGTATTCGTGGCTGCCAGCCTGTTGGTCCACGAGGATGCCCATATCCGCGCCGACTTGGTGCTGCGGCTGTTGCCGGCGAAATCCCAGCGGCCGATCGAGATTTTCAACATCGTCGTTGCCCTGGTTTTTTGCCTGGTGTTGGCCTATTTCGGCGTTCTGGCGGCGCTTGACTCGTGGCAAATGGACGAGCGCTCGATCACCGCACTGCGCTTTCCGATGTGGGTTTATTACGCCGCCTTGCCGGCCGGCTTCGCTTTAATGGCACTGCGCTACATTCGGCGGCTGTTTCTTTATTTGCTCCGTTACGACGCGCAAACGATGTCCGTGCATTCGGGCCGTGAAAGCTGACCGCATCCCCTGATTCGCGTTGATCCATCCAAGCCATTTGTCCCTTCAAGGAGCGTTGACGTGACGAACGTTTTGCTCGGGTTGTTCTTTGTTTTCTTGGCCAGCGGCCTGCCGATTTTTCTGGTCCTCGGCATGACGGCGGTCGTATTGTTCTGGGTGGATGGGCAGCCCTTGATCAGTGTTGCCCAGAAGGTCGTCGATCAGTTCAATTCGGACACCCTGATATCGGTGCCGTTCTTCGTCATCGCCGCCACCTTCATGCAGCGCGGCGGCGTGGCCGGGGCGCTGGTCGACTTTGCCGGCGCCTGGACCGGACGCTTGCGCGGCAGTCTGGGCCTTGTCTGTGTCCTCGGTTGCGCTATGTTTGGCGCCGTCTCGGGCTCAAGCGTGGCGACGGCGCTCGCCATGGGCACGATCCTGGTTCCCGCGATGCTGTCGCGCAATTATGAGCGGCCGTTCGCGTTGGGAGTGGTCGCCGGCTCCGGCACCCTCGGCATCCTGATCCCGCCTAGTTTGGCAATGATCCTGTACGCCATCATCGCCGAGGAATCGGTGCCGCGCCTGTTTATCGCCGGATTAGTGCCCGGCTTGATTCAGACGGGCCTCTTCGCTCTCTACGTGATGTGGTACGCCCATCGCCACAACTATCCGCGCGAAAAAGCGCTGTCCCGCCAGGAGTTCATCCGCGTCAACCTGCGCGCGCTGCCGGCCCTGGCGGTCCCGCTCGTGATCGCCGTCGGCATCTACGGCGGCGTCGTCACCATAAGCGAGGCCGCGGCGTTCGCCGCCGTTGTCGTGCTGATCGTCAGCGCTACCGTCTATAAGGGTTTTACCTGGCGCGAATCGATCGGCGTGATGGGCGACGCGATGAAAAGCGGCGCCAGCATCCTGGTGATCGTGGCCACCGCCCTGGTCTTCGGTCATTGGATGACTGAAGCCGGCGGACCCGCGCGCATCGTCAAGTTCATTGTCGACAACGGCTTAAGCCCCTGGCAATTCCTGCTGGCGATTAACGCCATCCTGCTGATCATGGGGATGTTCCTGGAAGGGGCCTCGATCATGCTGATCACCCTGCCGTTGTTGGTGCCGGTGCTCAAGCCGCTGGGCATCGACCCGGTGCATTTCGCCGTCATCATCGTCATCAATTTGGAACTCGCCCTGGTGACGCCCCCGGTGGGCCTCAACCTCTATGTGCTTTCCGGCATCACCAGGGCGCCGATGTCCGAGGCCATCAAGGGAGTAACCCCGTTTATCGTCCTCCTTATCGGCTTGCTGCTGGTGGTGACCTACGTTCCGGAGTTGTCATTGTGGCTGCCTAACCTGGTTTACGGGGCGAGGTGAGGCGCCAGTTGGCGCGACCTCGCCCAGGCGCGGGCCGGCGGCGCTGTCATCGCCCCGCCGGCCCAGGCTAGTCGGGGGTGACGACTGCGACCACGGCAAAGCGCTCCACTATCTGACCCGCCTGGCAGTTGACTGCCGTGATCGTGCCGGCGCATTCGGCGACTATGCGCATCTCCATCTTCATCGATTCGAGCACCGCCACCACGCCGCCCTTCTCGACGCGGTCGCCGGGCGCGACATAGACCTTCAGGATCAGGCCCATCATCGGCGCCTTCAGTTCGCCGCTCGCCTCCGCTGCGGCGCTGATGTAGGATAGGTAAGGCACGGTCTTGAACGCATGCGAGCCGCGGCGATCGTGCAGGTAAAGCATGTCGCCCTCCTGGTGCAGCCGCACCGTCTCGCGGCGCGAATCGACGATCGCGATGAAGCAGTCGTCGCCGGCCGGCGAAAGCGTCACGCGCACCCGCTCGTCGTTGACGCCGACCAGCATGCCGCCGTCGCGTTGCAGCGGCGCGAAGCGGATCTCGGCGCTGCCGCCGCCGGCCTCCACGTGCAGGCTCGGAATCGGAGCCAAGCCATCGTCGCCGGCAGACATTTGCCAGCCGCTGGCGAGCCAGCCCGACCACGGGCCCTTGCCCGCGCGGCGCTGCCGGAACAGCCAGTAATAGGCCGCCACCGCCAGGGTCTGCGCATCGTGCCTGGCCTCGCCCAGCGTCCAGCCGTCGATCTGCTCGTCGATCAAACGGGTGTGGAAGGTCGCCGCGCGCGTCTGCGGCAGATCGATGAGCCGCGCGAGGAAGTCGCGATTGGTGGTGACGCCGAAGATCGCGGTGCCCTCCAGCGCGAGCTTCAGCCGGTCGAGTGCCTGGTCGCGCGTCGGCGCATGGGTGATCAGCTTGGCCAGCATCGGGTCGTAGAACGGCGTGATCTCCATGCCGGTCTCGATGCCGGTCTCGACCCGCACGCCGTCCTGCGGAAAGCGCACATGCGCGAGCCGTCCGGTGGAAGGCAGAAATCCGGCCGCCGGGTCTTCCGCGTAGATGCGCGCCTCCGCCGCGTGGCCATTCATACGCACCTCGCCCTGCCCGATCGGAATTCCTTCGCCGGCAGCGATGCGCAGCATGATCTCGACGATGTCCAACCCGGTGACCATCTCGGTGACCGGGTGCTCGACCTGCAGTCGAGGATTGACCTCGAGAAAATGGTAGCCGTCGGCGCCGACGATGAACTCGACGGTGCCGACACCGCGGTACCTCAGTCGCTCACCCAGGCGCACCGCATCGGCGGCCATGCGCTCGCGCAGCGCCGCCGCCAGCTTGGCCGCGGGCGCCTCCTCGATGATCTTCTGGTGGCGCCGTTG
>SCTX01000091.1 GCA_004298385.1 Betaproteobacteria bacterium | reverse complement strand
GGGCCAGACCGGCAAGATCGTCGCCCCCGAGCTCTATATCGCCATAGGCATCTCCGGTGCGATCCAGCACATGGCCGGCATGAAGGATAGCCGCGTCATCGTCGCCATCAACAAGGACGAGGAAGCGCCGATTTTCCAGGTGGCCGATTACGGCATCGTGGGTGATTTATTCAAGGTCGTGCCGGAACTGGTGAAGGAATTGGGTTAAGCAAGCTCTGATTGGGTCAGTGGCGCAGCAAGCTCAAACCATTCCTGTACGTGGCGACCTAGATCGCGCCAGCCCGTTGTTGTCCAGTTGCGATTTTGCGCGGACGAAAAACCGTCCGCGCGGATCGTCGATTGCGCACGGATGAGAATCCATCCGCGCGCAATCGACGATCTTGGATAAAACCCCATGCTGTGTTTTGTGTTTACCATAACCGTGTTTTCCGTACGGATGTGTTTTTCATCCGTACGGAAAACACGGTTGGCGCGCGCTAGCGCGCAAGGCCGCTCGTCGCATGCGACGGTATTTGTGACGCCGCATATTATTTCGACTTTCGCATTCAAGGCAGCTCATCATGAGTGACTACGTCGCGCCGCTGAAAGACATGCGATTCGTGTTGAAGGAACTTGCCGGACTGGATCAGGTGGCGAAGCTTCCCGGCTGCGAGGACGCAAGCGTGGAGCTGGTCGACCAGATACTGGAGGAGAGCGGCAAGTTCTGCGCCACGGTGCTCGCGCCGCTGAACCAGTCGGGCGACAATGAGGGCTCGAAGTGGGACCACGGCCGCGTCACTACGCCCAAGGGTTTTATCGAAGCGTATAGGCAGTTCGTCGAAGGCGGCTGGAATGCGCTGCAGTTTCCGCCCGAGTTCGGCGGCCAGGGCCTGCCCAAGCTGGTGGCGACGCCGGTGATGGAAATGTGGAAAGCGGCCAATTTGTCGTTTTCGCTGTGCCCGCTGCTCACCGGCGGCGCGATCGAGGCGCTGTTGCTGCGCGGCGCCGACGCGCTGAAGAAAATCTATCTGCCGAAAATGGTCGAAGGCACCTGGACCGGCACCATGAACTTGACCGAAGCGCAAGCGGGATCGGATCTGGCGCTGGTGAAGGCGAAGGCGGTGCGCCATTCGGATGAACAACTGGGCGAGCACTATCGCATTTACGGCCAGAAGATTTTCATCACCTACGGCGAGCACGACCTGGCCGAGAACATCGTCCACCTGGTGCTTGCGCGCACGCCTGACGCACCCGAAGGGGTGAAAGGGATTTCCCTCTTTATCGTACCCAAGTTCCTGGTTAATGCCGACGGCAGCCTGGGCCGGAGAAACGACGTGCACTGCGCTTCGATCGAGCACAAGCTCGGCATCCACGCCAGCCCCACCGCGGTGCTGCTCTACGGCGAAAAGGAAGGCGCGATCGGCTATCTCGTCGGCCAGGAAAACCGCGGCCTGGAATACATGTTCATCATGATGAACGCGGCGCGCTTCGCCGTGGGACTGGAGGGCGTCGCCATTTCCGAGCGCGCCTACCAGCAGGCGCTAGCCTACGCCAAGGAGCGCGTGCAGAGCCGCGATCTCGCCGGTGGCGCCAAGGCGGTGCCGATCATCCGCCACCCCGACGTGCGCCGCATGCTGATGAGCATGAAGGCGCAGACCGAGGCGATGCGCGCGCTTGCCTATGTGGTGGCGGCCGCGATGGACATCGCCCATCGCGATCCGGACCCAACCTTGCGGGCCAAGCACCAAGCCTTTGCCGATATGATGATCCCGGTGGTGAAGGGCTGGAGTACCGAGACCTGCGTCGAAGTGGCTTCAACCGGCATTCAGGTGCACGGCGGCATGGGCTACATCGAAGAAACCGGCGCGGCGCAGCACCTGCGCGATGCGCGCATCACCACCATTTACGAAGGTACCACCGCGATCCAGTCGAACGATCTGGTCGGGCGCAAGATGGCGCGCGAGGGCGGGGCGACGGCGAAAGAAATGATCAAGGCGATGCATGCGGTCGAGGGCGAACTCGGGAAGGCGCAGGGCGAGGACATGGCAGCCGTTCGCGCCGGCCTTGCCGCCGGTATCAAGGCGGTCGAAGACTGCGTCACCTGGATCGTCGCCACCTACGCGACGGACATCAAAGCGGTGCACGCCGGCTCGGTGCCTTTCCTAAAGCTGATGGGCATCGTCTGCGGCGGCTGGCAACTGGCGCGCGCCGCTCTGGTGGCGCAGAAGAAACTGGCCGCCAAGGACGGCGACGCCTCGTTCTACCAGGCGAAGATCGCTACCGCGCGTTTCTACGCCGACCACGTCCTGGCGCAGGCGCCGGGATTGCGCCAAACCATCGTGCGCGGCGCCGCGGGCGTCATGGCGTTAACCGAAGAGCAGTTCTAATAGGGGTAACAAATGGCAATGCATGAATCAAGGCTTAGCAGATTCCTCGGCGAGTTCAAGCCACAAAATTACGAATCCGAGTTCACCAGGTTCATGCGCGAGTTCAAGCAGCAAAGGCCGCAGCTCGAGGCGGAGCAGAGGAAAAGCCGCGCTATCTGGTGGGACCACAAGCAGGACCTGGAGACGCAGAAGCGCGACCAGGAGTCCCGCGTCAAGCAGCAGGCGTATGTGTACCAAAACAAGGTCTGAGTTTTCTTGATCTCCGGGGTTCTCAAACGGGCAGGCGTCGTCGCCTGCCTTGTTTTTTGCGCGGCCTGCGCGCAAGTCGCGTTGATGTCAGTGACGCCGCTGATCGCTGCGCTCGCAAGCCATCTCGACCAGGGCACCGCGCGCGAAATCGTCGAACTGGAGAAAAAACAGGACTGGCCCGGCATGCTCAGCCTGGCGCGGGCCCTGCTACAGCGCGAGCCGGGCCGTGCGGATTGGTGGTTCCTGCAGGGCTACGCGCTTGCCCGGCAGGGGCAGCACGCCGCGGCCATCGAATCGTATCAGCAGGCGATACGCATCAGCCCGGAAGACGAGGGTACCTGGCTGTCGCTTGGTCAGAGCCAGGGCGCGCTGGGTCAGATGGAGCGCGCCATCCAAACCTATCGGCAGGCGCTGCGCTATCGCCCCGAATCGGCGCAGGCTTATTTGGCCCTGGCCGACCTTTATCTACGGCAGAGACGACCGGATCTCGCCATTCCCAATTATCGCGAAAGCGTGCGCTATGACCCGGACTCGGCGCAAAGCTGGTACGGCCTTGCCGCCGCTTGTCAGCAAGCCGGGCAACGCGAAGGCAGGGACGAGGCGTTGCAGGGCCTGCGCAAGCTCGACCCCGCCGCCGCGGACCGGTTCGAGAAACAGTATCGATCGAATTAGCTACGCTACGGCGTGGCCGTCGTCGGCAGTGATGACGGCGCCGTTGATGGAATGAGACTGCGCGGAGGCGAGCAGCAGCACCAGTCCGTCCAGGTCCTCGGGCCGGCCGACGCGCCGGCGCGGCAGCATGCTCACCAGTTTCTTGCCGCCCTCCGTGCCCCAGTAAAAACTGTTGAGTTCGGTTTCTATATAACCGGGGCAGAGGGCGTTGACGTTAATGCCATAGCGTGCCCATTCGACGGCCATCGTCTTGGTCATCCGGATCACTCCCGCCTTGGACATGCCGTATATCCCCAACTGGCTGACGGCGCGTAGCGCGGCGACCGAGGAGATGTTG
>SCTX01000011.1 GCA_004298385.1 Betaproteobacteria bacterium | reverse complement strand
TTTTTTTGCCGGCAGAGGCGCCGCAACGGCGCCCGCCTCTGCCGGGCGAAAAGCGAGCATGCGCATCAGGCTCATGCTGAAGCCGGCATACTCATCCGGCGCCAGCGGCAGGTCGCGCCGCCCGTGCAACGCAATCTGGTAATACAACTGCAGTTCTTCGGCGTCGAACTGCTGCGCCAGAGCCAGGATGCGCTCACGCTCGGGCAGCTCCGACCCCAGGGCCTCGGCCGTGCTCTGCGCCAAAGCGATCTGATGCAGCAGCGTGGCCAGGTCCTGCAACGCGCTGTCGAAAGAAAGGCTGCGCGATTCCATTTCGTCGGCGACTGCGAGCATCGACTTGATGTCCTGCTGCGCCAATCCATCCAGCAGCTTGAACAGATAATCCTGGTCGATGGTGCCCAGCATCGCACGCACCGCTTCTTCGCTCACTTTGCCGCCGGCGTAGGCGATGGCCTGATCGAGCAGCGACAGGGCATCGCGCATGCTGCCCTGCGCGGCCCGTGCGATCAGCCGCAGCGCCGCCGGCTCGGAGGCGTTGTTTTCCTCCTTCAGGATATACCCCAGATGGTCGTAGATCGCCTCGCGCGGCATTTGTTTCAGATTGAACTGCAGGCAGCGCGACAACACCGTGACCGGTATTTTCTGCGGATCGGTGGTGGCGAGGATGAACTTGATGTGCTCGGGCGGCTCCTCGAAGGTTTTCAGCATCGAGTTGAACGCCTGCTTCGACAGCATATGCACTTCATCGATGACGAATACCTTGAAGCGCCCGCGCGTCGGCGCATACACCGCGTTGTCTTGCAGTTCGCGCATGTTATCGATGCCGGTGTTGGTGGCCGCGTCGATTTCGATCAGGTCGACGAAGCGGCCGCTGTCGATCTCGGTGCAGGCCGAGCAAACGCCGCAGGGGGTGGCGCTGATGCCGGTTTCGCAATTAAGCGCTTTGGCAAGAATGCGCGCGAGCGTGGTCTTGCCCACGCCGCGAGTGCCGGTGAACAGATAGGCGTGATGCAGGCGCCGCTGCTCCAACGCGTGGGTGAGCGCGCGCACCACGTGTTCCTGTCCCACCAAGGTGGAGAAATTGCGCGGGCGCCACTTGCGCGCGAGGACCTGGTAACTCATGCCGAAATTTTACCAGCGTCGCGGGGATTGCGGAGAAAGGATTCCAGCTTGGCGAGCCGGACCCCCGGCACTTGCGGAAAATAGCTGTGGCTGCTTCCTTCCGGACCTGACCAGATTCACTACGCCGCAATGCGGGGCGGCCCGCCGGCGTCATTATGAACGAACCAGCCGCGGGCGGAGTGATTTTTTACCAATTGTGTCAATACTTGATTCCCGAGTGACTAAGGCTTCCGACTCAATATCCGCGCAAGTTCTCCTGTCCCGATCAAGCTTTGCAGGTCGTTTGCGCCGCCGACCAGCACGCCCTTGACGAATACCATCGGAAAGCTGGGCCATCCAGTCCACATCTTCAACGCATTGCGGCGGCGCCAACCGTTTAGATAGTTCCCGTATTCCAGATACTTGTAGGAAAGCCGCTGCTGATCCAGGAGCTTCCTCGCCTTCTTCGGGAATGGATTTTGCCCCATGCCGACGATGACGATATCGTTTTGGGTGATGGCAGCCTGTACCTCCCGCACTATGTCGGCGTGGTTATTGGCGATGGTCTCGCGTATCGCCGGGTGAATATGCGCTTCATCGAGAATGCCGCGACCCATGCTGAAATCTCCTTCCCGCAAAGAGGGTTTGACGCCGGGACCTTCGGCCTTTCCGCATCTGGGTAACCATGTGTCTGGCGGAAAGCGGCCTGTGCTTACGGCTTCCTCTCCGTGCGATTCAGTTCGTCGAGGGCGGCGCGTGCCAGGTCCCAGGCGGCGCGTGCCTTGATCCGGCCGGCGCGTGCCAGGTCCCAGGCGGCGTTTGCCTTGTCCCGGACAGCGTCTGCATTGCGCCGGTCGGCGACTGCCTTGCGCCGGTCGGGGAATGCCCTGTCCCAGATCGAGTCCGCTTTGCGCCGGTCGGCGTCCGCATTGCGGCGGTCGGCGACTGCCTTGTCCCAGTCGGAGTGTGCCTTGGCCCGCTCGGCCTCTGCCTGGTCCAGCTTGTCGTTCGCCTTGCGCCAGTCAGCCTCTGCCTTGGCGAGCGCGGCTTCAAGTTCTGCTCGTTTGCTCATGATTGCATTTCCTTGGCTATGGCGACACCTGCCCGACGATCCAGGAACGGAAGGCATGCGTGACGAAGCACGCCAGCCCCGCCGCCGATTCTACCATCTACCTGTCACCTATCCGAGCCGGGAAAAAAGATTACCGGCCGGAGCCGTTCGCGGACTCAAGGCGAAGCATGCGCCGCGTATTCGCCGCATACTTAATCGAATCGAGCATGCCGCGTCCGTGGAGCAATCGGATATTCCCGGCATGCGCCTGCACCCGCTGAAATTCGTCCGGAAGGGGGAATGTGCGATGATTGTATCGGGAAACCGGCGCATCACCTTCCGCTTTGTCGGCTGAGAGACGCCACTTGGTTTGCGAGAACCGGGAACAGGCGGGATGGGGCGGGACGGAGCGGGAAAAACACCAGTTAACAGGGTATTACGGCG
>SCTX01000090.1 GCA_004298385.1 Betaproteobacteria bacterium | reverse complement strand
GAAGTCGCCGAGATCGAGCCGTCCAGCACCACCTTGAGCGCCTTGTAGCCGGCCTCCGCCGCCTCGAACGACAGGTCGTCACAAAATATGATGAAGCGCTCGGTGCGCTCGGAGATCTGATCGACGATATCGGGCAGGTCGATCAAGTCGTGCTTGTCGACTTCGATCAGGCGCAAGCCCTGGCGGTGGAACTTGTTCAGCACCGCCTTGACCAGGGACGACTTGCCGGTGCCGCGCGCGCCCGTCAGCAGCACGTTGTTGGCCGGAAGCCCGGACACGAACTGGCGCGTGTTCTGTTCGATCAGGCGCTTCTGCTGATCGACGCCGCCCAGATCGGAAAGTCGGATCTTGTGCGGGCGGGCAACCGGCCGCAGATCGCCATGCCCGCCCGCTTTGCGCCAGCGAAAAGCGATGCTCGCACCCCAATCCACCGGCGGCTGCGCCGCAGGCAACAACACTTCGAGCCGCGCCACCAGCGCTTCGGCCCGTTCCAGGAATTTGGACAATTCGCTCATGGAGCTTAACGGCGAGGCTAACTGCGGTAATCCGCGTTGATGGAAACGTATTCGTGCGACAGATCGCAGGTCCACACCGTGGTCTCGGCCGAGCCGCGGCCGAGTTCCACGCGCACCCTGATTTCGCTTTGTTGCATCACGCGCTGGCCGTCCTCTTCGCGGTAGGCCGGATTGCGGCCTCCGTCCTTGGCCACGTGCACATTGCCCAGATGCAACTGCACGCGGCCGACGTCGAGGTCGGGAATGCCGGCATAACCGACGGCGCACAGCAGCCGCCCTAGGTTGGGGTCGGAGGCAAAGAACGCGGTCTTGACCAGCGGAGAATGCGCGATGCCAAAGGCGACCTTGCTGCATTCCTCCTCGGTCCTGCCGCCTTCGACCCGCACGGTGATGAACTTGGTCGCGCCTTCGCCGTCGCGGATGATCGCCTGGGCGAGCCAGACCGCGACGTCGGTAACGGCCGCGGCGAGGGCCGCGTAATCCGGGTGGCGCTCATCGTCGATGGTGCGCGTGCCCGCGGCGCCGGTCGCGATCAACATGAAGGAATCGTTGGTCGAGGTGTCGCCGTCCACGGTGATGCGATTGAATGAACGCGCAGCCGCCCCGGCCAGCATTTGCTGCAGCACCGCCCGGCTCACCGCCGCATCGGTCGCGACGAAGCCCAGCATGGTCGCCATATCGGGATGGATCATGCCGGCACCCTTGGCCATGCCGGTCACGGTTACGGATTTGCCGCCGAAGCTGAGCCGGCGCGAGCACGCCTTGGGCACGGTGTCGGTGGTCATGATCGCCTCCGCCGCGCTCGCCCAGTTGTCCGCGCGACCATCGGCCAGGGCGCGCGGCAGCGCCGCGACGATACGCTCAACCGGCAAAGGCTCCATGATCACGCCGGTGGAAAACGGCAGGATCTGCGAACTGTCGCAACCGAGAAGCAAGGACAATTCGGCACAGGCCTGGCGCGCGCGCGCCAGGCCGTCGTCGCCGGTGCCGGCATTCGCATTGCCCGTATTCACCACCAGCGCGCGCACCGGCCGGGCGAGCGACAGGTGCTCCTTGCAAATGATCACGGGCGCGGCACAGAAGCGGTTCTGCGTGAACACGCCGGCGACGCTCGCGCCTTCGGCAAGCCGCACGACCAGCAGGTCCTTGCGCTTTGCCTTGCGCACGCCGGCCTCGGCGACGCCCAGCATTACGCCCCTCACCGGCAGCAGATCTTCAGGTTTTGGCGGAGCTAGATTCACCGGCATGGCGGCCCCCGTCCTAACCGGCGATTTCTAAATCAATTGTGATTTCGAGTCCCCTTCCGGGGATAAACTTCGCGAGGAATCTGCTTTTAAATCGAATCGAAAAAGCAGATTCCTCGAGCTTCGCCCCGGAGGTCTCGATCCCCCTTGCGGGGAAAGTCCCCTTGGGGGACGGTCTCGGAATGAGAATGCTATGTGTTGCCATTTTGCAACATGCCCTAAGCCAATTTCCCGTGGCATTGCTTGTATTTCTTGCCCGAGCCGCAAGGGCAAGGATCGTTGCGGCCGATCTTGCCCATTTCGCGCACGAACGGCCGCTCCTTGGTTTGTTTTTCCTCGGCCGCATCGGCCGCCAGCGCCTCATCGTATCCGGCGTGCTGGTATTTGACGTTTTCAACCGCCGGCGCCGTTTCGGCGGCGACTTCGGCCAGCTCGGACTCCGAGCTGATCTGCACCGCGGTCAGCGTCTTGGTTACTTCCAGCTTCACGCTTTCCAGCATGCTCGCAAACAACTCGAACGCCTCGCGCTTGTATTCCTGCTTCGGGTTCTTCTGCGCATAGCCGCGCAGATGTATGCCTTGGCGCAGGTGGTCCAGCGCAGCCAGGTGCTCGCGCCAATGCTGGTCGAGGCTGGTGAGCATGACCCAGCGCTCGTAAGGGTGCAGGGCTTCGCTCGGGGCGAGGGCAAATTTCTCCCGGTACAGGCGGTCGGCTTCGGCAACCGCTTTTTCGAGCAGCGCCTGATCGTCGAGGCTCGCGTCCGCGTCGAGCCAGGATTTCACCGGAATCGAAAAATTCAACTCCGCCAGGAACGCCTTCTCCAGGCCCGGCACATCCCATTGCTCCTCCACGCTCTCCGGCGGAATATGGGCGCGGAAGATGTCGCTCACCACGCCCTGGCGCAGCGAGGTGATGGTTTCGCTGACATCGCTGCTTTCCAGCAATTCGTTTCGTTGCTCGTAGATCACCTTGCGCTGGTCGTTGGCGACGTCGTCGTACTCGAGCAACTGCTTCCTGATGTCGAAGTTATGCGCCTCGACCTTGCGTTGCGCCGACTCGATCGAACGCGACACCCATGAGCTCTCGATCGCCTCGCCTTCCGGCATCTTCAGCCGCTGCATGATCGATTTCACGCGATCGCCGGCAAAGATGCGCAGCAACGGATCCTCCAGCGACAGGTAGAAGCGCGACGAGCCAGGATCGCCCTGGCGGCCGGAGCGGCCGCGCAACTGGTTATCGATGCGGCGCGACTCGTGGCGCTCGGTGCCGATGATGTGCAGCCCGCCGGCGGCGATGACCTTGGCATGCAGCCCCTGCCATTCCTCCCGCAACACCCGCATGCGGCTCTCTTTTTCCGCCTCGTCCACGTCCTCGGCGGCGCGCAGCAGGTCGATCGTCTTCTCGACGTTGCCGCCGAGCACGATGTCGGTGCCGCGGCCGGCCATGTTGGTGGCGATGGTGACCATCTTCGGTTGCCCCGCCTGCACCACGATTTCGGCCTCGCGCGCATGCTGCTTGGCGTTCAGCACCTGGTGCGGCAGCTTCTGCTTCTCCAACATGCCCGAGAGCAACTCGGAATTCTCGATCGAAGTGGTGCCGACCAGCACCGGTTGATCATGCTCGTAGCAGTGCTTGATCGCGGCGACGATGGCGTCGTTCTTTTCCGCGATCGTCTGGTATACGAGGTCTTCACGGTCGTCGCGGATCATCTGCTTATGCGTAGGCACCACCAGCGTCTCCAGGCCGTAGATCTCCTGGAATTCGTAGGCCTCGGTGTCGGCCGTGCCGGTCATGCCGGCGAGCTTGGTGTACATGCGGAAATAGTTCTGGAAGGTGATGGTGGCGAGCGTCTGGTTTTCGTTCTGGATCGAGACGTTCTCCTTGGCCTCGACCGCCTGGTGTAGGCCGTCGGACCAGCGCCGCCCCGACATCAGGCGCCCGGTGAACTCGTCGACGATAATGACCTCGCCCTGCTGCACTACGTAGTGGGTGTCGCGCAGGAACAGGTGGTGCGCCCGCAGTGCCGCGTACAGGTGATGCATCAGGTTGATGAAGGAGGGCTCGTACAGGCTGCGCCCCTGGGGCAGGAGGCCGACGCGGGAAAGCAGTTGCTCGGCATGCTCGTGGCCGGCCTCCGTCAGCAGCACCTGGCGCGATTTTTCGTCCATGGAGAAATCCCCCGGACCGTCCTCCTCCGCCTGGCGCGCGAGCAGCGGCGCCACCTCGTTCATGCGATAGTACAAATCGGTGTGATCCTCGGCCTGGCCGGAGATGATCAGCGGAGTTCGCGCCTCGTCGATCAGGATCGAGTCGACCTCGTCGACAATGGCGAAATTGAGGCCGCGCTGGTAGCGGTCGGGCACCTGCATCGCCATGTTGTCGCGCAAGTAATCGAAACCGAACTCGTTGTTGGTACCGTAGGTGATGTCGGCGGCGTAAGCGTGCTGCTTCACGTCGGCGGCGCTCTGCGACAGGTTCACCCCGACGGAGAGTCCGAGAAACCGGTAGACGCGGCCCATCCAGTCGGCGTCGCGGCTCGCCAGGTAATCGTTTACCGTGACAATGTGCACGCCCAGGCCCGATAGCGCATTCAAATAGGCCGGCAGCGTTGCCACCAGGGTCTTGCCCTCGCCGGTACGCATCTCGGCAATCTTGCCGGCGTGCAGGATCATGCCGCCGATCAACTGCACGTCGAAATGGCGCATATTGAGCACGCGCTTGGCCGCCTCGCGCACCACGGCAAAGGCCTCGGGCAACAAGTCGTCCAGCGCCTCGCCCTGGGCCAGCCGCTCCTTCAACTCCGCGGTCTTGGCGCGCAGCGCATCGTCCGACAAGGCGGAAATGGCCGGCTCCAGCGCGTTGATGCGCTGCACGGTCTTGCTGTAACTCTTGATGAGCCGTTCGTTACGGCTGCCGAAAATGCGAGTGAGGATGCGGGTGAACATTAAAAGGTTGGGGGCGGCGGCGGAGAAAGAAACGAAATTTTACCATGCCTGCCCAGCGCTAAACGGCGAGAGGAGCTAAGAGCTCATTACTAAACGAGGGGATACATCCCCTCATACTCCCCTAAGCCGGAGGCCATTTCGGCAATTCTGAAATAGCCTCTTAAGTCTGAGGGAAAAACGTGAAAGGAGGACGTGTCCAGGCGCACGTCAAATCCGATAACGCACAACAGGGGGAGCAGCGGCGGTTGGCGCGGGATTGCGCCGCGCTAATCAGCGCTTGACTCGAGCGCTCATTTCGCCCTGGCGGTGGCGGCGGAAACCTGCAGGAAGCGGTTGGGATTCTGGGCGACGCCTTTGTAGCGCACTTCGAAATGCACGTGCGGCCCGGTGGAACGGCCGGTTGAGCCGGATTCGGCGATGATGCCGCCGCGCTGCACTAGATCGCCGGCCTTGACCAGCAACCTGGAATTATGCGCGTAGCGGGTGGTGAAATCGTTGCCGTGGTCGATATCGACCACGTAGCCATATTGAGGGTGAAATTCCGCAACGACGACCAGACCGCCGGCCGCGGCGTGGACGGGCGTGCCGGTGTCGACCAGAAAATCAACGCCCTCGTGCAATGCATTCTGTCCGGTAATCGGATCGATGCGCCAACCGAAGCTGGAGACGTTCCAGTCTACATCAACCGGCTTGACCGTCGGCATGAGCTTCTTCTTCACCTTCGCGTCGAACAGCCGGCTTTCGAGAATGCCCATGTAGTCGTAGCGATTTTCCATATGCTTGGAAAGCGCGTCGAGTTGCCAGGCGAAATCGTGCATGGACAGGTCTTGTACCGGGATGCTGGTGGACAGCGCGCCGCCGCGGCCAGGGGGCTCGCTCATGCGGAACTCCTGCGGTTTGACGCCGGCGAGCGCCGACAGGCGCTCGCCCAGCGCGTCCAGGCGCATCAGTTGCGCCTGCATCTGCCCCAGCCTGACCGCCATCGCGTTCAGGTTCTCGCGCATGAACTCCTTGGCAGTCTGGGCCTGCTGTTCCTGCGCCGACAGCAGCAGCGTCTGCACCAGCGGCAGCTTGATCTCGGCCGCATGGCGGAATACCAGATAGAACATGGAACTGGACAGGAGCACGACGGTGGACGCCAGCAGCGCCACCCCCAGCAGCAGGTGACGGGGGCCGAGCGAAATCGATTTGGCCGTTGCCAGCCGGTTCGATACGAGAATAATATGCATGATTCCCTCCGAGAGACAGCTCCATGCATTCCAAGAATCTTCGTGCCTACCTGGACTCGACCGCAGGCATAGCGGCCTTGTTACCCCAGGCGGAACGCCTCATCGAATTGCGGCGCATCTATAGCGAACTCGTGCCGCAACAGTTGTTGCGATCTTCGTCGATCGTTAATTATAAACGGCAAACTATGGTTATTTTTGCGGAAAACAACGCAATCGCGGCCAAACTAAAACTGCTAAGCCCTCGACTGGTCAGTGATTTTTCGAAGCGCGGCGTGGAGCTTACCGGAATCCGCCTTGAAGTGCAACCCCGCCGGGAACCCCAGCAAGCGCTCACCCCAAAACAGGCCAAGCTCAGCGCAGCCGCGGCCGAAAGCCTGCAATCCCTGGCCAAGCGCCTGCCGGATTCACGACTCAAACAAGCCCTTACGGAAATGGTCGGGCGAAAAACAAACTAGAACACGCCGAGGATCAGGCGGGTTGGGCCAGAAAGCGGGTGAGCCCGGCCGGGGCTTCGTCCGCGTGCTCGAAGCTCACATACTCCCAGGCGTCGGCCTCGGCCAAGGTGGCGCGCAGCAGGGCATTGTTCAGGCCGTGGCCGGACTTATGCGCCGAAAACGCCCCGATCACGGGATGGCCGAGCAGATACAGGTCGCCGATTGCGTCCAGTATCTTGTGCTTCACGAACTCATCGGCGTAGCGCAGACCGTCGATGTTCAGCACCCGGTATTCGTCCATCACTACGGCGTTGTCCAGACTGCCTCCCATGGCCAGGCCGCTCGCGCGCAGGCTTTCCACATCCTGCATGAAACCGAAGGTGCGCGCCCGCGCCACCTCCTTGATATAGGAGGTCTCGGCAAAATCGACCACGACTTGCTGGTTGGATTTATCGAACACCGGATGGTTGAAAACGATGGAAAAAGACAGCTTGAAACCGGGGTAAGGCTCGAAGCGCGCCCATTTATCGCCTTCTCTTACTTCCACCGCTTCCTTGATGCGGATGAAGCGCTTGGCGACCGGCTGCTCCACGATGCCCGCCGACTGCAGCAGGAACACGAAAGGCGAGGCGCTGCCGTCCATGATGGGCACTTCCGCTCCGGTGAGGTCGACATAAGCGTTGTCCACGCCCAGCCCGGCGAAAGCCGACATCAGGTGCTCCACCGTCGCCACTTTGGCGCCACCGTGTTCGAGCGTACTGCACAGGCGCGTGTCGCCGACATTGTAGGCGTCGGCACGCACGTCCGCCGGTTGCGGCAGATCCAGGCGCCGGAACACGATGCCCGTGTTCGGCTGCGCCGGACGCAGCGTCAGTTCCACCTTCTCACCAGAATGCAGCCCGACGCCGGTGGCGCGAACGAGGGATTTGAGGGTGCGCTGCTTTAACATGAATGTCTTATTCTTGTAGCTTGATTGCAACAAGCGAATTTTAACATAGTCGCGACGACTTAAATCGCGCCCCTCCGTTATTGCGGAGTTGCGATGTTGCGCGGACGAGGAGCCGTCCGCGCGGATCGCCGATTGCGCGCGGATGAAAAGCACGTCCGCGCGCAATCGGCAATCTTGTATAAAAGCAAACCCAAGCCGTCTTTGTTCTTTATCATAACCTCGTCATCCGTACGGATGACGAGGTTGGCGCGCGCAGCGCGCAGGTCTTCTCTTGACATGCGACAGCACCTAATACCCTGTAGACATGCGGGAGGCCGGCCGCGCGGCCCGGAGCGCGACCAGCCTCCCCTTGACGGAACTTTAGTCAGCCTGCTTGCGCAGGAAAGCCGGGATATCGTACTTGTCTACCCCGCTCTGCTGCAGCGCCTCGATAGTCGAGGCGCGGTTCTTGCGGATCACCGCCGGCATCGCGTCCAGCGCCGCGTAATCGACGCCCGCGACGGCCATGTTGTCGGTGCCGTTTTTCACCACCAGTTGCGGCTTCGTTTGGCGTATGGCTGCCGGCTGTCCGAGCCCGGTCGCAACCACGGTCACCCGCATTTCGTCGCCCATGTTCTCGTCGTAGACCGCACCCAGAATTACGGTGGCATCGTCGGCGGCGAAGCTGCGTATGGTTTCCATCACTTCCTTGGTTTCGCGCAGCTTGAGGCCGGATTTGGCGGCGGTAATATTGACCAGCACGCCGCGCGCGCCGGAGAGATTGACGCCCTCGAGCAACGGGCAGGCCACCGCCTGCTCGGCGGCGATGCGCGCCCGGTCCATACCTGAGGACGAGGCCGAGCCCATCATCGCCATGCCCTGCTCATGCATGACGGTCTTGACGTCTTGGAAGTCGACGTTGATCAGGCCGCGGATATTGATGATCTCGGAGATGCCCGCGACCGCGTTCTTCAGCACGTCGTCGGCCGCGCCGAACGCCTCTTCCATCGACACATCCCCGCCCAGCACCTCTTCCAGTTTCTCATTGAGGATCACGATCACCGAGTCGACGTTCTGCGCCAGTTCGTCGATGCCGCCCTCGGCCGCCTGCATGCGCTTGATGCCCTCGAAGGAGAACGGTTTCGTGACCACCGCCACCGTCAGGATGCCCAATTGCTTCGCCACCTCGGCCACCAAGGGCGCAGCGCCGGTGCCGGTGCCGCCGCCCATGCCGGCGGTGATGAACACCATGTGCGCCCCGTGCAACGCCTCCTCGATCTGGTCGCGCGCCTCCAGCGCGGCCGCGCGCCCGGCCTCGGGCTTGGCCCCCGCCCCCAACCCGGAAGCGCCGAGCTGAATCTGGTTCTTCGCCTGCCCGTACGCGAGCGCCTGGGCGTCGGTGTTCATGGCGATGAACTCCACCCCCTGCACGGTGTTGCGGATCATGTGATCGACGGCGTTGCCGCCGGCGCCGCCCACGCCAACCACCTTGATCACGGTACCGTTGTTTTGTACATCCACGATTTCAAACATAGTGCCTCCTTCCGGGTCTTGGTTAAAAAAAACTGCAAATTCACCGCCGCTTGCGACCGGGAACCGCGAACCGGAGACTGGACCAACCGCCGACCGCGGCGCTCACCTCCGGCTTGCAATCCCTGGTCACTAAAAATTGCGCTGGAACCATTCCTTCATCCTCGATAGCACCTGCCTGAACGACGCGCCCTGCAGCGCCTGGATTCCGCGCTGGGTCTGCGACTGTCCTTCGAGCAACAATCCGATCGCCGTGGCGTAGCGCGGGTGTTTCACCACGTCCGCCAGCCCGCCTGAGTAGCGCGGCGTGCCCAGACGCACCGGCATGTGAAAGATTTCCTCGCCCAGCTCGACCATGCCCCGCATCACGCTGGAGCCGCCGGTGAGCACCAGGCCGGACGACAGCAATTCCTCGTAGCCCGACTCGCGCAGCACTTTCTGGATCAGGGAATAGAGCTCTTCCACGCGCGGCTCGATCACTTCGGCCAGGGTCTGCCGCGAAAGCTGGCGCGAGCCGCGATCGCCGATGCCGGGCACCTCCACCAGCTCGTCGGGATCGGCGAGCTGGCGCAGCGCGCAGCCGCTGCAGATCTTGATTTCCTCGGCCTCTGCGGTCGGCGTACGCAATGCCATCGCAATGTCGTTGGTAATCTGATCGCCGGCGATGGGAATCACCGCGGTATGCCGGATCGCCCCCTCGCGAAAAATGGCGATGTCGGTGGTGCCGCCGCCGATATCTACCAGGCACACGCCCAGTTCCTTTTCGTCCTCGGTGAGCACGGCGATCGACGATGCCAGCGGCTGCAGGATCAGATCGTTCACCTCCAGGCCGCAGCGGCGCACACACTTGACGATGTTTTGCGCGGCCGACACGGCGCCGGTGACGATGTGCACCTCCACTTCCAGACGCACTCCGCTCATGCCCAGGGGCTCGCGCACGCCGTCCTGACCGTCGACGACGAACTGCTGGGTGAGGATGTGCAGGATCTGCTGGTCGGTGGGGATGGGCAGGGCGCGCGCGGTCTCGATCACGCGCTTGACGTCGAGCGCCGACACCTCCTTGTCCTTGATCGCCACCATGCCGCGGGAATTGAAGCTCTTGATGTGGCTGCCGGCGATGCCGGTAAAGACGCGCGCGATCTTGCAATCGGCCATCAGTTCGGCCTCCTCCAGCGCGCGCTGGATGGCATTGACCGTGGCTTCGATGTTGACCACCACGCCCTTTTTCAGGCCCCTGGACTCGTGCGCGCCCATGCCGATGATGTTCAATCGATAGTCCGGCAGCAGTTCGGCGACGATCGCCACCACCTTGGAGGTGCCGATATCGAGGCCGACGACGAGGTTCTTGTTTTCCTTGCTCATGCCGCCTCCCTCTTGCCGCGCTTCGTTCCCATGCTCTTTGGTTGCGTGACCGAATGCATGATCTCGGGTACGCGCAGTGCGAATCCATTGGGATAGCGCAAGTCGACATAGTCGAGCTTGCGATTGAGGCTCCCCAGCGTCTGCGCGTAGAACGCGACAAAGCGCGACAGCCGCTCCAATACCGGCTCCTTCAGTTGATCCCGCCCCAGTTCCAGCGTGAGGCCGTTCGACAGCCGTATCTGCCAGGCATAGCGCGGCGAGAGCAGCACCTGGCGCGGATCGAGCCCGAGCGGCGCGAGCGCCTGGCGAAACGCGCCGTAACGGCGCGTCAGCTCCTCGGCGCTGCCGCCCGGGCCGGCAAACTGCGGCAGGCGGACGGCATCGGACAATTCGCCCTCGA
This sequence comes from Betaproteobacteria bacterium, assembly GCA_004298385.1. GTDB lineage: Bacteria > Pseudomonadota > Gammaproteobacteria > Burkholderiales > SG8-39 > 2-12-FULL-64-23. The sequence continues at coordinate 32,845 of SCTX01000090.1, read as the reverse complement.
ACACTTCGCCGTAGGTATTGACCACGCGTTTTGCTTTCGTATCGCTTCCCCAGCGCGCCAGCGCCACGTGCTCTTCTATCGCGACCTGCACGCGGTCGGGCCACAGGCGCCGCACCTCGACTTTGCGCACCCAGGGGAGGGCCTCGAACGCGCGCCGCACCGCGTCCAGGTCGACGCTGAAGAAGCTGCCGACAGCGCTCGCGCGCGCGGCGCCCTCCGCCTGTTCGCGCGTGACATGCGCCAGATCCCCTTGCAGCGCGAGTTGGCGCAACGGCAACAGCGGCGAATGGATCACCAGGTGCGCTCCGGCATAGATCAGGGCCGTGGCGGCGAGCGCGTAGAGCGCGTTGGCGCAGCCGTTCAGAAAATCGGGGTTATCCCACATGCGCGAGCTCCAGGATGCGCACTGCCAGATCCTCGAACGACAGGCCCGCATGGCGCGCCGCCATCGGCACCAGCGAGTGATCGGTCATGCCGGGCGAGGTATTCACTTCAATGAACCAGGGCTTGCCTGCGGCATCCAGCATCAGGTCGACGCGTCCCCAGCCGCTGCAGCCCAGCGCGCCGAATGCGGCCAGCGCCTGCTGCCGCAGCGCACTTTCCGCGTCGGCCGCGAGGCCGCAGGGAATGATGTAGCGCGTGTCGTTGGCCAGGTACTTCGCCTCGTAGTCGTAGAATTCGCGCGGCGTCTCCAGCTTGATCAGCGGCAGCGCCTCGCCTCCGAGCACTGCGGCGGTGAGTTCGATGCCGTCGATGAACTGCTCGGCGATTACCACGCTGTCGTAATTGGCCGCGAGCGCATAGGCCTCGTCCAGGCCGGAGGCGGCGCGCACCTTGCTCATGCCTATGCTGGAGCCCTCGTTGGCAGGCTTGACCATGAGGGGCAGCGACAGGCGCTCAACCACGGCCTTGAGATCGCTTGTCTGAGCCAGCAGCTCGTAGCGCGGCGTGGGAATACCGGCCGCCTGCCACACGAGCTTGGTGCGCCACTTGTCCATCGCAAGGGCGCTCGCCATCACGCCCGAACCGGTGTAGGGAATCCCGAGCAATTCCAGCGCGCCCTGAATAGTGCCGTCCTCGCCGTAACGGCCGTGCAGCGCGATGAACACGCGGTCAAATTTCTCCGCGATCAGCGCAGCGAGGTCACGTTGCTGCGGATCGAAGGGGTGCGCGTCGACGCCCCGGTTGCGCAGAGCGTTCAACACCATGGCGCCGCTCCTGAGCGACACTTCGCGCTCGGCCGAGCGGCCGCCTAGGAGTACCGCGACTTTGCCGAAGGCCTTGCTGTTCATGCCTTCACTCCGATGATTCGCACTTCGGCGATAAGATCGACGCCGTGCTGCGCCAACACGGTACGGCGCACGTGCGCGATCAGGTTTTCGATGTCGGCAGCGCTTCCGCGGCCAGCGGCGTTGACGATGAAGTTGGCATGCTTTTCCGACACGCGCGCGCCGCCGATGGCGTAGCCCTTCAGACCGCAGGCCTCGATCAGGCGCGCAGCGTGATCCCCCGGCGGATTGCGGAATACCGAGCCGGCGTTGGGCAGGGCGAGCGGCTGGGTACGGATGCGCTGTTGCAGCAGTTCCTTGATACGACGCAGCGCGGCTGCACCGTCGCCACGCTCGAAATGGAACCAGGCGGCGGCAAACCATTCGTCCGCGCCGAGTTCGGCACCCTTCAACGCGACATGGCGATAAGCGATGTCGAAGTCCGCGGGTTTGCGCTCGCGCAGTTCGCCGCTGCGGCCGAGCATGAGCACGCGCTCCACCCGGTCCCAGGTCTCGCTGCCATGGCAGCCCGCGTTCATGGCCAGCGCGCCACCCACGGTTCCCGGAATGCCGGCGAGGAACTCGGCGCCGGCGTAGCCGCGGGTCGCGGCATAGCGCGCTACCTTGGGACTGGCCGCGCGCGCTTCGGCGTAGATGAGTGCGCCATCCATGCGCATGGCGGCATGACTTGAGTGCATCAGCATGACCGTGCCGCGGATGCCGCCGTCGCGCACCAGCAGATTGCTGCCCAGGCCGACGAAATAAATGGGCTCGCCCAGCGGCAGGCTACGCAGGAATTGCGCCGCATCGTCCAGGTCGGCCGGAACGTAGGCGCGATCCGCGCTGCCGCCGGTGCGCCAGGTAATGTGCTTTCGCATCGGCTCGTCGAGCGCGAGTCTGCCGCGCAGCGCCGGGTTGGCGAGATGTGTTTGCTCAGCCATGTGCATCTCTCACTCCGCGGCCTTGAGGAGCGAAGTCGGGGCGAGCGCAGCCGCCACGCCGCCGATCGAGCCCGCGCCCATGGTGACCACCACATCGCCTTGCCTTGCCGCCGCCTGGATCGCTGCCGGCATGTCGCCGATGTTCTCGACGAACACCGGCTCGACGCGGCCGGCGACGCGCACCGCGCGCGCCAGCGTCCTGCCGTCGGCCGCGACGATCGGCGCCTCGCCCGCGGGATAGACCTCCGCCAGGAACAGCGCGTCCGCGCCCGAGAGTACCTTGACGAAGTCCTCGAACAGGTCGCGCGTGCGCGTATAGCGGTGCGGCTGGAACGCGAGCACGATGCGCCGTCCGGGAAAGGCGCCGCGCGCCGCATCGAGCGTCGCCTGCATCTCCGCCGGATGATGGCCGTAATCGTCGATCAGGGTGAACGTGCCGCCGCCCTTGGCGGCGATCGCGTCATAGCGCTGGAAGCGCCTTGCGACGCCGCGGAATTCCGCCAGCGCGCGGACGATGGCCGCGTCCGCGAGGCCGAGCTCGGTGGCGACGGCGATCGCGGCGAGCGCGTTCTGCACGTTGTGCCTGCCGGGCAGATTGAGCGTCACCTCGAGCACGCGGGCCTTGCCTTCGCGCACCGCGTGGAAGCGCATCTTGCCGCCGCAATGACTGACGTTTTCAGCGCGCACCATGGCATCGGCGCCGAAACCGTAGCTCAGGACGGGCTTGGACACGAACGGCTGGATCTCGCGCACGTGCTTGTCGTCGGTGCACAGCACCGCGGCGCCATAGAAAGGCAGGTTCTGCAGGAAAGCGACGAACGCCTGCTTCAGCCGCGCGAAATCGTGCTGGTAGGTCTCCATGTGGTCGGCGTCGATGTTGGTGACCACCCCGATCACCGGCTGCAGGTGCAGAAAAGAAGCGTCCGACTCGTCCGCCTCGACCACAATGAACTCGCCCGCGCCCAGGCGCGCGTTCGAGGCGCTGCTGGTGAGCCGGCCGCCGATGACGAAGGTGGGATCGAGCCCGGCCGCGGCGAGCACGCTCGCCACCAGGCTGGTGGTGGTGGTCTTGCCGTGGGTGCCGGCAATGGCGATGCCCTGCTTCAGGCGCATCAACTCGGCCAGCATCAGCGCGCGCGGCACCACCGGAATGCGCCGCGCACGTGCCGCCATCACTTCCGCATTGTTGTTGCCTACCGCGGTGGATACCACCACGACATCGGTCTGGGCCACGTGCTCGGCCGCGTGCCCGATATGCACCGCGGCGCCCAGGCCGGCGAGGCGCCGGGTCGCGGCGTTCTCGCCCAGATCGGAGCCCGTGACCTGGTAGCCGAGGTTAAGCAGCACCTCGGCGATGCCGCTCATGCCACTACCGCCGATGCCGACGAAGTGAATACGTTTGACTTTATGTTTCATTTCGCCAGCTCCATGCAGACGCGGGCTACTGCCTCGGTTGCGTCCGGCCGGCCCAGCGCCCTCGCCTTCTCGGCCATGTCGAGCAGGCGCTCGCGCGTGAGTCCGCGCAGCAGATCGGCGAGCCGCTGCGCCGACAATTCGGCCTGCGGCAGCAGGATGGCCGCGCCGCGCGACGACAGGAATTTCGCGTTCGCGCTCTGGTGATCGTCCACCGCATGTGGAAAAGGCACGAGAATGCCTGCGACGCCGGCGCAGGCGAGTTCGGCGACAGTGAGCGCGCCGGCGCGGCAAAGGACGACATCGGCTTCACCATAACGCCGCGCCATGTCGTCGATGAAGGCGAGCGTTTCGGCGCGTACGCCGGCCGCGGCGTAGGCGGCGCGCAGGGCCTCGATATGCTTTGCTCCCGCCTGGTGGGTGATCTCGGGCCGCGCCTCTTCCGGCAGGAGCGAGAGCGCCTGCGGCAATGTCTCATTGAGCGCTTGCGCCCCCAGGCTGCCGCCCAGCACCAGCAACTTGAGGCGGCCGGCGCGCTTGCCAAAGCGCTCGCGCGGCGCGGCCAGCGCGGCGATCTCCTTGCGCACCGGGTTGCCGCTGAGTTGCGCGCCGGGCAGCGCCTCCGGGAAGGCTTGCAGCACGCGGTCGGCCAGGCGCGCGAGCACTTTGTTGGCCAGGCCCGCAACCGAGTTCTGCTCGTGGATCGCCAGCGGACGCCTGAGCAGCGAGGCCATCATGCCGCCGGGGAAGCTGATGTAACCGCCCATGCCCAGCACCACGTCGGGACGCTCGGCCAGGATCGCGCGCGCGCTTTGCCAGAAAGCCAGCAGCAGGTTCGCCGGCAACGCCAGTGCGCGCAGCATTCCCTTGCCGCGCAGTCCGGAGAAACGCACCCAGGCCATTTTGTAGCCGTATTTCGGCACCAACGTCGCTTCCATTCCCGTCTTGGCTCCCAGCCACACCACGCGCCACCCCTGCTCGCGCAGATACTCGGCCACGGCCAGCGCCGGAAACACGTGCCCGCCCGTGCCGCCTGCCATGATCATGATCGTGCGTGCCATGCTTCCGTCGTCGCGTTCACGCGGGTTGCCCCCGCATCAGCGCCCTATTCTCATAATCGATGCGCAGCAGGATCACCAGCGCCAGGCAGTTGGCGAGGATGCCGCTGCCGCCGAAACTCATCAGCGGCAGGGTCAGGCCCTTGGTCGGCAGCACGCCCATGTTCACGCCCATGTTGATCAGCGTCTGCACCCCGAGCCAGACGGCGATGCCCTGCGCCACTAGCGCCGCGTAGTAACGTTCCGACGCCGCCGCCTGGCGGCCGATGGAAAATGCGCGCAGCACGATCCAGGTGAATAGCGCGACGACCGTCACCACGCCGGCCAGGCCCAGCTCCTCGGCAATCACGGCAAGCAGGAAATCGGTGTGCGCCTCGGGCAGGTAGAACAGCTTCTCCACGCTCGCGCCCAGGCCGACGCCCAGCCATTCGCCGCGGCCGAAGGCGATCAGGGCATGCGAGAGTTGGTAGCCCCGGCCGTAGGGGTCGGCCCACGGGTCCATGAAGCCGAAGATGCGCTGCATGCGGTAAGGCGAGCTGAGGATGAGAACGAGGAAGCCTCCCAGCGAGAGCACGAACAGCCCGGCGAACCATTTGCCGTTCATGCCGCCGAGAAACAGGATGGCCATGGCGATCGATGCGATCACCACAAAGGCGCCGAAGTCGGGCTGGCGCAGCAGCAACCAGCCGACCACCAGCATCACCGCAAGCATCGGCAGCAGGCCTTTCTTGAAGCTGTGCATCAGCGCCGACTTGCGCGCCGTGTAATCGGCAGCGTAGAGCACCGCGGCGAGCTTCATGAATTCGGAAGGCTGCAGATTGGCCAGGCCGAGGGAAAGCCAGCGCTTCGCGCCGTTCACTTCGCGGCCCACGCCCGGGATCAGCACCAGCACCAACACCACAATGCCGAACAGGAATAGCCATGGCGCTAGGCTCTGCCAGATGCGCACCGGCACCTGGAACGCGGTCAGCGCGCCGATCAGGCTCACGCCGAGATAAACCGCGTGCCGCACCAGGAAATAGGCCGGCTGATTGCCGGTAAAACGGCTCGCCTCGGCGGTGGCGATTGAGGCCGAATATACCATCACCATCCCCAGCAGCAGCAGGATGAACGCGGTCCACACCAGGGCATGGTCGAACTCCGCCAGGGACCTGCGCTCGGCCTTAATGTAACTGAGCATGGGCCATTTTCCTCACGCATTCGGCGAACACTTCGCCACGGTGCGGGTAATTGCGGAACATGTCGAAGCTGGCGCAGGCGGGCGACAGCAGCACCACGTCGCCGGGCTGCGCCTGGGCGCGGGCCTCGGCCACGGCCTGCTCCATGCTGTCGGCGCGCCGCAAGGCAATGCCGCTCGCGCCGAGAACGCGCGCGATCTGCTCGGCATCGCGCCCGATCAGCATAACCGAGCGGGCGTAGCGGGAAACCGGCTCGGCGAGCGGCGCGAAATTCTGCCCCTTGCCCTCGCCGCCGGCGATCAGAACCACGCGCGCGCCGCGCGCGGCGAGCTCGGCAAAACCGTTCAGTGCCGCGACCGTGGCGCCAACATTGGTGCCCTTGGAATCGTCATAGAAGGCGATGCCATCGAATTCGGCCACTTTCTCCAGCCGGTGCGGCAAGCCCTTGAAATCGCGCAGCGCGGCCAGGAGCGGCGTATAGGACAGGCCGAGCGCGCGCGTCAACGCCAGCGCGGCGAGCGCATTGGCGGCGTTATGCAGCCCTGCGAGCGGCAGCTCCTTCACCGCCAGGAGCGGCGTCGCGCCTTGCGCCAGCCACAAATCGCCGTCGGTGCGCAGCAGGCCGAAATCCTCGGCCCTGGCCGGCGCGTCCAGGCCAAAACTCACCCGCTTGCGGTCGGCCACGGCCATGTTCAAGCTGCGTGCGTCGTCGCGATTGAGCACCTGGATACCCTCGCCCCTGAAAATCCGCGCCTTGGCGCGCGCGTACGCGTCCATGCCGTCGTAGCGGTCGAGATGGTCTTCGCTCAGATTCAACACCGCGGCCGCGACCGGATTGAGCGTGCGGGTGGTCTCGAGCTGGAAACTGGAGAGCTCCAGTACCCACACTTCCGGCTTGTGCCGGACATCCTCGCATTGCATCAGCGCGTCCAGCGCCGCCGGGCCGATATTGCCCGCCACCTCAGTCGCCAAGCCGCCGCGCTTGCACATGGCGCCGGCAAGCGCGGTCACCGTGGTCTTGCCGTTGGTGCCGGTGACCGCCAGCACCTGCGGCGGCGAACTTGGCGGCGGACTCTGCGCGTGGCTATCGCCTTCACGTAGCACCTGCGCACCGCTGTTGTCTTCGCGCAGCGCCTGCGCGAACAGTTCGATATCGCCGACCACCGGCACGCCGCGCGCCGCGGCCGCGCGCACCTGCGGCGTCGCCAGCGGCACGCCCGGGCTAATGGCGATGAGATCGATTCCGGCGAAGCTTTCGTCGCGATAGGCGCCCAGGGCGAGCCCTGCCTGCGGCAGGTGCTGGAGCAGCGCCGCGAGTCTGGGCGGGTCGTCACGGGTGTCCGCGGCGCGCACGCGCGCGCCGCGGCGCTCGAGAAAGCGCGCCATCGACAGGCCCGTTTCGCCCAAACCCAGAACCAACGCGTTTTTGCCGGCCAAATTCATCTGAGCTTCAATGTCGACAATCCGAACAACACCAGCATCATGGTGATGATCCAGAAACGAACCACGACCTGCGACTCTTTCCAACCCGACAACTCGTAGTGGTGGTGCAATGGCGCCATGCGGAAAATGCGCTTGCCGCCGCTCCACTTGAAGTAGAGCACCTGCAGCATCACCGACAGCGTCTCGGCGACGAACACGCCGCCCATGATCAACAGCACGATTTCCTGGCGCACGATCACGGCCACGGTGCCCAGGGCCGCGCCGATCGCGAGCGCACCCACGTCGCCCATGAACACTTCGGCCGGGTAGGCGTTGAACCAGAGAAAACCCAGGCCCGCTCCGATGAGAGCGGCGCAGAAAACCGTCAGTTCCGCAGCGCCGGGGATGTAAGGCAGCAGCAGGTATTTCGAGAAATCCACGCGCCCGATAACGAACGCGAACACCGCCAGGCCGCCCGCGACCAGTACCGCTGGCATGATCGCCAGCCCGTCCAGTCCGTCGGTGAGATTGACCGCGTTGGAAGTGCCGACGATGACAAGATAGGTGAGCGTGATGAAGCCGAACACGCCCAGCGGGTAGGCGATGTTCTTGAAGAAGGGCAGGATCAGGTCGGCCTTGGGCGGAAGATTCATCATTAGGCCGCTCTGCACCCAGGCCGAGAACAGGTCGAAAATCTTGGCGTTGCTCGGCGCCGACACGGCGAAAGCAAGGTACACCGCCGCGGCAAGGCCGATTACCGACTGCCAGAAGAACTTCTTCCCGGCAGACAGGCCCTTCGGGTTGCCCTCGACCACCTTACGGTAATCGTCGACCCAGCCGATCGCGCCGAAACCCAGCGTCACCACCAGCACCGCCCAGAGAAAACGGTTGGACAAGTCGCCCCAAAGCAGCGTCGTAATGCCGATCGAAACCAGGATCAGCGCCCCGCCCATGGTGGGCGTACCGGCCTTGGTCAGATGCGACTTCGGACCGTCGCCACGCACCGACTGGCCGATCTTGTAGGCAGTAAGCTTCCTGATGACCAGCGGACCGGCAATGAGCGAAATGGCGAGCGCGGTCAGGCAGGCCAGCACCGCGCGCAGCGTGATGTAGCCGAACACGTTGAAGGCGCGGATGTCGCGAGCCAGATACTGGGCGAGTTCGAGCAGCACTCAGTGCCCTCCCTTGCGCGCGCCGGTGAGCGCCTGCACTACGCGCTCCATGCGCATGAAGCGCGAACCCTTGACGAGCACGGTCACGCCCTGCGCAAGGAAGGGCTCCAGCTCGGCCAGCAGCGCATCGATATCGCCGTAGTGCCGCGCACCCTCGCCGAACGCCGCCGCCGCATGCGTGCAAGACTCGCCGAGAAGGTGCAGGCGGTCAATGCCGGCGGCGCGGGCGCGACGGCCGATCTCGGCATGAAAAGCCGCGCCGCGCGCGCCGACTTCGCCCATATCGCCAAGCACCAGGAATTTCGCGCCCGCGGCGTGCGCGAGCACCTCGATCGCGGCGACGACCGAATCCGGATTGGCGTTGTAGGTGTCATCAAGAACGATGCTGCCGCGCCGGCCCGTCAGTTTCTGCAACCGCCCCGGCACCGGCTCAAAAGCGGCGAGCCCGCGCGCGATTGCGTCCAAGCCGACGCCCGCAGCCGTGGCCGCCGCGGCCGCGGCGAGGGCATTGCGCACGTTGTGCACCCCGGCCGCGCGCAGACTGACCGGCGCCTCCCCCTGCGGGGCGCGCAATACGATTTCGCTGCCGAAATCGCGCAATTCAAAACGGCCGCCGACGGCCGCGGGCCGCTCGAGACCGAAGTCCAGCACCCGCCTAGCCTTGCATACGCCGCGCCAATACCCGGCATAGGTATCGTCGGCATTGATCACCGCCACGCCGTCCGCGGGCAGGGCCGCGAACACCGCGCCGTGCTCATGCGCCACCTCCGCCACGCTTTGCATGAATTCCTGGTGCTCGCGCTGGGCGTTGTTTACCAGGGCCACGGTCGGCTGCGCGATGCCGGCGAGATAGGCGGTTTCGCCGGCATGATTCATGCCCAACTCCACCACCGCGCAATTGTGTTCGGCGCGCAGGCCGAGCAGTGTCAGCGGCAGGCCGATGTCGTTGTTGAGGTTGCCCGGCGTGGCGTAGGAGCGCCCGGCCCCGGCGTGTTCGGCGAGGATGGAGGCGATCATCTCCTTCACCGTGGTCTTGCCGTTGGAACCGGTCACGGCGATCAGCGGCAGTTTGAATTTTCGGCGCCAGTAGGTGGCCAGCCTTCCCAGGCCGAGCCGCGTATCGTCCACGACCAGAAGCGGCAACGGCAAATCGCCGCCGGCCGATGGCGCGCGCCGGTCGACCATGGCGGCCACCGCGCCGCGCGCGCGCGCCGCGGCGATATACTCGTGGCCGTCGAAGCGTTCACCGCGCAGCGCCACGAACAGCGCGCCCTCCGCTATCGTGCGCGTGTCGCTCGATACCGCGGCGAAGCGCGCGTTGGCCCCGCGCGCTTCGCCGCCGGCGCCCTGCGCCGCTTCGCGCATGTCCATCATCGCTTCCATGCCGCGAGCGCCTCCGCCGCCACCGCCGCGTCCGAAAAAGGAATGCGCCGGCCGGCGCGCTCCTGATAATCCTCGTGGCCCTTGCCCGCAATGAGCACCACGTCGCCGGCGGACGCGCCCGCGATCGCGGCGACGATCGCTTGGCGCCGGTCGGCGATGACCAGCGGCGCCTGCCCCGATCGAGCCTCGCCCAGCACGCCTTCCAGTATTTCGGCGATTATTTCCAGCGGGTCTTCGCTGCGCGGATTGTCGCTGGTGAGCACCACCTGGTCGGCGTTGCGCGCCGCGAGCGCCCCCATCAACGCGCGCTTGCCGCGATCGCGGTCGCCGCCGCAGCCGAAGACGCAAACGAGCCGGCCTCCGTCCGAGTTCGCGAGCGGGCGCAGACCGATCAGCGCCTGCTCCAGCGCGTCCGGGCTGTGGGCGTAGTCCACCACCGCGAGTGGCTTGCCCGCGCCTCCCAACCGCTGCATGCGCCCGGGCAGGGGTGTGAGCGCCGCGAGCGCCGCGACTGCCGGCGCGAGCGCCACCCCGGCGCCGAGCAGCACGCCCAGCACGCCGAGCAGGTTGGCCACGTTGAAGCGCCCGAGCAATCCGCTCGCTACTTCGGCGCGGCCCCAGGAGCTTACCAGGCCGAAGGCGAGACCCTCCCGCGTCAGGCGGATGTTCTCGGCTTCGAGGAAGAATTCCAGTCCGGCGGCGCCGGCAACCCCGGCATGGGCGCTGTAGCCCGCGCACGCCACTTTGCCGCCGGCGAGCTTTTGCGCGATGCGCACGCCCAGCACGTCGTCCATGTTGAGCACCGCGCCGGAGAGCCCCGGGGTATCGAAAAATCGCGCCTTGGCTGCGGCGTAGCGCTCCATGTCGCCGTGGTAATCCAGATGGTCGCGAGAGAGATTGGTCAGCAGCGCCACATCGAACTGCGCGCCGTTGACCCGGCCCTGATCCAGGCCGATGGAGGACACTTCCATGGCCACGCCCTGCGCTCCCGCCTGCAGGAATTCGGCCAACTGGCGATGCAGTTCGATCGCATCCGGCGTGGTATTGACCGATGGCGCGAGTTCTGCCGCCGGTTCACCACCCGGCGCAGCCGGGAAGCCGCTGCCGAGCGTGCCGATCACGGCGGTCTTGCGTCCAAGGGAGGTGAGAGCCTGCGCGATCCATTGGCTGCAGGAAGTCTTGCCGTTGGTGCCGGTGACGCCCGCCAGCCACAGCTTTTCGGAAGGGCGGCCGTAGACTTCGTGCGCGATGTCGCCGGCCAGGGCGCGCAGGCCGTCCACGGCGACATTGGGCACGCGCCAAGCTTCGTCCCAGGAAAATCCCTCGCGTTCCCACAGCACCGCGACCGCGCCGCGGGCGATGGCATCGGGAATATAGCGCCGGCCATCGGCGCTTGCGCCTGGATAGGCGACGAACGCGTCGCCCGCGCGCAAGACCCGGCTGTCGGCGCAAACACCGCCAAGCCTCGCGCCGCGCTGCTGCAACTGGCTCAGTAGATCGGTCGCTGTCTTATTCACGACATGTCACCGGCACAAGACACCCGATTCGAAACGCGATAACGCGGTGCAGTGAATTCGCGCTTCGCGTTGCTCGTTTCATTTCAAACACCTTCCTTGATCTCGGAACCCTCGGGCGGCAGCTCCAGCGGTTTGAGCGGCGCATCCGGCGGCACGCCCAGCATGCGCAGCGCCCCGCCCATCACCGCGGAAAATACCGGCGCGGCCACCGCACCTCCGTAGTACTGCCCCGCGGAAGGCTCATCGAGCATTACCGCGATGACCAGTCTGGGATCGGAGACCGGCGCAAAACCGACAAAGGAAGACACATACTTATGCGCGGCATAGCCACCGTTTTCTTCCTTGTGCGCGGTGCCGGTCTTGCCGGCCACGCGATAGCCCATCACCCGCGCCTTGGGCGCGGTGCCACCGGGCTGGACCGCGAGCTCGAGCATGTCGCGCAGCTTGCGCGCGGTCTCGGGAGAGATCACCTGCCGGCCGGCGAGCGGGGCATCGACCCGGAGGAGCGACAGCGGCATCAACTCGCCGTCGCGGGCAAAAATAGTATAGGCGCGCGCAAGTTGCAGCAGCGACACCGAGATACCGTGGCCGTAGGCCATAGTAGCCTGCTCGATCGGGCGCCAGGTCTGGTACGCGCGCAGCTTGCCGCCTGCTTCGCCGGGAAAGCCCAGGCGCGGCGCGCTGCCGAAACCGACCTGGTCGAACATGCGCCACATTGCCGCGGCCGGCAGTCCAAGGGCGATTTTCGCCGCGCCGACGTTGCTTGAGCGCTGAATCACCTGCGTTACGCTCATGTCGCCGAAGCGGTGCGCGTCATGGATGGTTGCTTTGCCGATGGCTAAGCTGCCGGAGGCCGTCGCTATCATCGATTCCGGCGTGATCTTTCCGATCTCCATGGCCAGAGCCACGGTGAAGGGCTTGAGCGTGGAGCCGGGCTCGAAGGTGTCGGTGATGACGCGATTGCGCAATTGCGCACCCGACAAACGGCTGCGATTGTTGGGATTGTAGGTAGGCAGGTTGGCCAGCGCCAGCACCTCGCCGGTCTTGGCGTCGAGCACCACGATGGCGCCCGCCTTGGCTTTGTTCGTCTCCACGGCGAGCTTCAACTGCGAGAAAGCGAGGTTCTGCAGCTTCGCGTCCAGCGCCAGCGCCAGATCGCGGCCGTTCTGCGCCTCGCGGATCGATTCCATGTCTTCGACAATCTGCCCCATGCGGTCCTTGATCACGCGCCGGCTGCCCGGCTTGCCCGCGAGCGTCGACTGAAAAGCGAGTTCGATGCCCTCCTGACCGGTATCGCTCGCCCCGGTGAAGCCGAGCATGTGCGCCATCACCTCGCCGCCGGGGTAATAGCGGCGGTACTCGCGATTCTGGAACAGGCCCGTGATGCGCAGTTCGTTCACGCGCTCGGCCGCTTCCGGCGGAATCTGGCGCTTGAGGTAAACGAAGGATGTAGCTTCGTTCAGGCGCTTGTCGATTTCCTGCGGCGGCAGCTCCAGCAGCGCGGCGAGCTTGGCGCGCTGCTGCGAGGAATATTGCACCTCCTCCGGAATCGCCCACACCGATTTCACCGGCGTGCTGATCGCGAGCGCCTCGCCATGGCGGTCGGTGATCCTGCCGCGGTTGGCGCTGATCTCCAGCACGCGGCTGTAGCGCGACTCGCCCTTCTGCTGCAGAAAATCGTTGTTCAGGCCCTGCAGGTAGACGGCGCGGCAGGCTAATAGCACGAATCCGCCGGCGATGAGCGCGAGCAGCAGGCGCGAGCGCCACAGCGGCAGTTGCGGCACGAGCACCGGGCTGGCGGCGTAATTCATCGCCTGCCTCCCGGACTCTCTCCCAGGGTCGCCGTGGGCATCACCACTTGAGTGCGCCTCGCATCGGGCACGCTCATGCGCAGGCGCTCGCGCGCGATCTTCTCGACGCGTGCGTGCATCGCCCAGGTGCTCTGCTCCAGTTGCAACTGCCCCCACTCGACCTCGAGTTGCTTGGCGCGTTCCTGCTCGCGCTCCAGTTCGGCAAACAGCTTCCTCGCCTGGTGCTGCGAAGTCACCAGGCCGAGCGCGCAGGCGGTGAGCGCGAGGACCAGGACAAGGGTGATCCGCGCCAACTCAGGCCCCGCCGCGTTCGGCGACGCGCAGGGTGGCGCTGCGCGCGCGCGGGTTGGCCGCGACTTCCTCGGCCGAAGGACGTATCGGCTTGCCGATCAGACGCAGCCTGGGTCGCGGCAGCTCGCGCGCGCGCAGCGGCAGGCGTATCGGCACATCGGCGCGCGCCGCTTCGCGCATGAAGCGTTTCACGATGCGGTCCTCGAGCGAGTGGAAACTGATCACCGCGAGGCGCGCGCCCGGTGTCAGCAAATCGAGGATTTGCGGCAGGGCTAACGACAAGTGCGCAAGCTCCTGATTGAGGTAAATCCGTACAGCCTGGAAGGTGCGCGTCGCCGGATCCTTGTTTTTTTCGCGCGTGCGGACGGCCGCACCCACGATATCGGCAAGTTGCCGCGTGGTGACAACAGGTCCTCTTTCCCGAGCAGCAACAATCGCCTTTGCAATCTGTTTAGCAAACCGTTCTTCACCATAGTCGCGGATCACCTCCCTGATCTCGGCTTCACCGGCTGTGCCCAGCCACTGTGCGGCGGTTTGCCCCCGGCTCGTGTCCATGCGCATGTCGAGCGGGCCGTCGCGGCGAAAACTGAAGCCGCGCGCGGCGTCGTCGAGCTGCGGCGAGGACACGCCCAGGTCGAGCAGCACCCCATCCACACCCTCCAGGCCGAGGCGTTCGAGCACCACGGCCAGTTCTTCGAAGCTCGCGTGCACCACGCAAAAGCGAGCGTCGCCTATTCTTCTCGCAGCTGCGACCGCTTCCGCGTCCTTGTCGAGCGCAATCAGGCGCCCGCGCGGACCCAACCGGTCGAGGATCAGGCGGCTGTGTCCGCCGCGGCCGAAGGTTGCATCGACGTAGGCGCCATCGGGGCGTATTGCCAAAGCATCGACCGCTTCCTCCAGCAGCACCGTCTTGTGCGAGTCTTGCGCCGACACGGGGCGCGTGTCCTCAGCGCCAAAGGCGATCACAACGCAAAATCTTCCATCCCCGGCGGCAACTGGGTCTGCGCCGTCAGTTGGCGCAATTGTTTTTCCCAGATGTCCTGGTTCCAGATCTCGAAATGGCTGCCCTGCCCGACCAGCATTACCTGTTTCTCCAGCGTGGCGAACTTGCGCAATTCGGGGGAGATCAGCACGCGCCCGGCGGCGTCGATTTCGACTTCCTCGGCGAAACCGACGAGCAAGCGCTTCCACACGGAGAAGCGCGCATCGAGCGAGGGAAAGCCCATGACACGGGCGCGCATCGGTTCCCAAGCGCTCGCCGGGTAGAGCAGCAAACAGCCGTCCGGGTGCGCAGTGAGCACGAGACTGGAGACAGCGGAGGAAGACGTCCCCTGCAGCGCCTCGCGATGGCGCGAAGGAACGGTAAGGCGTCCCTTGGCATCGAGGCTTAGCGCTGCGGCGCCCTGAAACATCGTCTCCCCTTATTGTTGGTGTCAAAAGCCTAAGCGGAAAATCCCATAATTTCCCACTAAAAGCTATTATTTCCCACTTTAGAGGACTTAATTACGCAGGTCAAGCACTCAATTAAAGATTTCTCCAATTGGGACAAAGACTTAAAAGCGATTCTATCAGCGATCTTTGGAATTATAAATTTATTAAAAACAAATAGATAAGATATATATCGAAAGTAAACTATTAATATAGCAGTACTCGAGCGTCCCACTTTTCCCATTGAGGCAGAGGCGCTAACACCAGAGCCGCCTCCCACCTCGGGCGCGGACGCCGGCCGCGAAACCGTGTTCCGATTCGAGCACCCTGCTTCCTCGCCGCATCCGCTTATAATCGCTTCTTTCGACGAAACAGACCGGTCATGGCGCCGAGTCCCGAAGACATGAACCTGATTTTCCGCAATGCTCCCAGCCGGAACGGCTGACAGACAAAGCCGGTCAGCGTCGAACAATTGCGCGAGTTCTACGAACCGATATAGAAACACAATCCGCTTCACCCACAAAACGAACCATGTCCCGAGCAGCAGCGCCGCCGAAGAAAACCGCCACACGAGAACGGCGCAAGACGCCCAAACGAGGCCTAGCGCCAGACGCGCCAACGCGGGCCACCGGCGCCGGCGTTCCGAATGAAGCGGCCGAGGCGGGAGCTGCGTCGCTGAGCCTGAAGAAACTCGCCGCGCTGCTGAAAATCGGGCTTGACGGCGCCAACATCGAACCTGGCGTGAGCTTCACGCTGCGCCGCGTGCAACAGGGCATGGCCTTGTATCGCACGGGCGATCCGTTCGGTTCCATTTACGCCATCCGCTCGGGCACTTTCAAGAACGTTTTGCTCGACGCGAACGGCAACTGCCAGGTGCTGGGATTTCCGATGACGAGCGATGTGCTCGGCCTCGACGGGCTTGAAGCGCAACAATATCGAACCGAGGCAGTGGCCCTCGAAGACAGCGAAGTGGCGATCATCCCGTTCCCACGGCTCGGCAACCTGGGTGGCAAAAACGGAGCGTTACAGCAGTTCGCCTATCGCCTGCTCAGCCGCCAACTGGCGCGCGAACACACGCAGATGTGGCTGCTGGGCTCGCTCGGCGCCGAGTCCCGGGTCGCAGCCTTTCTGCTGATTCTGGGCGAGCGCTACGCGCGCCTGGGTTATTCGGACACCAGCTTCAACCTGCGCATGACGCGGCTCGACCTGGGAAGCTTCCTCGGCCTGACCCAGGAAACAGTCAGTCGGGCCTTGTCCGGGTTCAGCGAAACCGGGGTGATCCGGGTAAAGAACAAGGAACTGCAGATTCTCGACGCCGAGAAGCTGCACCAGATCGTCGCGCGTTCGCGCCACTCGATTTAAACGGCGCGCGCCTTGGTTCGGCGCCGCGCGGGTGGCGGCCGCAACGATCAGGGAACCATGAACGTTTCTTCCTTTGCTAAACTGGTAATTATCGCCTCGGGCAAGGCACGGCTCGAGGGCATGGTGGGGCTGCCGCCGGGTGCGCACCGCCTGTTGTTCGCCCAGGGCAGCGGTTCCGGTCGCCTGTCGCAGCGCGACCGCCACGTCGCCGGGGAGGTGCTATGTTTATTGAGAACCGTTTGATGCAATTGGCCATGCGGCTGAGGAATACCCAGCCGACGCCGTTGCGCCTTTCGCTATGGGATGGGCGCAGTCTCGATTTCGGTCCGGATCCGAAGGTGACCATCGTGGTCCCGCAAAAGCGTGCGCTGCGCTGTTTCCTGCCGCCCGATCTGATGAAGCTCGGAGAAGCCTATGTCGAGGGCAGGATCCGCGTGGAAGGTTCGTTACGCGACATCTTCGAGGCGAGCGCCCGGTTCGTGCACGCGGCTACGCGGCACGATGGCATCTGGCGTCTGCTGCGGGCGGTCACCCATACCCCGCAGGGTGATCGCAAGGCAATCCAGTACCACTACGACGTATCCAACGAATTCTACCGACTGTTCCTCGACCGCAACATGGTGTACTCCTGCGCCTATTATCGCAGCGACGCCGACACGCTCGACCGGGCGCAGGAACAAAAGCTCGATCACATCCTCGCCAAACTGCGCGTCGAGCCCGGTCACCGGCTGCTGGACATCGGTTGCGGCTGGGGCGCTTTGATCATTCGTGCCGCAGAAAAATACGGTTGCTTCGCCACCGGGATCACCCTGTCGCGCAACCAATACGAACTGGTGCGCGAGCGCATCCGGGCCGAAGGACTGGAGGGGCGCTGCGAGGTACGGCTGCAGGACTATCGGGATGTCCCGGAAACGGGTGGCTACGACCGGATCGCCAGCGTCGGCATGTTCGAACATGTCGGGCTGAAAAACCTGGGCGCCTACTTCCGCAAGATGGACGCCCTGCTTGCGCAGGGTGGGGTGGTGCTGAACCACGGCATCACCTCGGCCCATCCCGACAACCGGATCGTCGGGATGGGCGTAGGAGAATTCATCGACAAATACGTCTTCCCCGGCGGCGAACTACCGCACATTTCCCTGGTACTGCGCGAGATGTCGGCGGCCGGTTTCGAGATCACCGACGTGGAAAGCCTGCGGCGCCATTACGCCCGTACCTGCGAGCACTGGGTCGAGAACATCGAGAAAAACCGCGCCGAGGCAATGCGAATTGCAGGCGAGAAGCGCTACCGGATCTGGTCGATCTACCTCGCCGGTTGCGCGTTTGGTTTCGCGCGCGACTGGATAAACATCTACCAGGTGCTGGCGGTCAAGGCGCGCAGCCTGAATCCGCTGCCGCCCACCCGCGACTGGATTTATCGGCCGGCAGCCAAGCTGCCTTAACCGCTTGGACGGGCGTGGAGGGGTTCAAGCGCGACAACCGAAGCGGTCACCAAGGCGCGGCCTGATCAGTACAGAACGAGCGCCGACCCCACTCGTACATCGCACTGCCGAAAAGTTAATCTGCTGTCCGATCCGGGGCGCCGCGATCGGTTGAGAATTGTCAATCATGCGCGCAGCGATTTCCGTTAGAATGATTATCACGCTGCCGGCGGGTACGCGGGAAACCAAAGTGGCACATGTCAGACGACAGAAAAACCCGGATTCTGATCATTGACGATGACATCGGCTTTCGCGACCTGCTGCGAATTCACCTTTCGGCCGCTGGCTACCAGGTGCAGGTCGCCGAGGACGGGGTCACCGGCGGCCGGGCGCTGCTCGCGCAAACGCCCGATCTGATTGTTTCCGATGTCAACATGCCGTTTCTGGACGGCTTCGAATTGCTGTCGCTGATGCGCTCGGACGCGACCACTGCCTCGATCCCGGTCATCTTGCTTTCCGGCCGCAGCGACGGCGACACTATGGCCAAGGCGGTGGATCTGGGCGCCGCGGATTTCCTTACCAAACCGGTGACGCGCGACCAACTGCTCGAATCGATTGAAGCCTGCCTGGCGAGGACAAGAAAAGGCCGCAGCAAGCCTCCGGATTACGGCTCGACCCCGCCGGTCTAAGCCCGGCAGGGCGGAACCCGGATCATCTGTGCTTGAACTTCGCCTTGCGCTTTTCGACAAACGCGGCCATGCCTTCCTTCTGGTCTTCGGTGGCGAACAGCGAATGGAACACGCGCCGCTCGAACAGGATGCCTTCGTTGAGCGTGCTCTCGTAGGCGCGGTTGATCGATTCCTTGGCCGCCATCACGACGGGCAGCGAGTATTCGCAGATCTGGTTGGCAGCGGCGAGCGCCTCATCGAGCAGCTTGTCCGCCGGCACCACGCGCGACACCAGGCCGGCGCGCTCGGCTTCGGCGGCGTCCATCATGCGCGCGGTGAGAACCAGATCCATGGCCTTGGATTTGGACACGGCGCGCGGCAGGCGCTGCGTGCCGCCCGCGCCCGGAATGATGCCGAGTCTGATCTCGGGCTGGCCGAATTTCGCCGTCTCCGCGGCGATGATGAAATCGCACATCATGGAAAGTTCGCAGCCGCCGCCGAGCGCATAGCCCGCCACCGCGGCGATCACGGGCTTCCTCACCGAGCGGATGCGCTCCCAGTTGCGCGTGATGTACTCGCTCTTGTACACATCCATGTAGCTCCATTCCTTCATGGCGCCGATGTCGGCGCCGGCGGCGAAGGCCTTGTCGCCGCCGGTGATCACCATGCAGCCGATGTTTTCGTGGGCGTCGAATTTCGCCAGCGCATCGCCCAGCTCGTCCATCAGCGCGTCGTTGAGCGCATTCAGCGCCTTGGGGCGGTTGAGCGTGATCAGGCCGACGCGGCCGCGGGTTTCAACCAGAATATTCTCGTACGACATATACGCTCCTCGAAGCAGACGATAACAGCGTTATTGATACCTGCGAAAGCAATGTCCTCATCACCCTCTCTTGAAATATGGGACATTACTTACGCAGATGTCAGTAACCGCGCAAAACACAGGACACGAAGGGAAGCAACGCGTGCTTTCCATTCCTTCGCGGCTTGCGTGCCCTTCGCGATGGAAAGATTTTACGTCAGCGCCTGCGCCATGCCGCGCGCAGCAAAGCGTTCATTTTACTGCTGTTGGTGTATGCTCTGAAACCTTAAATTTTCGTCTGAAGCGCTGCCATCAGGGATGGCGGATTGAACATGCACAAAACAGCGCAACAACTGGCCGAAGCCGCCGCCGCGGCGATGCACGCGCGCGATCGCGCATCGCTCGCCCTCGGCATTAAGCTGCTCAAGGTGGGTCCTGGTTCGGCAAGCATGCGGATGGCGATTCGCGAGGATATGGCGAACGTCCACGATACCTGTCACGGCGGGCTCATTTTCACGCTTGCCGACTCGACCTTTGCCTACGCCTGCAACAGCCACAACAAGAACGCGGTGGCGGTCACCTGCATGATCGAATACATGCGCCCGGCCTACATCGGCGACGTGCTCACGGCCAGCGGACGGGAACAGGGACTGGAGGGCCGCAACGGCGTGTACGACATCCGCGTCGAAAACCAGAAGGGCGAATTGGTGGCGCTGTTCCGCGGCAAGTCGATGCAGATCAAGGGTGAAGTGACGGATCTGAACAAGTGATCGCGCCCTACTTCAAGCGATGCCGCCGGGCATCTTAGCCAGCTTGCTTGGCGCATGGTGGTCTCCTCAAAAAAAGGTACTGGTTCAGTCGGAGGATTTTAGTACTGGTCACGCACAACACCGGAGAATTCAGCCGGGTAGCGGGGCTGCGGGTCGAGGACTGGGAGCGCGCGCGCTCAGCCCTTTAGATCCACCCCGCCTCTCAGGCCTCGCTCTCCTTCATCGGCAACAGCCACGCGAGCACCGCGCACTGCGCCGCGGCAATCAGGCCGAAGGCGAGCATGTAGCCGTCGGGTGAGTAGCGGCCGTCGACCACCGCAAACATGCGCAGCACCACGCCGATGCCGAACTGGCACAGAAACGAGACGAAAAACATCGCCACGTTGGCCGCGGTGTTCACGCGGCCGGTCATCTCCGGCGGAAAATGCCGGGTGAGCAGCGCGTATGCGAGCGCGGCCGAAATGCTGAAGAAACCGTACACCATCAGCAAGGGCATTTTCGCCGGCGCGAGGTCGAAGGCAATCACGACGAACGCGGCGACGCTGATCGCGGCGCCCAGCTTGTACAGACCCAGCCGCGACACGCCGCGGTCGGCCAGGAAGTCCGCGAGCCAGCCATAGAACAGCGCGCCGATCGAATACGCGAGCGCGGTGGCGAACAGGTGCGCGGCCATTGCGGCGCGCGCAAGGCCGCCGACATCGGTGAGCCAGGGCGCGAGCCACAGTCCCTGCATTGCCTGGTAGGCGCCGTGACAGACCATCAGCGGCAGGCCGATGCGCCAAAACGACGGCGTGCCGAAGATACGGCCCACGCGCGCGAATGCCACGCCCCAGCCTTCGCCTGCGCCCGGCAACGGTTTTTCCGGCACGATGAAGAAAATCGCCGCGGCCGCGAGCACGCAGCCTGCCGCCATGCCGACAAACACTGCGCGCCAACCCAGCGGCGCGAGCAAGGCCTCGAGCGGCGCGGTCGCGGCGAGACCGCCTACGCCGCCGAAAGCGATCATCCATCCGTTCAAGGTCGCCAGCCGCGCGGGCGGAAACCACAGCGTGAACGCCTTGATGCTGCCCATCAGGCAGGCCGAAACGCCCAAGCCGATCAGCGCGCGGCCTAGCGCCAGCTCGCCGAAGGTGCCGGCCAGAGCGAATCCCAGCGCGCCCAGCCCGGCGATGCCGAGCAGCGACGCCACCACGCGGCGTGGCCCGTAGCGGTCGAGAAACACGCCTACCGGCACCTGCATGGCGGTGAAGCTGAGCAGATACATGCTGGTGAGCAGTCCGATTTCGGCGGGCGAAAGCGAGAATTCTGCTGCGAGGTCCCTGGCGATGACCGCGTTGACGTTGCGAAAAACGTAGGAAAGGAAGAAGCCCGCCGCAAACGGCGCGAACACAAGCGCGAGGAGCCGCGGCGGAAGCGACCGGTCGGTGCACGGTTGAGTTCGGAAAGACACCTTCCGATTCTAAGCGAAGCGGGCAAGCTTTGCCGCTTGCGTGCAGATCCGAGAGTTTTGGCTGCGCCCCTGCTAGTAAACCTGCCGTTGCCGAAATCCGCGCCGGTCGCGCCCTGAATCCGGTCCGGGCGCGGGCGTCACCGACGGATGGCGGAGTTCATGTCGATAAAAACCAAACCGCTTGCGTAATTCCCCTCGCCGCAGCTCATTGTTTGGCGTCGACTTCGGCGAAGACTTCTTTCGCGACGCGCATGGCGTCGAGCGCGGCGGGCACGCCGCAATAGATCGCCGACTGCAGGAACACCTCGCGGATTTCGACTCGGGAGAGGCCGTTGTTCAGCGCTCCGAGCACATGCAGCTTGATTTCGTGCGGGCGGTTCAGCGCGGTAAGCATGGCAAGATTGAGGAAGCTGCGGGTCCTGCGATCCAGCTCCGGCCGGGTCCAGACCGCGCCCCAGCAGTATTCGGTGACAAGATCCTGCATCGGCTTGCCGAACTCGTCGGCCGAGCGGACCGCTTGGTCGACGTATTCGGCTCCCAAAACGGCCCTTCTGACGGCCAGTCCTTCGTCGTAGGTTTTCTTGTCCATGCTTCCGCTCCTTTGTCCGTGGGGAAAGTTGACCGGTGTCGTTTGGCGGGTGTCGCGTAATCTGCGCCCGGCCGGAACGTCGGCGCCGCCGCCGGCATTCAGCCGGACTATTGCTGTGCCGCTTCCGGACCCAGCAACGCGATGCGAAAGCGGTTCTTCAGCAAAGAGCCTTCCCGCGGCGGCAGCACCAGCGGCAATCTCTCCGCATCCACCTTGACCTGCGCGAACAAGGCGCCTTCGCCCGAATAGATGCGCTGCTTCAACCGCGACACGTCGGCTTGCGTGTTCACCTTGAGCGTCCGCGCAAAACCCGCGGCCTTCGCCATTCCGGCGAGGTCGACGCCGTGACCGGTATGCGTCCGCTGCATGCCGGTCTCGCCGTAGCGCTCGTTGTCGAGGACCACGATGCACAGGTTGCGCGGCTGTTGCACGGCAATGGTGGCGAGCGCGCCCAGGCCCATGAGCATCTCGCCGTCGCCGGTCAGCACCAGCACTTTTTTCTTCGGCTGCGCCAGCGCGACGCCGAGGCCGATCATGGCCGCCCCGCCCATCGCCCCCCACAGCGGAAAGTTCAAGTCATGATCGCCCGCATCGGTGATGTCCCAGGCGGGTGCGCCCAGCCCGCCGATTACCAGAGAATCGCCACGCTTCGCCAGCAGCTCCTTTACGACTTCACGACGGTGCAATGATTTGCTCATTGGGGCACGCTCTCGGTGAGTTTCCTGAAATCTTTGGCGCCGAGCAGCCGCTGGCCGACGAGCACCGCGACAGGACGATACGTGTTGAAGGCGAGGCGCATCGCGCCGGACACGACTTCCGGCACCTCCTCGGCGGTATCGGCGCGCTTGACGATCACGCCGAGCGCCTCCAACACAGCCTGCGTCGCATTACCCATGGGAATTTGCGCCGGATTGAATTCGCCGAAGTCGCCGCGCATGGTGACCAGCATCAGCAGCGGGAACTGGGAGGCGATGGGCAGGGTAAGCATGTTGATGCAATTGCCCACGCCGCTGCTTTGCATGAGCAGCACGCCCTTTTCGCCGCCGAGCCAGGCGCCGGCAAGCAGTGCCACGCCCTCTTCCTCGGTGGTGAGCCTGACCACCCGCATGGCTTTGTCTTTTTCGCACAACTTTATCAGGCGCGCGTGGCCGGCGTCCGGGACGATTGCGACTTGGCGGATGCCGGCAGCCTTGAGGAGCGCGTGCACCTCATCGGGCCAGGCGGATTCGGCATTTTTTTTCATCCGGATTCCGTGAATGGGCGGGAAAGAACGAAGCCGATAATACAATAACTCGATAGTACCCGGATGCCGTGTGTGCGTGTGGCGCGCGCCCTCTCGGAAAAGGAACACGGGGGGGATTTGCCGCCAGTGCGGTAAAATCACGCATGCATGCCGCTTCGCGCGATCACAACCATGAATAAGCCCACCGACGCGGCCGCCGCGCACATCACCAACTTCATCCGTAACGTCATCGAAGCAGACCTGGCCGGCGGCAAGTATGCGTCGCGCACCTGGGGCGGCCGCCCCGGCCCGGCCGCGACGCACGCCGGCGCGCCGGGCGATCCGGCGAAAATCCGCACGCGCTTTCCGCCCGAACCCAATGGTTATCTGCACTTCGGCCACGCCAAATCGATCTGCCTCAACTTCGGCCTCGCGCGCGACTACGGCGGCGTTTGCCACATGCGCTTCGACGACACCAATCCGGAAAAGGAAGAACAGGAGTACGTCGATTCGATACTCGACGCAGTGCGCTGGCTCGGCTTCGGTTGGAACGCGAATGGCACCGAGCACCTGTACCACGCGAGCGACTACTTCGACACCATGTACTTGGCGGCGGAGTATCTGGTCACCTCCGGCCACGCCTATGTGGACGAACAAAGCGCCGAGGAACTGCGCGCCACCCGCGGCACCTTGACCGAGCACGGCCAGGACAGCCCGTGGCGCGACCGCCCGGCCGCCGAGTCGCTCGCGCGCCTGCGCGAAATGCGCGCGGGCAAACACGCCGACGGCAGCATGGTGCTGCGCGCGAAAATCGACATGCGCTCGCCCAACATCAACCTGCGCGACCCGGCGATTTACCGCGTCAAACGCGCCACGCATCACCGCACCGGCGACACCTGGTGCATCTACCCGATGTACGCCTACGCCCACCCGATCGAGGATGCGCTGGAACAAATCACCCATTCCATCTGCACCCTCGAGTTCGAGGACCAACGCCCGTTCTACGACTGGCTGCTTGAGCGCCTCGCCGAGGGCGGACTGTTGCCGCGCCCCTTGCCGCGGCAGATCGAATTCGCGCGGCTCAACCTCTCCTACGTCGTGCTGTCCAAACGCAAGCTCGTCCAACTGGTCGACGAAGGGCACGTCGAGGGTTGGGACGACCCGCGCCTGCCCACGCTCGCCGGGGCGCGCCGGCGCGGCTACACCGCCGAGGGCTTGCGCCTGTTCGCCGAGCGCATCGGCGTGTCCAAATCCGACTCCTGGATCGACTACGGCGTGTTCGAGGAATGCATGCGCGAGCACCTGAACGAAGTCGCGCCGCGGCGCGTCGCCGTGCTCGATCCGCTGAAGCTCATCATCGACAATTACCCCAAGGGCGCGGAAGAGGAGTGCCTTGCGCCCAACCACCCGCAGAAGCCCGAGCTCGGCAAGCGCCCGCTGCCGTTCTCACGCGAGCTGTGGATCGAGCGCGAGGATTTCATGGAAGCGCCGGCCAAGGGCTATTTCCGGCTCTATCCCGGCAACAAAGTGCGGCTGCGCTACGGCTTCGTGGTCGAATGCGCGGGCTGCGACAAGGATGCCGCGGGCAGGATCACGGCGGTGCACTGCAACTACTACGCCGACAGCAAGTCGGGTACGCCAGGTTCGGACACCTACAAGGTCAAGGGCAACATCCACTGGGTTTCGGCCAGGCACGCTTACCCGTGCGAGGTACGGCTCTACGATCGATTATTCCGCGTCCCGCGCCCGGGTGCGGGTGAGCGCGATTTCCTGCTGGACCTGAACCCGGAGGCGAAGAAAGTCATCAGCGCGCAGCTCGAGCCCACGCTGGCGCACGCCGCGCCGGAGGAGCGCTTCCAGTTCGAGCGGCATGGATATTTCGTGGCCGATCGCATCGACTCGAAACCCGGCGCGCCGGTGTTCAATCGTGCGGTAACGTTGAAGGATGCCTGGCAACTTAGCGCGGCCGCCGGCCACAGGAGACACACATGAAAGCAGTCGGACTCTACCGCTACCTTCCCATCGACGATCCCGAGTCTTTCCTCGACCTTGAACTCGACACACCCAGCGCGAGCGGTCGCGATCTGCTGGTCGAAGTGAAGGCCATCTCCGTGAATCCGGTCGACACCAAGCGGCGCGCGCCCAAGGACTTGGTCGAAAAAAACCCCAGAGTGCTCGGCTGGGACGTCGCCGGCGTGGTCAAGTCGGCCGGCGCGGAGGTGTCGCTGTTCAAGCCCGGTGACGCGGTGTATTACGCCGGCAGCATCATACGGCCGGGAGGCAACAGTGAATTCCACCTGGTCGATGAACGCATCGTCGGCAGGAAGCCCGCGAACCTGGGTTTTGCAGAGGCCGCGGCGCTGCCGCTCACCACGATCACTGCCTGGGAAGGCATGTTCGAGCGCATGGGCATCTCCAGAACCGGCGCGCATGCGGGCAGGACCCTCCTCATCATCGCCGGCGCGGGCGGCGTGGGCTCGATCGCGATTCAGTTGGCGAAGAAACTCGCCGGCTTAAGCGTTATCGCCACCGCCTCGCGGCCGGAATCGGTGGCCTGGGTACGCGCCCTCGGCGCGGACCAGGTCATCGATCACGGCAAGGACCTGGCGCCACAACTCGAAGCACTGGGCATGAAGGAAGTCGATTACATTTTCTGCCTCAACAACACCGACCGCTGGTTCCCCGCATTCGCGCCCATCATCAAGCCGCTGGGCAGGATATGCGCCATCGTCTCGGCGCTGAAACCGGTCGATCTGACCCCGCTGATGGGCAAGAGCGTGAGCCTTTCCTGGGAATTCATGTTCACCCGCTCCAGCTTCCAGACGCCGGACATGATCGAGCAGCACAATCTGCTCGACCAAACGGCGGCGCTGATCGAAGCGGGCACGCTGAAGACGACGCTCTCAACCCATCTCGGAAAAATCAACGCCGCCAACCTGAAGCGGGCGCACAAGCTGCTCGAAGGCGGGCACACGCTGGGCAAGATCGTGCTCGAGGGGTTTTGACCGGCTCCCATCGCGCCGCTTGCGTCAACGGCATCGCCTGAAACCTGCTTCACATAGCGATCGTCGCTACGCTGCCCTGCCGGTCGCGAACGCGCACGGCCTTTGCCGGGTAAACCAACCCCAGCGCCGCGCCGCGCCGCTCAGCCGCGCCGGCCGTCCTTGCGCGCCGGCTGCTCGGCGAGTTTCCAGATGTCGTGGAGCACGCCTAGCAGCGCGCGGATTACCGGGTCATCCTTGCGCGCCAGGAGGTAGATGAACCATAGCGTGCTTTCGAGCCGCACGTCCCGCCACAGGCATACTTGGCCCGCCGCCTGTTTCTCCAGCGCCAGTTCTTCGCGGATCAAGGATAGTCCGACGCCGGATACGACCAGGCTCGCGATCACCGACTCCTGGTCGGCCTCGACCACTTTGGTGGGCTCGATGCCGTGCTTGTCGAACAGCGCGCGCACCAGCTTATGGTGGGAGCTGATCGACGGCGTGATGATCCACGGTTGCAGCGCGACCTCGCCCCAATCGGCATCGGCCACGCGCTTTTTCCATGCCGCCGGCGCGGCGACGCGATAAGTGCTTCCGCGCAGCCGCAGCTTACCCACGCCCGGGTGTTCGAGATCGCCATAGTAAAAGCTTGCGTCCAGTTCTGCGTCGCGCACCTTCGCGAACGCCGCGCCGGTGATCTCGTGGTGCAGTTCGACCTGAAGCAAGGGATAACGCTCGACCGTGGCGCTCAGAAATTCGCCGACGCGGATGAAGCCCGGATCCGACATCGTGCCCACGCGCACCCTGCCGGCGACCTCCCCTTTGAGGGCTTTCGCCTCGTTGCGCATGGCCTGGGCCGCTGCCAGTACCTTCTCCGCGTCCGCCAGCAGCCGCTCGCCGGCCGGGGTCAGCACCATGCCGCTGGAGGTGCGCTCGAACAGGGCGAGTTCGAGCTCGTCCTCGAGCGCCTTGATCTGCGCGCTGACGGCCGGCTGGCTGACGTGCAGCTTCTCCGCGGCACGGGTCAGGTGGCCCGCCTCGGCCACGGCGACGAAGCTGCGCAACTGGTAGATCTCCATATCAGATCCGATTTTCCGCTGGAACAATGGCCCGGCGCTGGCCTAATTTATTGCGTTGCATCATAGTATTGCGTACAGTATAAGCTAAAGCGATGTCGGCCATCCGAACATGCGATTGGACTATCCGGATCAAGGGCCATATTATGCAAACCATAAAGGACGATACCTGTTCCAAATCAACCAGATTTTGAAGGAGTTTGCCATGAGACTTTATGCCCCCATGTACGAAGGTGATAGCATCCTGCGTCCCGACGCTGCCATAAGCGTGTCCGCTCGCGCGCTTTCCAAAGCTCCCGCTTCCGCGATGAATTTTGTGCGAGGCAATATCCAAGTCGAAGCCGCGAATGAAACTACGCTCCATATCCCTATCCATGCCATTGTAGAGGGCGCCCGCGACTTGCGCAGCGCCGCACTGGCGCACCTGTTGCAAGGGGCCTACGCCGCCGTGACGGGCGGGTTGAAAGCCGCCTACACCGCCGTGGAGGACTGGTTCGAACGCAGCAAGAATCAGGAGCGCGACGATTTCTTCGCCGCGTCCGCTAACCTGGCCGACCTGGAGCGGCGCCAACGCCATTTCGAGCGTACCGGCCTCACGCGCTACTATTGATCCAACAGTGCCTGAGCTTCCTTCTCAGGCGCTTTGTTTTACCGCCCGGCATCATCCGCATTCCCCGGCAGGCCCAGCGCCTGCATCCTCCGACAGTTTACTCCCGTCCCGCCGCGCTTGAGCGCTTCTGAATACGGTGTCTCAAGTAATGTCGTAGCGTCGAGCGGCCATTGCGCGCTACGCGCGCCAACCGTGTTTTTGGTACGGATACAAACCATCCGTACCAAAAACACGGTTATGGTTAATAGCAACGACAGTTTGAGATTGTTTTTATACAAGATCGTTGATTGCGCACGGATGGGTTCATCATCCGTGCGCAATCAACGATCCGCGCGGACGGCTTTTCGTCCGCGCAAAATCTAACCGCACACCTACTCAGAACGCTCTCCATGCGGGACAATGCGCACCTGACCGTGCGCAGCGTTCGATAGCCAGACCCAAGTGATGCAAAATTTTTCACGCCGAGAGTTCCTGCAAGCGCTCGCCGCCGTGGGCGCGGCGTGCGCGTCGCCTGCGCCGCGCGCGCAGGAACCGGTGCGCTTTGCCGATGATCCATTCAGACTGGGCATAGCCTCGGGCTATCCGCGGCCAGACGGCGCGGTAATCTGGACGCGGCTCGTGCCCGACATTGCCCATGCAAATGGCGGACTCGATCCGGTACCGATCCAGGTGCGCTGGGAAGTCGCGCGCGACGAGAAATTCGCCGCTATCGCGGCCTCCGGGAGTCTCGAAGCGGCGCCAGAATGGGCGCACGCGGTGCACGCCGAGCCGGCCGGGCTCGAACCGAACCGCTGGTACTGGTTCCGTTTCATCGCCGGCGGCGCGGCGAGCCCGGTCGGGCGCATGCGCACCGCGCCCGCCGCCGACGCCGGCCCCGCGCGCCTGCGCTTCGCCTTCGCTTCATGCCAGCAATACGAGCAGGGCTGGTACAGCGCCTACCGGCACATGCGGCGCGACGACCTCGATCTGGTGGTGTTTCTTGGCGATTACATCTACGAAGCGTCCTGGGGGCGCGAGCACGTGCGCAAGCACGACCGCCCCGAGCCCTATACGCTAGCCGACTACCGCGCGCGCTATGCGCTATACAAGAGCGATGCGGACCTGCAAGCCGCGCACCAAGCGTATCCGTGGATCGTCACCTGGGACGATCACGAGGTGGACAACGATTACGCCAACGACCGCCCCGAGGACGGCATGCCGGCGGCGCAGTTCCTCGCGCGCCGCGCGGCCGCATACAAAGCGTACTACGAGCACATGCCGCTGCCTTCTGGCATGCGGCCCGACGGCCCGAACATGCGCATTCACACAAGCCTCACATGGGGCAGGCTCGCGCAATTTCACATCGTCGATGGCCGGCAGTACCGCGACCACCAGGTATGCGCGACGAAGCCGGGAGGCTCGACCGTGGTCGATCCGGAAGTCTGCAGGGAAATCCGCGACGCGTCGCGTTCGCTGCTCGGCGCCGAGCAGGAGGCTTGGCTAGCGCGCGGCTTCGCCGCGTCGCGCGCGCGGTGGAACATCCTCGCGCAGCAAACGCTGATGGCGCAGCTCGACCGGAAGGCCGGCGAAGGGCAGCGCTTATGGACCGACGGCTGGGACGGCTACCCGGCGGCGCGCAGACGACTGCTCGAATCGATGGCGGCGCGTAAACTCGCCAATCCGGTGGTGATCGGCGGCGACGTGCATATGCATTACGTCGCCGATCTAAAGCCGGATTTCGACGACGAAAAATCGCCCGTGGTGGCGAGCGAATTCTGCGGCACCTCGATCACTTCGCAGGGCCCGTCGCAAAAAAGCGTGGACGCGTGGCTGCCGGAGAATCCGCACATCAAACTCGCGCGCAGCGAGCACCGCGGTTACGTGCGCGCCAGCGTCGGCGGCGGCAAGTTCAGCGCCGAGCTGATCGCGCTGGACACGGTAAAGCGGCCGGAGTCCAAAGCAAGCGTACTGGCGCGCTTCGTCGTCGAGGACGGCAGGCCGGGGCCGCGGCGAAACTGAGGGACGGGAAAAGTCTTTGTACCGCGCCCGCGCGCGGCCCGTAATCAGCCGGTTAGCGGCATCCCCCGCCCACGAGAACTTGCGCAAGCAGCGGGGCTTGCGCAAGACGCATATCGTGGGGGAACTCGCCTGCCCTGGCTGGTATTTCCATCAGCTTTAGCTCCGGACGGATCAGACCGGCGGCAGTCGGCGGCAAACCACCGCGTCCCACAGGGGTGAGCGAACTGCCCGCACCGACGCGGCACGGATCCTTGCCCAGCGCGCCGAAATCGATCACTGCCGTGGACAGGCCGCCCAGCGCCCCGGCCAGGTCGAGCGCCGGGCTGCTCACCTGGACATTGCCGGATATTCCGTCCGGGGCCGCCGCCTCGATCACGTTGTAGCCGAACACCCCCTGCGCGAATGTGTGGCCGCTGCGGCTGCCCAGCGTCAGCGTATTGCCGCTGGGAATCAGGGCGCCAACGTCAATGGATACATTGCCCCCAGAGGCCGCCAGGGCGGCGGTGTTGGCCTGGATGAAACCGGTGTTCATCACCAGCACGTCGGCCTTCACCGCGATGTCCCCGCCGTTGCCGCTTGGCCCCAACACCGAGGTGGTGATCCAGGAGTTGTCCAAGACCATCAGTTTGCCTCCCTGAATGCGGATCGCGCCGCCATTGCCCGCAATTGCGATGGTGCCAATGGCACTGTCATCCAGCAGCAACCGATCGGAAAAAGTCATCAGAATGTTGCTGGCGGCAACATTCCCGGCCGAGGACGCGGTAATCACGCCCTTGTCGCGGAACACGATGTTGGGTGCATTCACGCTTACGGCCGTCGGCGCAACGCGTCCCGGATCCTCAACCACTGCGCCGTTCACTATCGAAACGCCACCGCCGTTTGAAAACACGATGCCTTCTGTCGCCGCGGCACGGACGCCGCCGGTCTGCCCGGACGAACCCGCTGCTGCTTCCGCTGTGATCCCGGTTCCAACCGTGTTCGGGCCACCGTCGATTGCCAAAGTTCCTGCACTGAGCTTGACATTGCCCGCGCTTCCGGACGAATACGTGTTCGAACTTATCAGTCCCCCATTCACGATGGAGGCCGCGCCGTTGACGGCCACGTCAATGTTTCCCGCCGATCCGGAACTGCCAGCGGCCGCCTGATTGGCGATTCCAGTGCCATTGATCGAACCACGTCTGTCAATGCTCAGGCTCCCGGCGGTCAGTCGAACTGTGCCTGCGTTGCCGGATGAATACGTGCTGGAGTTTATTTCCCCCCCATTCACGATGGCGGCTGCGTCGCTGACCACCAATTCAATATTGCCCGCCGATCCCGTGCTACCGAGATTTGCCAGTTCGAAAATCCCGGTGTTAATGGTTGAACCCCGTCGATCAATGGTCAGGCTCCCCGCAGCGAGCGTGACGGTGCCCGCCTTGCCGGATGAAAACGTACTCGAGCTTATCTGCCCCCCGTTCACGATGGAGGCCGCGCGGCCGACCATCAACTCGATGTTGCCGGCCGAGCCCGAACTGCCGGGGACTGCGAAGCTGGAAATTCCAGTGAACACATTCGAACCCTGTCCATCAATGCTCAGGCTCCCCGCGGCGAGCCGGACAAGGCCTGCGTTGCCGGATGAATACGTATCCGAGCCAATTCCGCCGCCATTCACTATGGAAGCGTCGCCGCTGACGGCCACATTAATGTTGCCCGCCGACCCGGTACTGCCAGTGGCTGCCTGATTGAAGATCCCGGTGATATCGATCGAGCCCCGCCGGTCAATGGTCAGATTCCCGGCGCTGAGCCTGATCGTGCCCGCGTTGCCGGATGCATACGTGCCCGAACCGATAGCCCCCCCGTTCACGATGGAGGCCGCGCCGCTGACTGTTATCTCAATTTCGCCGGCCGACCCCGAACCGGCGACTACCGCACTCGAAATCCTGGAACCGCCGATCGAGCCCTGTCCGTCTATGGTTAAACTCCCTGCAGTAAGCTTGACATTGCCTGCGTTGCCGGACGAAAACGTATCCGAGCCGATGAACCCCCCGTTCACCACGGATACCGCGTCGCCTACAGTCACCTCGATGTTGCCCGCCGACCCGGAACTTCCAGCGACTGCCTGGGTAACAATCCCGGCGACATCGGCAAAACCACGCCGGTCAACAGTCAGACTTTCCGCCGTGAGTTTGATCGCGCCGGCGTTGCCGGATGAAAACGTGCTGGAACTAATCAGCCCGCCGTTCACTATCGATGCCGCGCGGCTGACGGCGACTTCGACATCGCCAGCGGCCCCTGCCGAACCAAATTCAGCGTTACTGACAATCCCGGTCCGTCTGGCCGAACCCTGACGATCAATGTTCAGGGTGTCCGTGCTGAGCTTGACCGTCCCCGCCCTACCTCGGGAAAACGTACTGGTACTTATCTGCGCGCCGCCCAAGATGGAAGTCGCGCCGTTGACAGTCGCGTCAATATTTCCAGCAGATCCAGTACCACCGGGGGCTGCCTGATTGTAGATTCCAGTGAACGGATTCGCGCCCTGCCCGTCAACGATCAGGCTCCCCGCGCTAAGCCGGACCGTGCCGCTGTCGCGCGATGAAAACGTACTCACCCCTATCTCCGCGCCTTTCACGACAGAGGCGGCACCGCCGACCGCCACCTCGATGCTGCCCGCCGATCCCGAACTGCCAAAGGCGGCCAGATTGGAAATCCCAGTCAGCAGATTCGAACCCTGTCCGTCAATGGTCAGGCTCCCCGCCATTACCTTGACCGTGCCTGCATTGCCGGATGAGAACGTACTGGAGCCGATACCCCCTCCGTTCACGATGGAGGCCGCGCCGCTAACGACCACTTCGACATTGCCGGCCGCCCCCGCGGAACCCGATTCAGCGTTACTGGCAATCCCAGTCCTTCCGGCCGAACGCTGTCGATCAATGGTCAGAGTGTCCGCAATGAGCTTGACCGTGCCCGCCTTTCCCTGTGACAGCGTACTCGAGCTTATCCGCCCGCCATTCAAGATGGAGGCCGCGCCAGATCGGAAGAGC
>SCTX01000089.1 GCA_004298385.1 Betaproteobacteria bacterium | reverse complement strand
TCGCCTGTTGCTAGCCAAACGTCTACTTACGGACACATCGTTACCAATTGCAGACGTGGCGTTCTCGAGCGGATTTTCCAGTGTGCGGCGAATGAATGCCCTGTTCACCGAACGTTACGGCTTTAGCCCGACGCGGCTGCGTGAGGCGGGACGGAGTACCGCTATCGATTGCACGGACTCTCTGATTTTTCTTTTGCCATATCGGCCTCCGTTCGATTTTGCAGGATTGCTAGCATTTCTTGGGATGAGGACAGTGCCTGGTGTTGAGTCGGTCAGGCAGAATGTTTATCGCCGAACCATTCGTACAGGTGAAGGTACAGGTAGCCCAAGAACAGGATGGCTCGAAGTCAGCCACCTGCCAGATCGTAATGTATTGCAATTGCGCTTCGGTTCGTCCCTTATCACTGTGACTCAGACCGTCTTGTCTCGCGCGAAACAGGTATTCGACGTTGGCGCAGATCCATATTTGATAGATGCCGCGCTTGGGCAGCTCGCGACAGGCGCCCAGGGAATTCGGTTACCGGGAGCATTTGACGCCTTTGAACTTGCGGTGCGTGCAATACTCGGCCAACAAATCACGGTAAGGGCGGCAAGAACCCTTGCATATCGCTTCGTTGAAGCCTTCGGCGAAACGATACCGACGCCGTTTGACGACTTAACGCGGGTATTCCCAACACCTTCACGCGTGGCGACGCTGACACGTGACGATATTGGTCGCCTCGGCATCGTCGGGCAACGCGCAGAGGCAATGATTGCTGTTGCGAATGCTATTACGTCCGGCGCCCTCGACCTAACGACCACTGCGGAGCCAACCCAAGCCATCGAAGGCTTATGCCGGATACGTGGTATCGGCCTGTGGACGGCACACTACATAGCAATGCGCGCTCTCGCCTGGCCGGACGCTTGGCTACCTAACGACGTGGCGTTACAGAACGCACTGAAACTTCGCAATACGGTCGCGGGAAATCGCGAGGCACTGAAACTGGCGGAATCGTGGCGGCCGTGGCGCAGCTACGCTGTATTGCATCTTTGGCGAAAACTAGAAAGAACCAATACTCTGGAGGCGACCCAATGACCTTCCACTATCTGATACACGAATCGCCGCTTGGCAAAATCATGCTCGTTTCAAACAAGACGGCGATAACCGGCATACACATCGTACACGGCAAATACGTTCCCGCCGTGCAGTCCGATTGGGTGCATGCTCGGAATCACTCGGTTTTAAAACAAGCGCAGCAGGAACTCGATGCCTATTTCGCAGGGAAGCTGCAAACGTTTGCTGTTCCACTCGCCCCGCACGGTACCGTATTCCAGAAAAGCGTATGGACTGCCCTTACAACCATTCCATATGGTGAAACTCGAACCTATGGACAGCAAGCTCTTGCGATCGGGCAGCCAGCCGCGGCGCGCGCGGTAGGCGCGGCCAACGGCAGGAATCCAATCGGGATCATCGTTCCATGCCATCGCGTTATTGGTGCAAGTGGCGCCATGACAGGTTATGCCGGGGGATTAGACGCCAAGAAGTTTCTATTGGATCTCGAAGCTTCCTTTGGCTCGTTACACAGAATCTGTTTGCCGCCATTTCAGAAGGTGGGATTCGGAATCCGCAGTCCCAGAAAGCGGGCTCATTTAGCTTGATATGACCGGTTAGGATGCTCAAGCGATGAACAGCGGTCGTTCGAGGGCGCTGCCCTCTCTGCCTCATCCTGAACCGCAAACACACATTTCAAGTAGAGCTCGACAGCGCTCCAAGGCTTCTTTTCGTCGTACATGCCAAGGAGTAGCTTGCCGACGTCCACTGCGTTGGGTGATGCCTGCATGCCGTTTCGGAAGGCGTCTCGGGAATCATGATCCCCGTGCTTCTTGTGATCCTGGTTCGAATAGGAACGAAAGGCGCGGGTCGCGCCGGGCTGCGGAAGACTGGTGCCGGGACAGACGGCACCCGTTACGGGTTTCGCCCGTTCAGCGTGACCGAAGGCGAAGCTGTCCTGCACCACATGCAGCAGACTACCGAAAGCCACATCGGCCAAGCCTCGGCGCGGGGCTCCGTTGCCCAGGGTGTCCTGTAGCGCCGCCAGGGTCGCGGCATAGCTCGCGCGAAGCTTCTCGGATTCGGCATCGCGCAGCGTGCCGGCGAGGAAGCTCGATTCGACGCGCAAGGACGCGCGCCTCGGCCCGCCTGCACGCGCGATAAAGCTAGGTTCCGGTTGCGAGGTGCGCGACAGAGGTCTAGAATGTGTAATGAATGACAAAAGGATACACACCATGCGCACCAATATCGTGATTGACGACAAACTCATGAAGGACACGCTTCGGGCGACCGGGTTGACTACCAAACGGGAAGCGGTGGAACTCGGGCTTCGCACCTTGCTTCGGTTGCGACAGCAAGAGGAGATACGGCGCTTTCGTGGCAAACTTGATTGGCAAGGTGATCTCGGCGCGATGAGGACGGATAAGTGATATTGGTCGATTCCAGCGTTTGGATCGATTATTTTCGCGGGACCTCCACTCCGGAAGCGGAAACGCTGGATTCGTTGCTGAGCACCGAGCCGATTGCGACCGGCGATCTGGTTTTGACCGAAGTACTGCAAGGCTTTGTAGGTGACCGGAACTTCAACCTAGCCAAGAAGCTTCTGACTTCGCTGGTGATCGTGGACTTGGCGGGGCAGGACATCGCCATCCGAGCGGCCAAGAACTTTCGTGCACTGCGAGCGCTTGGTATAAGCGTACGCAAGACGATCGACACCGTGATTGCCACGCGCTGCATCGAGAGCAGGCTGTCTCTTCTGTACAGCGATCGGGACTTTGATCCTTTCGTTGAGCACTTGGGCCTGCGTTCGGCGCTGCCCGGAACCTGACGAATCCATCAGCGTGGTTGCTTGATTGACGGATCCAGGCTGGACAAGAAACCCTCAGGCGCCGTCGTCCAGGCGCGCGGGTTTACCTGGCGTGCTCGTGCCGAGCGCCTCTCGGGATTGCTGCGCGCGATTTAGAGTCTACTAACGATCGGCGGTTATGCCACGTGGATTGAAGCAATGAACCACGCCCATATCTCACGCCGTATGCAGTTCCTCGCGGATCACCCGGCGAAGCGTGGATTCGATCTGCTCGCCCGTCATGGCCTGGTGGAGTGCCTGATTGATGAGGGTCTGGTAGCCGCGCTCCCCGGCCTTGGCCTTGAAGAACGCAATGATCGAGCCGTCCAGCATGATGGAAACGCGCTGCTTGCCCAACCGTTCACTGACCGCGGCGGCGAATTCCTTGCGGCCGACATCCTTTAGGCCAACGCGCAGGCGTGGCGCTTTAGAGGTAGCGGGAGAGGATTTCGATTTCATGGAGTTCCGCCTTTCGCATGGAGATGATGTGAATTTCGTCTTCGCTTTCGGTGTGGCAGATCGTCACGATGGCGGCGCCCCGAAAAGCCGGTGGAATTGAAGCGCCGTTCGCCGTCGTAATCACGGGTATCTTCCACCGTGATGGTCGGCCCGCTGAATACCCGTTCGGCATCCGCGAAATCGAAGCCGTGTTTCTTCAGATTGGTAACGCGCTTGGCCGCCTTCCACGTGAAGATCATGGTTTTTATTATACATACGATAATATATATTGCAAGCGGTCGATCACCATCCTGGGTCCCGGAGTGGGCGAAGCCTAGACGTTCAAGGCGTCAGACCTGCCGAGACGCGTGGACCGGGTCGCGCTTCTCCAAGCATGCAACGTTCGGTTGCCGAGGCCTGTTTTGCCATCGACGATGCAGTATGGCATACTATGCCAACAGTTCGAAAAGCGAGGCAAGATATGCCCACCCGCAATGTTGTACTGACCGATCATCAGGCCACATTTGTCGAGCAACTTGTGGCCTCCGGCCGTTATCAGAACGCCAGCGAGGTTCTGCGCGAAGGCTTACGCATGATTGAGCGTCGTGAGTCCGAGGAGTCGGCCCGTCTGGCTGCGCTGCGGAAGGCGGCACGCATTGGCATCGCCGACATCGAGGCCGGGAAATTTCGCGCCTTCGATACGGCCGACGCGCTTGACCGGCGCCTCTCGACATTGGCCGGCGAGGTCATCGGCGGCGCGTGAAACGAATCTGGACGATTCGTCTTGCCGCCGCCGCCGAGCAGGACTTACGCGAAATACTACGCTGGACCGTCGAGAATTTCGGCCGTGGTCAAGCCAGAGCCTACGCCAGGACACTCTCGAGCGCGCTGCATGATCTCGCGCGTGGGCCGTCCATCATGGATGCCACACCGAGGGAAGACATCGGCCCGGGCATCCGCACGCTCCATGTCGCCCGCAAGCGACGCAAGGGACGGCACTTGGTCGTATTCCGGCTCGCCCCGCCCCCAAGCGAACAAGTCATCGATGTGCTGCGATTACTTCACGACAGCATGGATCTACCGCGCCATCCGCCGGCAGCGAGCGAACCCGACAGCACGTAAGGCCCGCGGCATTACGCAAACTGGTCTACGAGGCGCACGAAGTGTTCAGCGATACCGCGCCGCCGGCAAAGCGCGCGCGCCAGTTCGCCATGGAAAGCCGGGTGCTGCGCACGGCAACGCCGGTGATCGCCAATTCCCTGCCCACGGCCGAGCGCTTGCGCGAACTCTACGGCGAGCGCGAAATCGAGGTGCTGCCCAACGGCGTGGACTGGCCCGAGCATCTGCCGTAAAAGGATTGGGCGCATGCCGCATCGCATATCGCTTATGCCGGTAGTTTCTTCGCCTGGAAAGGCGTGGCCGATCTGGTGCAGGCGGCGTCCGAATTGTCCGGATGCAGCATCACCCTGTACGGCGGCGACGCGGCGCAGCTTGCGCGCGAGCGCGGCCGTGCGCCGGCCGCAGGCGCGCAATTGGAATTCCGCGGCCATGTGCCGCAACAGGAAGTGATGCGCGGGCTTGCCAGCGCCTGTATCGCCGCGCTGCCTAACCGCGACGATGCGGACAGCCGCTATACCTCGCCGATCAAGCTGTTCGAATATATGGCCGCGGGCTGCGCCATCGTCGCGAGCGAACGGCCACCGCTGCGCGCAGTGCTGGCCGAGGACGAGGCGGCATGGGTGCGGCCCGGCGATCCCGCCAGCCTGGCCGAGGGCATACGCCGCTTGGTCGCCGACCCCGAGAGCGCGCGCCGCATGGGGGAGAGGGCGCGCGAGAAGGCGCGCGCTTATGCCCGGCGTGCGCGCGCCGAGCGCGTCGCCGGCTTGCTGCGCGCGATTTAGAGTCGTCTAATGTTGACCGCGTGAGACCTGCTGAGACGTGCGGATTGCGTCGAGTTTTCCCCACGTTCGCAATGTTCGGATTGCTGAGGCAGGTGGGCGAATGTAATTCCGCTTTCGACCGGACTGGACGTTCAGAAGAATACGCGTCCCCGTTGTGCCCGTCAGGGGTAGAATCGACATTGAAAGAGCTGGTGGTTTTGTTGCCATATTGTCATTGCGCTTGACGAAGTCCATCTTTCATGCCTGGGCGAGAAGTCATGGTAGTACTGTCCCGGACCGGTGAAGAATGGCCCAAATTGTTGGCGCTCTGCAAGCTGGACAGTGAACTGGCACAATTGCGTGGGACCGACGCGATCAGGGTCGGAGGTGCTACGGTCGGGAAGGGAAGTGAGAGCATGCGGCGAAGGGAGAGGAGCACTGGTATGGCCACGCCTGCGCGGCGGGTGCGCACCGTTTCATTGTTTTCGGGATGTGGTGGCTCCGACCTCGCGCTCGAGAAGGCAGGCTTTCGGATAGTCTGGGCTAACGACCTCTGGGACCGGGCGTGCGAGACCTATGCCGACAACATTCCAGATGCGACCATCGAATGCGGTGACATTCGAGACTTTCCGCGCTTTCCGTCCGCTCAACTCCTAGTCGGCTGCTATCCGTGCCAGGGGTTCACGCAAGGCGGTCGCCGAGACAGTACAGATAACCTCAACTACCTATATCAAGAATTCGACCGTGCGCTCCGCTATATCTTGCCGCGCGCGTTCATTGTGGAGAACGTCGCGGGAATGGCATACGGGAAGAACCGCTTGTTGCTGGAGAACCAGCTTCGCCGTTACCGTCTGGCCGGCTACGCTGTGAAGTGGGGCATCCTCAACGCTCAGGACTACGGGGTGCCGCAGGACCGAAAGCGCTTGTTCATCGTTGGAGTGCGCTCGGATCTCGACAAGACTTACGATTTTCCCAATCCAACGCACGGCGACGGGAGGGCCAACCCACACGCAACGCAGCGGGACGTCTTAGCCGACATGCCAGAGTGGCCAGAGGGCGAGTTCTGTCCTCAAAACATGAACTGGTACTATCTCTCGCGCAATCGCAGAGCAGATTGGGACGAGCCCAGCGGATGCATCGTGGGCAATTGGCGACATGTCCCTCTGCATCCGGTAAGCCCGCCGCTGCGCCGCGTCCATACTGACAAGTGGGTTTTCGACCGCCACGGTCGCGCGCGGCGGCTAGCGTACAAGGAATGCGCCGCGCTTCAGGGATTTCCGAGGTCCTTTAAGTTTGAGCACGGCGTGGTGAAGGATCGATTTCAGATGATCGGCAATGCCGTCCCCCCGCCGCTGTTCGCATCCGTAGTCGGCGGCCTCACACATATCCTCCACGGCGCCCATGGCTAGAAAAGCTGCCGGAATTCCAAACGCGAGACTGGATCGCGTATCCCCGGATCTCCTAGAGTTTGATCCGGGCAATCCTCGTTTCGGAGGCGCAGGAACACAGAAGACCCAACCCGAGATATCTGAAATGTTGCTTAAGGAACCCCACTTGGCTTCGCAGCTAGTGGATTCCCTCGTCGAGAATGGTTTCATCGACTATGAACCGCTCGTCGTGAGGAAGAAGAGCCCAACGAGCGACAAGTACGTGGTTATCGAAGGGAATCGCCGCCTGTCAGCGGTGCGATATCTCCGTCAGCACCTGCAAGAGTACCCACTGCGAAAAAGCGATATCGACACTGTGCCGATCCTCGTGTTTGAATCACGACAGACTACCGAGGAAAAGAAACATGTGCGCGCATACCTCGGCGTGCGCCACCTGCTCGGTATTCGAGAGTGGCCACCGCTCAGCAAAGCGCAATTCCTTGAGCGCGAAGCTGCAGCCGTCGGCAGCCTTGACACTGTACTTAAGGAAGTCCGGCTGACAAAGAGTCAAGCACGGCGCTTCCTCATCCCATATCGCCTGCTCATGAAAGCAGGGAAGGAAATACCACCCGGCGAGGAGTTCTGGGTGCTGGCCGAAGCGCTCAGTCGAACGGGGGTGAAGGAATACATCGATCTCGAAACAAACGATGCGCTGGAGATCACCGCCTACAGCAAAGCCAAACTCACCCGCGTGCTTGAAGACCTTTACGGGCCGACATCGCCAGACGGAAATAGGAGAATCGCCGCAAAGCGGAGGGTTGCAGAGACAAGGCAACTATCCGTCTACGCCAAGGTGCTGGCATCAGAAAAGGCGCGCGAGGTGCTTCACAGTGGCAAAGAACTCTCGGAAGCGGCAATCTATGTCGACACGAAGGCGGAAAGCCTTGAACGGCTGGAAAAGCTTGTCAGGCAGCTGAAGCTCCTAATTAACAAGGTCGCGCCTTCCTCAGCGAAGGCGAGGCGCTTGCGCGATGCAGTTCACGAGCTTGAACAGGCGGTTGAAGCATTCGTAGAGCAGAATGCCTAGTCCGCTCTTTCAGTTCTTTGAGATGGTCGCAGAGGAGCTGACGCTAGAGGAATCTCGCGTGCTCACGGCGGTGGATTTTGATCCAGCAGGGAATGACTCGAGCGTGCTTGATGAGCTTCGGGAGCAGCTCGGGGTCATGACGAACGACGATGCGATCCGCGGGGCTGTCAACCGGCTTGAGGAGCACTTTAAGTCCAGAGGATCGCGACTACCATTCTCCTACGATGCTGATTCTAGCCGCTTCCGGGCCATCGACAAAGAATACCTTGAGCTGATAACGCAGATGCGGGAAATCCGCGGGAAAGGGAAGGGCGCAAAAACGTTTGAGCTGTGCGTCATGAGGCGGGTAAAGCTTCGCGTAACTGGTGCTCTCCATCGGGTGGGACACCCGCGGGATGTGGAGAAAAAAAAGAAACAGTTTAATGCCTATTTGACCCAGATCGGCTTTAACGGCAATGTCCTGACAGGCAGCGAGAAGGATGGGGGGTTCGACATTCTCTGGGAACTGCCGATCGGCGCGGAGCCGCATAGACCTCTTGTATCGCTTCAATGCAAGAACAGCGTGTACAGGCTTAACGATGGTGATGCTTCGTGCGGCCCGGCCAAGCGTTCTTTGAATGAACATAGAGGGCTCATGGCCGAGGTGCACGTACTGTGCGTGTTTTTCAACGACTACATCACCAGCGACCTCTTGCCCAAAAAAAAGGCGATGCAGTGGGTGCCGCTCGGGCTATCAGACCTCGGGACTCCAAGAAGCATCACCGCATCCGCAAATCCGATTTAATTTGCCGTGGACAAGGTGTCGGCGCCAGTGCGCAGTGCGAATATGGCGAAGATTCGAAGTAAGGATACGGTTCCAGAAAAGCTTGTGCGCTCGGCTCTGCACAGGGCTGGCCTGCGCTTCAAGCTCCACGATGCCAACCTGCCGGGGAAACCGGATATCGTATTGCCGAGCAAGCAGGCTTGCATATTCGTCCACGGGTGTTTCTGGCATGGCTGCCCGAACTGCTCGACTGGTTCGCGAAGAGTAGGCTCAAATCGGTACTATTGGGAACCCAAGCTTGCGCGAAACAAAGCTCGTGACATTGATACCATAAATTGGCTGCGACTTGGCGGATGGCGGGTTTTCGTTATATGGGAATGCGAAGTGCGAGGAAGACGAGTCCAAGATATCATACGTGCGCTTCGCCGTTTGCCCGTAGAGAATTCCTAGGAAACGAGCGAGCGAATGTGGTCGTGAGCGAAACCGCGCTTGGCGTAGGCCTTCGAGACGTCACGAAAGCTTCACGACGCGCGCAAAAGAATTGTTGATCCATCAGTGTCGTCGCTCGATTAGCAGATCCAGGCCGGACAAGAAACCCACAGGCGCAGGCCCACTTCATCGCAAGCGGCCTATTGCTCCCTCCGCGTCCGCCCGAATTGCTTCGCCAGACCCTCGATCTCAGCCACATCCGCCGCATGCGTTTCAACCCAATGCCGCAGCGCGTCCCGCTGCGCCTCCAGCGCATCAGCCAGCGTAGCGGGTTCCAGGCGCTGGCCCAGGCCGGGGCAGACGCCGTCGTCGGGGCGTCCGAAGACTCGATCGAGTACGCGGTTGCCGAGCACGCGCCGGAAATGGGACGACTCCCGGTACCAGCGCATGACAGACGCCGCATTCGCATCCGGTG
Source organism: Betaproteobacteria bacterium (assembly GCA_004298385.1). GTDB lineage: Bacteria > Pseudomonadota > Gammaproteobacteria > Burkholderiales > SG8-39 > 2-12-FULL-64-23. The sequence continues at coordinate 75,420 of SCTX01000089.1, read as the reverse complement.
GCAGGTTCTCCGCCGTGCACGAACTGACGCCGCTGAAGTCCCATAGCGACACCAGCTCCGGCGCGCGTTGCGCCGCGGCAACGAGATCGCGTTTCCAGTTCTCGTAAAGAGGCCAGAGGCCCGCAACATCGAGCGCATAGTTCTGGCGCGCGTGGATGGGGTTGATGATCAGCTTCAGTTGTATGCCGTGCCTGGCGCTGAGGTCAATCATCTCCTGCAGCTCTGCCAGCGTCGCGGCGTAGCTCGAACGGAAGCTCGCGGATTCGACGTCGCGCGGCGTACCGGCGAGGACGTTCGATTCGACGCGCATGGACGCGCGCCTCGGCCCGCCTTCGCGCGCGACCTGGGCGATGTCGTAGGCTTCTTCCCGCAGACCCGAGCGGTTGTAGATCGCTACCGGTTTGCCCTGGTGCGTGATCGACCACCAACTGTCCGAGCTCGTGGTACCGGAGAGCAGGATGAAAGCGAGGCGCCGCCATTTCCTCGCGCCGCCGGCCTGCTCGCCTGTCGCGTCGGTGAGCAGCACGGTATCCAGGCTGGGGTCGGCCGAGTTCGCCGCAGGATCGAATAGGGTGAGGTCGAGCGCCAGGATGACCTGGCGCAGCCCGCCTGCCGCCAGGGCTTCGAGGAAATAACGGCGAAGCATGCTCAGGCCGGCGCCGCCTATCGCCAGGTTGTAGGCCGGGCGCAGCGCTATCGCGGGGTGTTGCGGATCGTAGGCGGCCTCGGCGTGCGAGTTGCCGAGAATGATGGTGGCCGGGCGCAGTTCACTCACGGCCAGCGATTTGGCGAGCAGCGGCCGGTGGTTGAATCCCAGGGGAAGTGTATTCACGCCGGAAATCTTCGGCGGGTCGAAATGCCCGTAGGGATCGATGAAGGCATTGAATCCGGCCAGCGCCGCGCACAGCAGCGCCGCGAACAGCGCCAGCAGCCACAGATAGCGGCTCATCTGGCTAGAACTGGTAGTAGAGGAATTCGCTGACATGGGTGAGATTGATCGCGGCGGCGAGCAGCAGCACGGCGGTGAGCAAGGCCCAGGCGGCGCTGGGTCGCCAGTTCAGCCGGCCGGGCGCAAGGATTTCGCCCGCATAGGTCGCGATCACCGGGCGGTAGCGATGCAGCAGTTGCTGCGCATTGGGCAGGCCCCAGGCGATGACGAACATGGCCAGCAGGCCTTTCAATTGCGGCGCGCCGAAGTAGTAGGGATCGGCCTTGCTGATGCCGTGCAATCCCGCCATGCCCTCGAGCATGGCCTGCGCCGCAGAAAGCGAGTCGGCGCGGAAGAACACCCAGGCGACCACCACGGCGAGAAAGGTCAGCAGTTGCGCGAGTGCGCGCGCGGACGCGGGCGGAAGCGCATAGCGGGGGAACCAGCGCTTGCGCAGCGCGCGCCAGCCGTGGTTGAACACCAGGTACAGGCCGTGCAGCCCGCCCCAGATGACGAAGGTCCAGCCGGCGCCATGCCACAGCCCGCCCAGGAGCATGGTGATCATCAGGTTGGCGTGCCGGCGCAGCGGATGGCAGCGGCCGCCGCCGAGCGGAATGTACAGGTAATCGCGCAGAAAGCGCGACAGCGTCATATGCCAGCGGCGCCAGAAATCGATGATGGACGCGGCTTTGTAGGGGGAATTGAAATTGGCCGGAAACACGATGCCGAACAGGCGCGCGAGGCCGATCGCCATGTCCGAGTAGCCGGAGAAATCGAAGTAGAGCTGAAACGTGTAGCAAAGCACGCCGCCCCAGGCGGCGAGAAAGCTGAGCGTCACGCCCCTCCCCGCGGCGTCGAACACGGGCGTGGCGAACTCGGCGATGCCGTCCGCGAGCACCACCTTCTTGAACAGGCCGATGGCGAAAATCGTCAGACCCACGGCAAAATTCTCGGCATCGAAGCGCAAGCTCTTCGCTTGCGCGAACTGCGGCATCACCTCGGCATGGTGCAGCACCGGGCCCGCGAGCAGATGCGGAAAGAAGGTGACGAACAGGCCGTAATGGATAAAGCGGTATTCGCGCACTTCCTTGCGATAGGCGTCGACCAGATAGGCGATCTGGGTAAACGTGAAAAACGAGATTCCCAGCGGCAGAACGATGTGCGGAATCGGCAGCGCGAGGCCGGCAAGCGCGTTCGCATTGACGGCGAAGAACGCCGCATACTTGAACGTGCCCAGCAGTGCGAGGTTGCCGGCGATGCCCAGCCATAGCACGGCACGATCGCCGCGTTCACGCTGCGGGCTGCGCGCAAAATAGCGCCCGACCAGGTAATTGAAAATCACCGAGCCGCACAGCAGCAACAGATAGCGCGGGTTCCACCAGCCGTAGAAGATGAGCGAGGCCAGCGCGAGAAAGCCGATTGCGGCCGTGGCCGAGCGCCTGCCGAGCAGAAAATAGAGCGCGAGCGTCGCCGGCAGGAAGGCGAACAGGAACGCGTAGGAATTAAACAGCATGGCCGGCCGCGTTGCCGCAGGGGGGCAGCAGGGATTGCGTCGGAGTCAGCGCGAGCAAGGCAGGGAAGGGCGGGTTGAAATATGGCATTGCATCTTATCTCAATCCTTGCGGATTCCATATAACATTGCCTCTTCCGAGGTCACGCGAACTCATCCGCAGCGCTTGCATGGAAATCGACGAACGCTCCAGTATTCTGATCATCCGGCGCGACAACATCGGCGACCTGGTCTGCACCACGCCCTTGATCAGCGCTTTGCGCCGGCGCTATCCGCGGGCGCATATCGCCGCGCTGGTGAACACCTATAACCGGCCCGCGCTCGAGGGCCACCCTGACCTCGACGCGCTTTACGCCTACGCCAAGGCCAAGCACCGCCCGCCGGGGCAGGGCCGCGCGGCCCTCTATTGGGACCGGCTCCAATTGCTGCTGAAGCTGCGCCGGCGGCGCTTTGACTTTGTGCTGCTCGCCTCGCCCCATCCGGGCGCGAGCGCGCTGCGCTTGGCTCGCTGGGTTGCCCCGGCGCATATCGCCGGCTATGCCGAGCCCAGGGGATTGGTGGACCTCGCATTGCGCGGCGGCGCGGCGGCTGCGATGCACGAAGTGGAACGGGTGTTTCGGCTGGCGCGGTTGTTCGGCGTCGAGAGCGCGCCGGGGAAGCTCAGCGTGGCGGTGGACGCCGATGCGCGCGCGCGCGCACGGACTGCGCTCGGAGCGCGCGGTCCGGGGCGCACGCTGATTGCGCTGCACATCAGCGCGCGCAAGCCCAGTCAGCGCTGGCCGGCCGAGCGTCATGCCGAACTGCTTCGGGCGCTGGCCGGGGACGCGGATTTCCTCTTGCTCTGGTCGCCTGGCGCCGCTGATCATCCGCAGCATCCCGGCGACGACGCCAAGGCGCGCGCCATCATGGACGCGGCCGGCAATGTGCCGCTCACGGCTTATCCGACGCCGGAACTCAGGGACCTGGTTGCGGCGCTGTCGCTCGCGGATTATGTGATCTGCAGCGACGGCGGCGCCATGCACATCGCCGCAGCCCTGGGCAAGCCCATCCTGTGTTTGTTCGGCGACTCGGACGCGGTGCGCTGGCATCCCTGGGGCGTGCCTTACCGGCTGTTGCAGCCTGAGAGCCGCGATGTCGCGGATATCAGCCCGGCTGAAGCGCTGCGGGCCTTTGGGGAATTGCGGCATCCGGGGTAGTCTGAGCGGTGTACTCCGGGATCCAGGTAGCGAGCTCCTGCCGCAACTGCTCGGTTGCGGGATTGCATTGCTGCAGCCAGGCGGCGAGTTCCTTCAGCCACTGCGCATCCGGCGCGGTGCGCGACCTGGCGATGCGCAGCTTGGGGTGCGGCGTCGGCAGGGTATGCTCGCCGTCGGCGAGCAGTTCCTCGTACAGTTTTTCGCCGGGCCGAAGACCGACGAATTCGATGCCGATGTCGGATTCGCCGTAGCCGGACAAGCGGATGAGTTCGCGCGCGAGGTCGACGATTTTCACCGGCTCGCCCATGTCGAGCACGAAGATTTCTCCTCCCGTTCCCATGAGCCCCGCCTGCAGCACCAGTTGCGCCGCTTCCGGTATCGACATGAAATAGCGCGTGATTTCCGGATGGGTCACGGTGACCGGGCCGCCGCGCGCGATCTGCTCGCGGAACTTCGGGATCACGCTGCCGGTCGAGCCCAGCACATTGCCGAAGCGCACGATGACGAATCGCGTGGCGCTCTGCGCCTGCAGTCCCTGGCAGACGATTTCCGCCAGGCGCTTGCTCGCACCCATCACGTTGGTCGGGTTGACCGCCTTGTCGGTGGAGACGAGCACGAATTTCTCCACCCCATGCGCGATGGCCGCCTCGGCCACGCGCCAGGTGCCGAGCACATTGTTCTGGATCGCCTCCCAGGCATTGCCCTCCTCCATCAGCGGCACATGCTTGTAGGCCGCGGCGTGGAACACGATCCCGGGGCGATGCGCGGCGAGCGCCTCGGCCACGCGCGCGGCGTTCTTGACGTCGCCGATGACGCATTTCAAGCCGATTCCCGGGTGCTGTCCGGCGAATTCCTGCTCCATGCGGTAGAGCGCAAATTCGTTGTGTTCAAACAGCACCAGCCGCGCCGGTTGGTAGCGCGCGATCTGCCGGCACAGTTCCGAACCTATGGATCCGCCGGCGCCGGTGACCATGATGCTGCGGCCGCGGATCCACTGCTGCAGGCGGCTCTCGTCCAGCAGCACCGGGTCGCGGCCGAGCAGGTCGTCCAGTTCTATGTTGCGCACCTGCGACACCGTGACCTTGCCGCTCATGAGGTCCTGATACGAGGGCACGGTCAGGGCTTCCACGCCGGCGCGGCGGCAAATCTCCAGCGCGCGCCGGCGCGATTGGTGCGAGGCCGAGGGCATGGCGATGATGGCGCGCTCGACTTCGAGTTTCGGGGCGAGATCGACCAGATCCTCGATCGCGCCGAGGACGCTCACCCCCTGGATCTGGCGGCCGCGCTTGGCCGGATTGTCGTCGAGCAGGCCCAGCACGCGCCAGTTGCCCGCGCGCGATAGGTTCTTCAGCAGGTCGGCCGCGGCGTCGCCCGCCCCCAATATCAGCACCGGTTTTCCGGGTGAGCCGAGCACGCCGCGTAGCCGCCGCTCTTTCCACATCCGGTAGCCGAGGCGGCTGCCGCCCAGCAGCATGACGAGCAGCATCGGATCGAGCAGCAGCACCGAACGCGGCACCGGCGGCTGCTGCGGCGGCAGCATCACCAGCATCAGGGCGATCGCCAGGGTCGACACCGCCACCGCGGCTGCAATGCGCTGCAGGTCGGGCACGCTGGCGTAGCGCCACATGCCGCGATACATGCCGGCGCCGAAGAATATGAGCGCTTGCAGCGGCACCACCCACAGCATCGAGCCCACCATGTTGGGGACGTTGTATTGCGGGATGTCGGTATTGAAGCGCAGCCAGTAGGCGAGATACCAGGCGATCACGGCGGCGGCCACGTCATGGCTGAACGCCATCCAGTTGCGTATATGCATGTTCAGCTTGTTGCCGCGCGCATGACTTTCGCGAGCGCGGTGCAGGTGTCGCGCATGTCCTCGTCGGTGAGCCCCGGGTGCAGCATGAACATCAGGCTGGAGTCGGCGAGACGCTGCGCCACCGGCAGCGGCTCCCTCGGGCCTAGGCCGGCGTCGACGAACGCCTTTTCACGATAGATCTCGCTGCAGGCGCCGACGCCGGACGGGATACCCTCGGCATCGAGCGCCTCGAGGATACGCTCCATATTCCACCCCGGACGCAGCATTTCCGGCCGGATGAAAGCGTAATACTTGTAATAGGCATGCTCGCTATGCGCAGGCGGAACGGCCAGGCGCAGTCCGGGTATGGCGGCGAGGCCCAGATCGAGCAGCCGCGCATTGCGGCGCCGCAGGGTCAGCCATTGCGGCAGTTTCGCGAGTTGCAGCCTGCCGATGGCCGACTGCATTTCGGTGATGCGCGAATTGCTGCCGAAGCTCTCGTGCAGCCAGCGGAAGCCGGGCGGATGCTCGCGCGCGTACACCGCCGCGTAGCTCTTGCCGTGGTCCTTGTACGACCAGGCTCTTTCCCACAGTTCGCGCCTATCGGTGACCAGCATGCCGCCTTCGCCGCCGGTGGTGATGATCTTGTCCTGGCAAAACGAAAACGCGCCGATATCGCCGATCGAACCGGTCGTGCGGCCCTTGTAGCGCGCGCCGACGGATTGCGCGCAGTCTTCGATTACGAACAGGCCGTGCTCCTTGGCCAGGGCTAGAATCTCGTCCATTTCGCACGGCCAGCCGGCCAGGTGCACCGCGACAATCGCCTTGGCGCGCGGCGTCAGCACGGCTTCGATGCTCGCGGCGGTAATATTCTGGCTGTTCGGGTCCACATCCGCGACTACCGGGGTCGCGCCGAGGCGGACGACGCAACTTGCCGAGGCAATGAAGGTCTTGCACGGAACCACCACTTCGTCGCCCGGGCCGATGCCGAGCGCGTGCAGCGCAAGCTCCAGCGCAACCGTGCCGTTGGCCAGAGCCACGGCATACCTGACGCCGATGAGCGCGGCGAACTCGCGCTCGAATTCCCGCGATTGCTCGCCGGTCCAGTAGTTGACCTTGCCTGAGCGCAGCACGGTCGCAACCGCATCGATCTCGTCGGGCGCGAAATACGGCCAGGGCGCGAAAGGCGCTTTGCGCACGGGGGCGCCGCCCTCGAGTACGAGGCGTTGCGCCTCCGCCAGGTTCTTTTCTCCGCCTCCCATGTTCAGTCCAGGGGCCTCGCCGGCGAACCGGAGACCTTGGCGCCATCGGTGACATCGCGGATCACGGTGGAGCCCGCGCCGACGATCGCATTCTTGCCTATCCTCACACCCGGGGTCACCGTGGAGCCTGCGCCGAGCAATGTGCCCTCGCCCACCCGCACTCCGCCGCACAGATGACAGCCCGGCGCGATGTGCACGCCGTCTTCTATGCGGCAATCATGGTCCACCGTGGCTCCGGTGTTGAGTATCACGTGATTTCCAAGCTGCGCGTCCGCGTTGACGACGCATCCGGCCATGACGACGCTGCCCGGCCCGAGCTTCACCCCGCGGCTGATGCTGGTGCGAGGGTGGACCGCGCTGGCGAATTGCCAGCCCTGTCGGGCGAGATGCGCGGCCACGGCCGCGCGGCCGGCATTGTCTCCGATCGCGACGATGGCGTGGCGCAATCGGGCCGACAGGAGTGCCGGCAGCTCCGCGCGCGTGCCCAGCACGTCATAACCGAAGAAACGCTCGCCTTTGCGCGTGATGTTGTCATCGAGCAGACCGGCGATATCATGCATGCCCTGCTGTTCGATGATGTCGATCACCACCTTGGCGTGGCCGCTAGCACCGAAAATCACAAGTTTTTCTTTGGCTTTCAATTTTCCCTGCCGCGTTGCGATCCGGTGAATTTGCTCATGGTGGCCTGTCCCGGTTGCGCGATGCCTTGCGGGCGCAGCACGCGCCATGCGGTCATGGCGATGATCTTCAGGTCGAGCCAGAACGAGCGGTGCTCCACGTACCAGAGATCGAGCTCGAAGCGTTCCTCCCAGGCGAGCGCGTTCCTGCCGTTTACCTGCGCCCAGCCGGTAATCCCGGGCCGCACCGCGTGGCGCCGCGCCTGCCGCTCGCTGTACAGCGGAAGGTACTCCATCAACAGCGGCCGCGGCCCCACCAGGCTCATGTCGCCCTTGAGGACGTTGACCAGTTGCGGCAATTCGTCCAGGCTCGATTTTCGCATCAATTCTCCGAAAGGTGTAAGCCTTGCGGCGTCCGGCAGGAGTTCTCCCGCCGCATTGCGCGCCTCGGTCATGGTGCGGAATTTATAGAATTCGAACGGCGCGCCGTGCAGTCCGGGCCGGGTCTGGGCGAACAGCACGGGGCGGCCCAGCTTCCAGCGCACCGCCAACGCGGCGAGCGCGAGCAGCGGCGACAGGCCGATGAGCAGGGCAAGCGCTATGAGGAAATCAAAACCGCGTTTGAGCATGTCCATGCAAAGCGTCAAGCGGCGCGAAGCGCCAGCAGCTTTTCGTAATACTCGAGCAGCGCAGCGGTCACGCCGGCCGAGGAAAAATCGCGCGTCGCCCGCTCCCTTGCCTGCACCCCCATGCGGGCGCGCAAGCCTGCGTCGCCGGCTAGTGTACGCATGCTTTGTTCGAGCTGCTGCACCGACCCTGCCTCGAACAGCAGGCCGGTCTCGCCTTCGACGATGGCATCGGTGATGCCATAGATCCTGGAACCTATGGACGGTACGCCGGCGGCCGCGGCCTCGATGATGGTGGCGCCGAATCCCTCGCGGTAACTGGGCAGGCAGAAGACATCGGCGGCGGCGAAGTATTCCTGCGGCCGGTCGGTTAGACCCGCGCTGTGCAGCCTGGCGGCGCAACCACCGGCGGCGCTACTGAGGGCAGCGCTCAGATTGCCTTCATCCGGGCCGACCAGCAGCAGATGTGCATTCGGCTGCCCGGCGCCGGCAAAGGCATGCGCCAGGTCGAGCAGGCCCTTGTCGCGGTTGATGCGTCCGAGGTAAAGAAACACCACGGCGCCGGAGGGGATCCCGTGGCTGCTGCGAATGCGCTCGCGCGCGGCCGTATCGGGCTTAAAGCGCGCCGTGTCGACGCCGCAGATCGATCCGTGGGCCAGCACTGCCGATTTGGACGCCGCCACGATGCCCTGTGCAATCAGAAACTCGCGCTGCGAGCGGCTATCGGCGAGCACGTGTGTCGCGAGCCGCGCGATTAGCCGGTCCGCGCTTTTCAGCAGGGTGCGCATGAGCCCGGTACGGGTAACCCACACCTGCCCGGTGAAACTGTGCAGGCGCAGCGGCACGCCGGCCAGCGCGCCTGCGAGCATCGAGAGCAGCCCTGCCTTGGGCGTGATCGAGTGCACCAGGTCGTAGCGCTCGCGCCGGAACAGGCGGAACAACGCCCGCAGCGCCCGCAGATCGGCAACAGGCGCAATGGGACGCGCGATCGGGATCGCCACGCGGATGATCGCCACCGGCCAGGGAAAAGTCCCGTCCTCAGGGGCGAAATCGGCGACCACCGTTACCTCTGCAATTCTGGCCAGGGCTTGCATGTGGCCGAGCATGAATGCCTTCAACGTCATGGGCGCCGCGACGACGATACAAATGCGCGGACGGCCGCGCCGATCAGCGCTCATGCGCGTGCGCCTCGAGTAAATTCCCGCTTTCGCAGCCATGCGGCAAATGCAGCTCGTCCAGCCGCCGGCACAGAGAACCGAGCAATGCGTTCCAGGCCTGCTCGATCTCGGGCGTAACATCGCCGCCGCGGCGGTCGCGCCAACTGCGCCCGGCCGCCGTGGCAATGAGCAGGTCGCGCGGCAGTTTGAGCGTCGCCGCCAGCGTTGCGAGCAGCAGATAGCCCCATTGGCGGCGCTGCGCGAATCGGGCGATTTGCGCGCCGAGCAGACAACGGCGCGCCGATAACGTCTTGCCGAAGGCGATCGGTCCCATGCGATATCCCAGCAGGATTTCGTCCAGAACGGCAAAGCGGCTGTCGGGATAGGCGCGCAGCAGCAACTCCTGATCCTGCGCACGCGCGAGTTCCGGGGTCTGATAGCGATGGCGGCGGAACCACTCGGTGCGCCCCATCCAGCTCGGATGCACCAGATAGAAGCCGTTCCAGGGCTGCGCGCACAGCGCCTCGTGGGTCAGGCGGTAGGGCGCCAGCCCGGTGGCGGCGCCGCTGTCGTCGAACACCAGGGCGCGGCAGGCCAGCAGGTCCAGCGTACGCTCGGCATTCAGGCGCGCCACCTGGCGCGCGAACCGCTCCGGGAAACATACATCGTCGGCGTCCATGCGCGCAATATAGCGGCCGGCCGCCGCGTCTATGCCCTGATTGAGCCTTGCAGCCAATCCGCGTTTCGTGCCATCGCGCAGCAGGCGCACGCGCGGATCGCCGAAGCCGAGCGCGATATCCGGGGAAGCATCGGCCGACCCGTCGTCGAGCAGCAGCAATTCAAAATCGCCGAAGCTCTGCTCGAGCACCGACAGCATGGCCAGGGCCAGGGTGCGCGCACCATCGCGCACCGGAAGGAGCACGGAGACTTCAGGCATGCCGGCTAGTCGACAAATGAATCAGCATGGCCAGCAATCAAACTCGGCTGATGTACTGCCAGCGCGAAACCGCAAGATCGCGCGCATCGAGGTTCGGACTCGCGTACCAGGGAGCCGGTGCAATGACGATCTGCTCAGGGCTGTATCCCAGCCAGCCAGCCCACCAACTGAAGCTGCTGTTGGCGATGATGTGGTGTTTGCATGCGCTCATCAATGCCAGGTCCAGCTCCGGACTCGGGTCGTTTCCCGTCACGAATACGGCAGACGCATCCAGCGGCAGCTCGGCACGCGCCCACTGCGGATCGTCTGAGAAGACCAGGAAACGGCATCCCGGGCAGCGCTCCCTGAGCAGGGCTATCGCACGCCGGTAATAATCGACCGAACACTGGCCGTGTACTTGCGCCGCGTCGTTGAGGCTTAAGAAATCACCCCTGCGCACATGCAAGCCGACGCTGCGATCGGAGCGCGCGAGTGCCAGCAGTCCGGCGTTGGCGCCGGCCAATGGCTGCCGCAGCGTGAAATCGGCCCGAATCCTGTCGGCGACGTCGATGAAATAGCGCTCGGACTGCCAGTAGCCAACCAGGCAGACCGGCTCCTGCACCGTTGCCATGATTGGATCGTAGGTGATCGCCGATTCGAAATGCCAGCGGCGAAACAGCGGGCGAACGAAGCCGAGCCGCATGCCGACTTCCACCACCCACAGCGGCCAGTTCTTCAGATCGGCCGGGCTCGCCAACCTGGCCCGCAGACTGAACGGCGCGAGGGCATAGCTGCGGCGGGTATAGGCTTGGAACGCAAGCGCATGCTTGAACGCGCGCGTGTCGAGCAGCAGTTCCGCGCCCAGCCGATCGGCCAGGGCCCGGCCGGCCGCGTACTGGAACATCTGGTTTCCCAGGCCACCCGTCAGGCGGACGATAACCATCAGCGTTGCCCGCCAAAACAATACAGCTTCGCCATGGCGATCATCGTCACCTTTTGACGGCGGTAACGTGGTATCCGACGGTGAAGCGTTTTTCGCGGTCGAATCGGTCCAGATAGCTACAGGCCAGCGGAAGCGCAAGGCCCAGCAGCGGCGCAAGCAGCGCCCACAGCGGCGACCACAGCAGCTCGACCGGCAGCGGCATGCCCAGTTTGAACGGGCGCGTGGTCTGCACGAAGCGGATCGATTCCTGGGCGTAGAACCTGAAGGAACCGGCATTCGGCTCCACCCGGATCTGCGCAAACCCGGCCGCGCCGAGGAAGTCGTGATACCAATAGGGCGTGTAGCCGCCGTAGTAGTGGTAGGGCTCCTGATGGATGCCGGAACCGAGGGGGGCGGTCAGCATCAGGCGGCCGCCAGGCTTGAGGATGCGCGCCATTTCCTGCACCACCTTGATCGGTTCGCGCACGTGCTCCAGCGCTTCGGTGCACAGGATCGCGTCGAACACCGCGTCCGCCACCGGCACGCCGGCGATATCACAGCGGTAGTCGATCCGGCCGTAGCCGCCATGACGCAACTGATCATCGCCCAAGCCGGCGAAGTCCTGGGTTTCGTAGCGGCAATGCGCAAACAGCGGACGGTATGGGCAGGAGCCGGCGCCCATATCGAGCACCCGCGCGCCCGCGGGCAGGCTCGCCGCCTGCGCGGCCACCCAGCGGTCGCGGTTCACCAGGTTGAATGCGAACAGGGGGCTCGCCTTGAGCCAGGATTTCAGCGCCATCGCGCGATCCTCATTGCCTGGTCCGGAGGGTGCGCCAGCTGCTCTCCGCGACGTAGATCGAATTGATGTAAGTGTCGGCGTACAGCTTGTATCCATTCGCTATCATCAGCGCGTGGATCTCCGGACTCTTGATTCCGCTGCCATCGCCTTGCGCATAGCTGAGGGTCTCGACGCAGAACACATGCGGGCGATGCCTCGCGAAATCGATGGAGCGCAGGATGTCCAGATCCAGGCCCTCGACATCGAGCGAAACCAGGTCGGGAGTGCGCCCCATATGGGTGTCCACCGCCTGCGCGAAGGTTTGCACCTTAATGCGCCGGGTATCGACGATACGCAGGCCGTGCTGCTCGACGCACTTCTTTGCCTCGACGGCGGAGAAGGTGTTGAGGGTGCGTCTGGACATGACGTAGAAGTCCATTTCCGCCTCGCGCGGCCCGATGCCGATGTTGAGATTGACGTCGCGCGGCCGTCCCTTGCGCAATCCGGCGTACAGCGAAGGATCCGGTTCGACGTTGACGCCGCGCGCACCCTGGCGATAGAACAGGTAGGTGTTGTTGTAGTACCAGGGATGATGCGCGCCGATGTCGATGTAGCTGGGACGCGCGATCCGCAGCAGATCGAACAGGTAGCGCATGATCAGGTCCTCGCCGCACTGGGACCACGACTTGCGGTAGTAAATGCCCGCGCGCAGGCTCAGGTATGCGGCGATCCTGGGCCAGCCGGACTCCCTGTCGCCCAGCGCGCGCAATAGCTTCTGCAGTAAGTTCTGAATGTCGGCAGACCCTAAGGTTCGGCGCGCTTGGCGAAGGTGAAAATGCCGAGCGCGTAGCGCTGCTTCGCCAGTTCGGAAAGCCGCGCTTCGTCCGGCGCAACCGCCTCGACCTTGCCTCCCTGCCGGATCACCTTGAGTTCGCGCAGGTCGAGCGAATTCGCCATGGCCAGGGCAATCATAGCGCGAGGATCGAAAACACGCTGGCCATTGAATTCGACGCGTTCGACGCCGATCGGAACGGACAGGTACAGGACTCCGTCCTGCCTGAGCAGGGCTGCCATATTTGCGAGCCCGCGCTCGTGGCCTTTGGGATCGATCGGGTCGCCGTAACGGCCCAAGCCGAAGTGCTCGAGCGCGTGCAGGCAGGATACCGAGTCGCAGCAGCCCGTCATCCCTGCCACGGACTGCATCAGATCGGCACGCCTGAACTTTACCCCCGGTACCTGCGTGCTGATCGGCCTGACGTCGAATACCTCGATTTCACGGAAACTGGCCACGTGGGCGACGAACCCGTCCACGCGCGAGCCGACATCCACGTGTCTTTCCGGCCGAGCCTGGTAAATCTCCCGGGCGACCAGCAAATCCTGCCAGAAATATTCCAGCGTGGCCGCCCCCCCTTCTTCGTGCCAGTCGTGCAGGCAAGGCAACAACTCGATGCGCCCGCTGTGGCCGGAGCGGAAGCGGAAGTAATCGCGCACAAATCGCGGCAGACCCCGCAGGGAGCGCAGCGCCTTTATCGGATCGACGCCGAATTGGTCTCTGAGCAAGCGGTAGAGTCGAAGCAGCAGGGCGCGGACGTTCATGTTTCTTTCCCTGATTGGCGCGACAGGAAATGTGTTTCTTCATGCCTTGCCAGCGCCGCCATCCAGACAAGATACGACACTGAAAACAGCATGCCCGCGATGACTATGCCGGCTATGCCGTACCAATACGCAAACGCAAAATTGAGGGCGACACCCAGCAGTGCCGTGATCAGCTTGGGCGCGATCATCATTTGCGTTTTCATCTGGCTCATCAGATTGAGGGCGATGATCTGGCCGGCGGCGAATACCCCGCTCGACAGCAGCATCCAGGGCAGCAGATGAGACACGGAAGCGTATTCGGCCGCGACGAAAATCCGGAATATCGGCGCGTGAAACAGGAGCGCGGCGAGGAAGACCGCGCCGGTCAGCCCCAGGGCGATCCCGGTAAGGCGCCAGCTCAGGCTGGCCACGCCGGCGTTGCGACTATGGTCGCTGGCATCGCCGGCGCGCTGGTAGAAAATCGGCACCAGGAACTGCACCCCCATTCCCGTCGCGATCGACATCGGGTAGTAACCCAGATTGAGCAGTGCCGCATACAGCCCGACTTCCTGCGTGGTCGCGAAAAGCTCCAGCGCCCAGCGATCGGAGGCAAGCTGCATCCAGGTAAAGATTCCAAAGATCGCGATCGGCCATGAATATTTCCAGATCTGCTGGCGCCAACTGCTTCGATCCGCCGCGGCTCCATTGCCATGAATGACCTTCCGAAAAAACACATATTGGGATCCGAGCACCAGCGTGACTGCAACGGCAAAGCCGGCCATCGCCACCGTGCTGGTGGCGCCCAGCCATAGCAGCAAGGCGGCGGCGAGCAGAAACCGCGCCCAGGGCTCGATCCCCTGATGCAGCGCGACGATGGCTCGCTGGCGTGCGGCATTCTGGATGCCGCTGAGGATTGCGTTGCAGCCGCCGAGACCGGCAAACAGGAAAGCCGCGCTGGCGATGGCGATCCATTGCATTCGGCCGGCTATCATCAGCCCGGCGCCCGCGAGCAGGATCATGATGGCGATGACCGCTGCCGCCGCCAGCAGCAGAGCGCGGACGGCGCTCAGGTAGCTGCCGAGATCCCCGCGTTCCTGCGCCGGCGCATAGAACCGGGTAATGCCGTTGCTCAGCGGCCCGAGCACTGCCTGATTGACCAGGCTGGCTACGGTCAAGCCCAGTGCCAGCTCGCCATACGCGGCCGGATCGAGCATTTCCGTAAGCAGCCGCACACCGGCCAGCGATCCGAGAACGGCGCTTGCCTGGCCGAGGAAAACCCAGGCCCCCTCTTTCGACAGGCGGCGAAAACGTTCCTGAGCCGGCGCGCGGATATCCGGCATGCGTCAACCGCCGCGCTGCAGCGCCATCAGCTTGGCGTATTTGTGGAAGCTGTTGCAGCAACCGATGGCGATATGCACCAGGCCGGCGGCGCCGTCGAGAAAACCCAGGCGCAGGAAATAGAATTTGGCGAAGCGCAGCACCGGCGACAGCAGCAGTTGCGCCACGCCGGCCCGTTTTCCCGCCTTGAACAAGGCCACGGCCTGCATGCTGGTATAGCGGTTTTGCTTGTCCAGATAAGCCTCGAGCGTCTCGGCCGAATCGTGCAGCAGGTCTCCCTCGAGGCGCGCCACCGGCGCGCCGGTGAGCACTTTTTCGTGCACGGGATCATCGCTCCAGCGCGCATGCCGCCGGTCGAACAGACGCAGGCTCCAGTCCGGATAACCCTCGCCATGCCTGAGCCAGCGTCCCATGAAGCGATTACGGCGCGGCATGGCATAGGCCTGCGTCGCGGGCGCGGCCAACTGCGCAAGGATGCTCGCGCGCAGGTGTTCGCTCACGCGCTCATCGGCGTCCAGACACAGCACCCAGTCATGGCGCGCGGCTTCGACCGCGAACTGTTTCTGCGCCCCGAACCCCAGCCACTCCTTCCGCAGTACGCGGGCGCCGCGCAGGGCGGCGAGTTCGGCAGTGCCGTCGCTCGAGTCCGAGTCGACCACCACGATCTCGTCGGCAAAAGAGACGCTTTCCAGGCAGGCCGCAAGCTGGTTTGCGGCGTTCTTGGTAATGATGACTGCGGAAAGCGTCTGGCGGGACAAAGGGCGGGATACCTTATGGGAGACTTCGGGCGATTCTGTGTACATCCGCTCAATGTTACATTGAGATCCGGTATTCCCGCCGCCACAATTCGAACAGTACCAGCGCGAACAAGCGTTCGCTGTTTACCCTCCCTTTTGCCTGCCCGGCCAGCAGCTTGCTCACCTCATCGTGGTCGAACACGGTGTTGTCCGAACCCAGCAGCGTTTCGCGAAAAAATGTTTTCCATGGCCCCGACCGCAGCCACGCCGCCAGCGGAATCGAGAATCCCTGCTTGCGCTGCCGGTCGAACTCCCGCGGCAGGACACGGGCGGCAAGTTGCTTGAGCAATACCTTGCGGCTGCCTGCCGTGGCCTTCAGCCGCGACGGCACCTTGCCGAAGGCGAATTCGATCAGACGGTAGTCGAGCAAGGGGGCGCGCACCTCCAGCGAATTGAGCATGCTGGCGCGGTCCACTTTCACCAGAATGTCCTCGGCGAGATAGTTCCCGAAATCCATGCGGGTGGCCCGCTGCAACAGGTCTGCCGACTCGGGGATGCGCTGTTCCCGGGCGCGCTCGGCCGCCAGATCCCATACGCCCTGCCCTGCCATCAGGCGCCGCCGCGTGCCGCGATCGAACAAGGAGAAAATCAGAGGCAAGCCGGTGCGAAAGTCGGTCCCCAGTCCCTGCAACCAGTTGCGGCCCTTGAAGCCAAGCGGCAGCAGTGCTTGCGCCGTCCTGGACGCTGCCTGCCGCAAGCCTGGTGGAATTGCGCCGAATTTTTGCTGCAGCCAGAGCAGACGGTTGTAATGAGGGTAACCGGCGAACAATTCGTCCCCGCCATCGCCCCCCAGCGCGACCGTGCAATGCTCGCGCACCAGGCGGCTGACGAGATAGGTGGGAATCATCGAGGAGTCCGCCATGGGCTCGTCGAACTGCCGCGCCAGCAGCGGCAGCAGATCCACGGCCGATTCGGCGGCGACGAGCTCCACATGCTCGGTGCCGAAGTGCCGGGCAATCAAGCGGGCATGTTCGGTTTCGTCGTACTGGCCGAATCCGGGAAAGCGGATGGTGAAGGTCTTCACCTTGGGCGCTGTCCGCGCCGCCATGGCCGTGATCAGGCTGGAATCCACGCCGCCGCTCAGCAGTATCCCCACAGGCACATCGGCGACCAACTGCCGGCGCACGGAATCCTCCAGCAAGGCCTCCAACTCATCCAGTAGCCCGGCTTCAGTTGTCTCGCCTTCGACTGCCGGAGCGCTCAGCTCCGGCAACTGCCAGTAGCACCAGAGCCGCGATTGGCCGCTATTCAGATCGAACACCAGCGCATGGGCGGGAGGCAGTTTTTTCACCCCCTGCAACATCGAGCGCTCACCCGGCACGAAGCCCATGGTGAGGTAGCAATCCAGCGCCTCCCGGTCGATGCGGCGCGCGAGGGTGGGGTCCGCCATCAGCCCCTTGAGTTCGGAGGCGAAGCGCAGCGCGCCGTGGGCCGGCGCATAAAACAGCGGCTTTTCCCCCGCCCGGTCCCGCGCCACCAAGAGTTGCCGCCGGCGACTGTCGTAGAGCGCAAAGGCAAACATGCCATTCAGGCGCGAGAGACAATCCGTGCCCCACTCAGCGTAGGCGGCCAGAATCACTTCGGTATCGCTGTGGCTGCGAAACGCGTGCCCCTGCGCCGTCAACTCTTGGCGCAGATCGGCGAAGTTGTAGATTTCGCCGTTGAACACGATGCACAAGCCGCCGCCCGCGTCCTGCATCGGCTGATGCCCGGCAGGCGAGAGATCGATGATGGCTAGGCGCCGATGCCCCACGCCGACGCAACCATCGGCGGACCACCACTCGCCCGCATCGTCCGGGCCGCGGTGGCGCAGGGCGTCACGCCCAAGCGCCAGCCAACCGCGATCTGAAACTGAAACAGGAGATCGAGCAGCGATACCTATAATGCCGCACATATAATGTGTCCAGCCCGGCTATCAATTCGGAACACGGAAAGCATAACCCGCGTGACATGCGCAAATTTGCCGCCTCGGAACTCAGCTTATAATTGCTCGCGCTTATTCTAACAAAGCCGGCCCCTTTCCCCCCGCGCATGCCCGATATTCTGCTCATCAAGACGTCCTCGCTCGGCGACGTGGTGCACAACCTGCCGGTGGTGAGCGACATCCGCGCGCGCTTACCGCGCGCGCGCATCGATTGGGTGGTGGAAGAAGCTTATCGCGACATCGTCGGCATGCATCCGGGAGTGCGCCGGGCGATTCCGGTGGCGCTGCGGCGCTGGCGCGGGAATCCATTCAAGGGAGCGCATTGGCGCGAGTTGGGCCAGTTCCGCCGCGCGCTGTCGGGCGTGCGCTACGACTGCGTCATCGACACTCAGGGTTTGATCAAGAGCGCGCTTCTGGCGCGGGCCGCCTACGGCACGCGCCACGGCTATGCCGGCGCCAGCGCGCGCGAGCCGCTGGCGGCGAAATTCTACGATGTTACCCACGTAGTGCCGCGCGACCTGCATGCCGTCGTGCGCAACCGGCGCCTCGCCGCCCGGGCCCTGGGCTATGCGCTGCCGGCCGCGCTAGACTACGGCATCGCCGTGCCCTCGGGTGTCGGGCCGATCGAGTCCCGGCCCTACTGCGTGCTGTTGCACGCGACCAGCCGCGCCGACAAGCTCTGGCCGGAGCCGGCGTGGGGGCGGCTCGGCGGCGAACTCGCACGTCAGGGGTACGTCTCGATTCTGCCTTGGGGCGATGCCGCGGAGCGCGCCCGCAGCGAGCGCATAGCGCGTGCCCTGCCCAACGCGCTTGTGCCCCCCGCGCTCGGCATCCTCGCCGTGGCCGGGCTGCTAGCCGGCGCGCAAGCCGTGATCGGTGTCGATACCGGCTTGACGCATTTGGCGGCAGCGCTCGGCCGTCCCGTGGTGGCGTTATATTGCGGCACGCATTCAGGCCTGACCGGCGTGTACGCCGATCGGGGCGCGCGGGTGCGCAATCTGGGCGGCACTGAAGCAGTGCCCGAGGTGGCCGAGGTGTTGACCGCGTTACATCAGGTCACCGGCGAAGGCTTGGCGTGATCTGGCGCCTCGCTTATCGGCTGCTGTTGCGGCTGCTGTTTCCCTGGGTGCTCATGCACCTTTGGTGGCGTGGCAGGCGTCAGCCCGGCTACCGCGAACACATCCGCGAGCGTTTCGGCTGGTATCGGGCCACGCCCGGACGACCGGTGATCTGGCTGCACGCAGTGTCCGTGGGTGAAACGCGCGCCGCCGAACCGCTGGTACGCGCGCTGCTTGCGCGTTATCCCGGGCATGAACTGCTGCTCACGCAGATGACGCCGACCGGGCGGGAGAGCGCGCAGCAGCTATACGGCGGCGTAGCGACCATAGTCTATCTGCCCTATGATTATCCCGGCGCCGTGGCGCGCTTTCTCGCGCGCTTCAGGCCACGCCTGGGCATCCTCATGGAAACCGAAATCTGGTTCAACCTTGTCGAATGCTGCACGCGCCTCGGTGTACCGCTGCTTCTTGCCAATGCGCGCCTGTCGGAAAAATCGGCCCGCGGCTACGCGCTGGTGGCGCCGCTAACCCGCGCCGCGCTCGGCGGCCTGGCGGCGGTGAGCGCTCAAACCCGCGAGGACGCGGAGCGCCTGGAGCGGCTGGGCGCGCGCGCGGTCGAGGTGACGGGCAATCTCAAGTTCGATGTCGCCTTGGCGCCGCAGCTTCTGGCCCTGGGCGCGGAACTGAAGCGGCGCATCGGGCAACGCCCGGTACTGCTGGCGGCAAGCACGCGCGAGGGCGAGGAAGAGTTGGTCCTGGATGCGCTCGCGCGCATCCGAGTCGAGGGCCTGTTGCTGCTGCTGGTGCCGCGCCACCCGCAGCGCTTCGACGAGGTCGCGGATCTGCTGGCCAAGCGCAACTTGAGCTACCTGCGCCGCAGCGACACGCGCGCGCTGCCGCCGGATTGCCGCGTGCTGCTCGGCGACAGCATGGGGGAAATGCCGGCCTACTACGCCGCCTGCGATCTGGCTTTCATCGGCGGCAGCCTATTGCCCTACGGCGGGCAGAACCTGATCGAGGCCTGTGCCGTGGGCCGCGCGCTGCTGTTCGGCCGGCATATGTATAACTTCGCCGAGGCCTCCAGGCTGGCCGTGGCGGCGGGCGCCGCGATCGAGGTCGCCGACGCGGCCATGCTGGGAGAGCGGGCGGGGGAGTTGCTCGGGGATCGGGCGACCCTGGCGCGCATGTCGCAGGCGGCGCTCGCGTTCAGCCGCGCGCATCAAGGTGCAACAGCGCGCAATCTGGCGATCTGCGAGAGGCTGCTGCCGCCGACGTAGACTGGCGGCCATTGCGCGCTGCGCGCGCGAACCGTGTTTTCTGTACGGATGAAAAGCGTATCCGTACAGAAAACACGGTTGTGGATAAAGGCAAAAGCGATTATGGTTTTATTCAAGATCCTCGATTGCGTACGGACAGGGTCATCGTCCGTACGCAATCGAGGATCCGCGCGGACGGGCCGCCGTCCGCGCAAGCTCGGGCACCGTGGCTTGAGGAGATCTCCGTTGTTCGCTGGGGTGCATTCGCTGGCTTTGCGCGCTATCGCGCGCCAACCGCGTTTCCGGTACGGACAAAAAGCGCATCCGTACCGAAAACACGGTTATGGAAAAAAGCAAATACGGCTCGAGCTTGCCTTAATCCGTGCCCAGCAGGCGGTTCACCGCCCCCAGGTCTTCCTCGGTCAGCGTGCCCGACGCGGCCTTGAGCTTGAGCCCGTTCAGGAGCGTGTCGTAGCGCGCCTTTGACAGGTCGCGCTTGGTCGAGAACAACTGCTGCTGCGCGTTCAGCACGTCGATGTTGATGCGCACGCCTACCTCGTAGCCGAGCTTGTTCGAGTCGAGCGCGCTCTGGCTGGAAACGAGTGCCTGTTCCAGCGCGCGCACTTGCGCCATGCCGTTGGTGACGCCGAGGTAGGCCTGGCGCGCCGATAGCGCCGCGCTGCGACGCGCAGTCTCCAGGTCCTGGCGCGCCTTCTCCTGATTGGCGATGGCCTGCCGCACCAGCGAGTTGACCCCGCCGCCGGCGTACAGGGGGATCGCGAGCTGCAGTCCGATGTTGCGACTGGTGCTGTCGGTACCCAGACTGGTGGTGCCGATAGTGCTGATGCTCGCCGAGTTCTTGCCGACGTTGCCCACCAGGTTGAGCGACGGATAGTGGCCGGCGCGGCTGCGTTCGACCTCGCGCGTGGCGATCTCCAGCGCGGCTTCCTGTATGCGTACCGCGAAGTTCTGGTTTTCCGCGCTGCTTACCCATTGCTCCATCGCATTGGGCTTGGGCGGGCTGAGCTCGGTCGAAGGCCGCAGCGGGGTGAGCCGGTCGGGAAACTTGCCGATGATCTGTTGCAGGGCGCGCTGCCTGATCTCGAGGTCGCTTTGCGCCGCGATTTCCTGGCTGGTGGCGAGGTCGAAACGCGCTTGCGCCTCGTGCGTGTCGGTAATGGTGGCGGTGCCCACCTCGAAGTTGCGCTTGGCCTGGGCCAACTGCTCGGAAATGGCGGTCTTTTGCGCCTGGATGAAAGCCAAGCTGTCCTGGGACGCAAGCACGTCGAAAAAGGCCTGCGCTACGCGCACGACCAGATCCTGGGCCGCCTGTCCGAAGGCGGCTTCGGCCTGCGCCACCTTGAAGCCGGCTTCCTTGTATAACATGATGCTTTGCCAGTTGAACAAAGGTTGCGTCAGCGACAGGCTGTAGCCGTTGGTGTTGCCCTCGCGTTGCGACGGCGGCGCCACGCCGCGGAACGTGATGTCGATGTCGTTCATCTGGGTGAACCCGCTGGCGCTGACGGTCGGGAGCAGCAGGGCCAGCCCCTGCGGCAGATTTTCGCGACCGGCGTCGCGCGACGCCCGCGCCGAGGCGTACACCGGGTCGTTGGCACGCGCCTCGCGGTAGGTTTGCAGCAGATCAGCCGCCAATAGCGGCTGGCTGAAAGCAAGAATACCGAGGAACAGCGCGTGTCTTTTCATGGCGGGCTCAATATCTGGGCATCGCGGGTTCGACCTGGTCGGCCCAGGCATTCACTCCGCCCTGCAGGTTGTAGAGCTTGGAAAAGCCGTTCCGTTCCAAAAATAAAGCCACCTGTAAGCTGCGCATGCCGTGATGGCAGATCACTACAGTTTCGGTTTCCGGATCGAGTTCCCGCGCCCGCGCCGGGATGGTGTTCATCGGCGCCAGTGTCGATCCCTCGATGCGGCAGGTCTGGTACTCCCAGGGTTCGCGCACGTCGAGCAGAACCGGCGGTTTGCGTCCGGCATCGGCCAGCCATTGGCGCAACGACTGCGGCGTGATCTGCGTCATGGTCAGAAGCTGAAGCGCTCGCCCGCAAGAGCGTTCGCCAGGGGTGCGATGCTGGTTTCCAACAGATCGATCGAGTTATAGATTCCCTCGCCGGTACAGGTGATGAGCCGCGCCGTCATCACCGGCGGGTTGCCGACCACGGCGAACAGGCGTGCGCCGATTTTCAGTTGCTGCAGGAACTGCTGCGGCAGCACCGGCGTCGAGCCGCTGAGGACGATGACGTCGTAGGGCGCGTGTTTGGTCCATCCGCATGCGCCGTCGCCGAGTTCCACTGTCACGTTGGCCGCGCCGGCGCGGCGCAGATTGGCCTCGCCCAAGATCTTCAGTTCCGGCTTGATTTCGACGCTGTACACATGCTGTACGCGATGCGCGAGCAGCGCGGCGAAATAGCCGGAACCGGTGCCGATTTCCAGGACCTGGTCGGCCGGCTTTACCGCCAGCTCCTGCAACACACGCGCTTCCATCTTTGGCTGCCACATGTGCTCGCCCTGGCCGATGGGGATCTCCATATCGGAGAAGGCGAGCGTTTGGTAGGCGGCGGGCACAAAATCTTCGCGCTTGACCACGTACAGCAGGTCCAGCACTTGCTGGTCCAGTACTTCCCATGGCCGGATTTGATTCTCGACCATGTTGAATCGGGCTTGTTCGATGTTCATGGCAGGCAAGGCGAGTTGGCTCGCGGAGGTGATTTGAACAGCGGAAATTTTACCATTAGTTTGCGCTGCCGCCAGGTGAAGCTTGTCACATAGCACGATCCGCCGCTGCGGGCGGCGGGACCGGTGCTTGGCGGCCGCGCCATCCTAGTCGGCGTTCTGCGCACCAGGATTGGGCTCGGCCGCATCCGCAGCCTGCCCGGTCCCGAGTTTGTTATGCGCCCAGAGCGCGAGATCGTCGAGATAGGTGTAGATCACCGGCACCACCACCAGGGTGAGCAGAGTGGAGGTGATAATGCCCCCGATCACCGCGTGCGCCATGGGCGCGCGCTGCTCCGAGCCCTCGCCGATGCCGAGCGCGAGCGGGATCATGCCGAACACCATGGCGAAGGTGGTCATCAGGATAGGCCGCAGCCGGATGCGCCCGGCCTCGAGGATGGCGTGCGCGCGGTCCTGCCCAGCAGCGCGCAGCTGGTTGGCGAAGTCCACCAGCAGGATTGCGTTCTTGGTCACCAAGCCCATCAGCATGACGAAGCCGATGATGGAAAAAATGTTGAGCGTCGAGCGCGCAATCAAGAGCGCGAGCAGCACCCCGATCAGCGACAGCGGCAGCGACATCATGATCGCCACCGGCTGCAGGAAGGAGCCGAACTGGCTGGCCAGGATCAAATAGATGAATATGACCGCCAGGACCAGCGCCGACAGGGCGTAGCCCATGGTTTCCTGAATGTCCTTGGTCGAGCCGCCCATGACGAAGCGATAGCCCGGCTGGGTCGGAATGTGGGCCAGCCGTGCCATGATTTCCTTGCCCAGGTCGCCCGCCGGCCGTCCGAGGGCATTGGCGGTGACCAGCACTTCGCGCGTGAGGTCCTTGCGGTTGATCTGGGTGGCGCCGACCGTGGGCACGAACTCGGCGACTTGGCGCAGCGCCACCATTTTCGGGCTGCCATCGGCGCCCACCTGGTTGCTGGCGATGTAGATGCGCTCCAGGTCCCCGCGGTTTTCACGGCCGCTTTTCGGCAGCCGCACCTTGACGTCGTAGTTCTCGTCGTCGGGCGCTTTCCAGCTCGAGACCGCCTCGCCCGCCAAGAGCGGCCGCAGCGCCTCGCCGATTCTTCCCACGCCCACCCCGAGGTCGCTCGCCAGTTCGCGGTTGACGCGCACTGCCACCGTGGGTTTGGCGGCCTTGAGGCTGGAATCGATGTCCACCAGCCCGTCGATCTCGCCCATCATTTTTCTTACTTCTCCCGAGAGCCGCTCTAATTCCGCCATGTCCGCGCCTTGCACCGAGACCTGCAGCGGCTTGCCGCTGCCGACCGGGGCGTAGACGCCCAAGTTGGTGATTTCGATGCCGGCGATTTGCTGCAGGCGTTCACGCATTGGTTTTTGCAACTGTTTTTGATCGGCAGCGCGCTGGCCGCGGTCCAGCAACCGCGCAAATATGGTGGCGTAGTTCTTGCCGGGCGTGGTGCCGGTGTTGACCGTGGCATAGGTATAGATCGTTTCTGGAAATTCGCGCAGCGCGGCTTCCGCCTGCTGCACCTTGGCTTGGGTGAATTCCAGCGACGATCCGACCGGTGTATTAAATTGCACCATGATTTCGGCGAGGTCGGCCTCGGGCACGAACTCCGAACCTATTCTGGGCACCAGGGCGAACGCGGCGAGAAAACTCGCCACGGCGATGGCGAGCACGCTTTTTCGGTGCGCGAGCGACCAGGAGAGCAGGCCCGAGTAGCGCGCGCTCACGCGCAGGATCATCTGCTCGTTCCAGTTGAGCATGCGCGCGAACCAGCCCTTGCCGTGCACGCCGTGCGCGGCCGGGTCGTACCATACGGAAGACAGCATCGGGTCGAGCGTGAAGCTGACGAACATCGACAGCAGCACCGCCGCCGCCACGGTGATGCCGAACTGGTGGAAAAAGCGCCCGATGATGCCGCCCATGAAACCCACCGGCAGGAACACCGCGACGATGGAGAATGTCGTGGCCATCACCGCCAGACCGATTTCCTGCGTGCCCTCGAGCGCGGCGTCGTGGTGGCTCTTGCCCATGGCGAGGTGGCGCACGATGTTTTCGCGCACCACGATCGCGTCGTCGATCAGCAGGCCCACGCACAGGCTCATCGCCATCAGCGTCAGCATATTGATGGTGAAGCCCGCCGCGAACATCACCAGGAATGTGCCCATCAGGGAAATCGGCAAGGTGAGCCCGGTGATTACCGTGCTGCGCCAGGAGTTGAGGAACAGGAACACGATGAGGATGGTGAGCGCCGCGCCTTCGATCAGCGTGTGCTTCACGTTGTTGACCGAATTGCGGATGCCGCGCGAGGTGTCGCGCACCACTTCCAGCGTGACGTCGTCGGGAAGCTGTTTCTTCAGCGCGGCCACCACCACCATGACGTTGTCCACCGTGTCGATGGTGTTGGCGCTCTGCGATTTGATGATGTCCAGCGAAACCACGCGCTTGCCGTTCACCAGCGCGGCGCTTTCCTCCTCCTCCTGGCCGTCGACCGCGGTCGCGACCTGGGAGAGGTAGACCGGCTGGCCGCCGCGGCGCGCGACGATAATGCGGTTGAACTGCTCCGGCCGGGCGATGCGCCCCTGCACCTGCACCAGCTTTTCCGATTCGCGTGAAGTGATCGCCCCGGCCGGCAGTTCCTGATTTTCGCTGCGGACCGCCGTGATTACCTGGTCTATGCCCACGCCCAGGGATTCCATTTCCGCGGGCTTGAGGAAAATCTGGATTTCGCGTTTCACCCCGCCCACCAGGGTCGCCTGGCCGACGCCGCGCGCCGTCTCCACGCGCTTGACGATCATCTGGTCGGCGAGCGTGGTGAGTTCGCGCAGTGGCCTGGTGTCCGAGCGCACGGCGAGCGATACGATGGGCAGGTCGTCCGGGTTGAAGCGCGTGACCCGCGATTCTTTCACTTCCTTTTTGAAGCCCACCTTGACCACGGCCACTTTCTCGCGCACGTCCTGCGCCGCGACCGCCGGGTCGACGCTCAGGTCGAACTCGGCGATTACCACGGACAGACCTTCGTAGGAGCGCGAAGACAGCGTCTTGATGCCGCTGATGGTGTTGACCGCCTCCTCGATCTTGCGGCTGATGTCGGCCTCCACGCTCTCGGGGGAGGCCCCCGGATACTCGGTCTGCACCACCACCACGGGGAAATTGATGTCGGGAAACTGTTCCACCGCCAGCCGTTGGTAGGAGAACAGCCCCAGCACCAGGAACGCCGCCATCATCATGGTGGCGAATACCGGGTTATTGATCGAGATGCGGGTGAACCACATGAGAAATTTCAGGCCGAGGCGCGTTGCGCCTCAGTTGCGGTTTGGCGCTATCTTGACCAGGGCGCCGGGCTTGAACGTGCCCAGGTTAGAGCGGATCACCCGGCTTTGCGCGTCCAGGCCGTCGACGATTTGCACCACGCCTTCGTCCTCGTTCCTCAGGCCGAGTTTGACCGTGCGCGCCTCCAGCCTGTCGCTGGTGATGCGCATCACGAATGCCCTGCCGTTTTCCTCGCGTACTGCGGAAAGCGGCAGCACCTGTGCCGATTCGACCTTGCTCAAGGTCACGCTGCCCTTGGCGAACATGCCTCCCTTGAGCGCGTTGTCGCGGTTTGGCAGTACGGCATACACGAGGATGGAGCGCGAACCGCTTTGCGTCGCCGGGTTGATGCGGTCGATGTGCCCGCTGAATTCGCGCTCGCCGAAGCCTTCAACGCGGAAGCTCACCTGCTGCCCGACGCGGATGCTCGGAATGTCGCCTGCAGGCACCGCGGCCTCGACTTCCATTTCGGTGAGGTCGACCAGGGTCAGTATCTTGCCGTCGACCGGAAGCTTTTCCCCCGGCTGCGCATGGCGTTGCGATACGATACCCGCTTGCGGCGCGCTGACCACGGTGTCGGCAAGCGCCTTTTTCGCCAGGGCGACCTGCGCTTCGAGCGCCTTCAGCCTGGCTTCCGACACCTGAAAGCTGCTTTGCACGCTGTCGAACGCGTTTTGCGAGATAAATTTCTGTTGCAGCAGCGCCAGGTTGTTGGCGCGGTTCTTGTCGGCAAGCGCGAGCTGGGCGCGGCCGGCTTCGAGGTCGGCGATTTTTTCGTCCAGGCGCGCCTGCGCGTCCTGGGTATCGATGCGCGCAAGCACCTGGCCCGGCTTCACGCTTTCGCCTTCGCGCACCTGGATGGTCTTCAGGTCGCCCGCGACCTTGGCTTTGACCGTGGTCCAGTTGCGCGGCGCGAGCGTTCCGGTGATGGAAATCGACGAGCGCAGTTCGCGCGTCTGCGGCCTCACCAGGTCGCCCGCGGCGAACTCGATCACCGGCGCGCTTGCGGGCTGGGCCGAAGCGACGCTGTTGTCGTGGACGACAAAACCGGCCGCGGCGAGCGCGACGCCGAGGCCGCCTGCGGCCAGCCACCAGCGTCTAGGGTTTCTTGCGGGCATGCTTTTTCTCCTGCGCCTGCGGTTTGAGCAGACCGTGCAACAACGTATCCAAATAGGTATCCAGGTAGCGCTCGGGCTGCAATTGTTCGCGCTCGCAGCAGGCGAACGAATGACTCCACAGCGTAAGCATCACCAGCGGCGCCAGCGACACGTGCACCAAGTGGTCGATGTCTACCGCGCGAAACTCGCCCGCCTCCGTGCCGCGCTGCAGCACCTTGCGGAACATCGAGTGCGCGCGCAGAATCACTTCGCGGTAATAGAACTCGGCAAGGTCGGGAAAGTTTCCCGCCTCGGAAATCACGAGCTTGGGCAGGCCGGTGGCTTTGGTCGAGCCGGTCAGGTTCCACCAGCCGCGCACCAGACGGCGCATCAACTCGCCCGAGCTGCCGGTAAAGTTTTCCACCAGGGCTTCGCCGTGCTGCAGCAGCGGCAGCATGTTGCCGCGCACCACCGCCTTGAACAGATCTTCCTTGTTTTCGAAGTACAAATAGAGCGTGCCCTTGCTCACGCCGGCGCGCGCCGCCACATCGTCCAGCCGCGTGGCGGCGAAACCGCGCTCGACGAACAGGTCCAGCGCGGCGGCGATGATTTCTTCGGGGCGCGCATCCTTGCGGCGGGTCCAGCGGGGCTGCGGCTTCTTTTCGGGAGCGTTCATAGGTTATTGATAACTGACTGGTTAGTAATATATAGAGATTCGGCCCGGGCGTCAACCGCAATGTCCGATCGTCACGGACAGGATCTTGCCGCGGGTTGCCCGCTGCAGCGGGCGCTGCGCAATTGCAAAACACCAGCGATTGCGGTACCTTGGCCTCCTGACGTTAGGGGTCCTGCGCGAGTGCCGGAAATCGGCGGTGCGGGTGAGAGAGTCCCTTTGAACCTGATGCGGATAATGCCGCCGCAGGGAAGCGTGAGCAGTTCTCCCTCCTGTCTCCGCTCCCTTGGGTCACATTCACATTAGTCCGGCTGGCGCGGGTGCGCCGGCGCGAGCAGCTTTTCTAGGAGCAGAACATGAACGCGAATCCCCAATTCATCGCCGCGACCGCGCAGGTGGACGACGCGGCAGTGCAGCCGCTGCCGAACTCGCGCAAGGTGTATGTGCAAGGCAGCCGCCCCGACATCCGAGTGCCGATGCGCGAAATCAGCCAGGCGGATACGTCCACGTCCTTCGGCGCGGAGAGGAACCCGCCCGTCTTCGTCTATGACACTTCCGGACCCTATACCGATCCAGGCGCGAAAATAGATATACGCAACGGCCTTGCGCCGCTGCGCGCACAGTGGATAGAAGAACGCGGCGACAGCGAGGCGCTCTCCGGGCCGAGCTCCGGGTTCGGCGTCGAACGCCTGCGCGATCCCAAGCTCGCCGAACTGCGCTTCAACCTGCAGCGCAAGCCGCGCCGCGCCAAACCCGGCATGAACGTGTCGCAACTGCACTACGCGCGCCGCGGCATGATCACGCCGGAAATGGAATACATCGCCATCCGCGAGAACCTGCGCCGCAGGGAATACATCGCAAGTCTGCGCGCATCCGGGCCGCAGGGGTCCAAGCTGGCTGAACTGATGACGCGCCAGCATCCGGGCCAGTCCTTCGGCGCCGCCATTCCGGAGGAGATCACGCCGGAATTCGTGCGCGACGAAGTGGCGCGCGGCCGCGCCATCATCCCGGCCAATATCAACCACCCGGAGTCCGAGCCGATGATCATCGGCCGCAATTTCCTGGTCAAGATAAACGCCAACATCGGCAATTCGGCGCTGGGCTCGTCCATCGGCGAGGAAGTCGAGAAAATGACCTGGTCGATACGCTGGGGCGGCGACACGGTGATGGACCTGTCCACCGGCAAGCACATCCATGAAACGCGGGAATGGATCATCCGTAATGCGCCCGTGCCTATCGGCACCGTGCCGATCTACCAGGCGCTGGAAAAGGTCGACGGCAAGGCCGAGGAACTCACTTGGGACATATTCCGCGACACCCTGATCGAACAGGCCGAGCAGGGGGTGGACTACTTCACCATCCACGCCGGGGTGCTGCTGCGCTACGTGCCGCTTACGGCCAAGCGCATGACCGGCATCGTCAGCCGCGGCGGCTCGATCATGGCCAAGTGGTGCCTGGCGCACCACAAGGAGAGCTTCCTCTATACGCATTTCGAGGATATCTGCGACATCATGAAGGCCTACGACGTCGCCTTCTCTCTCGGCGACGGCCTGCGCCCCGGCTCGATCTACGATGCCAACGACGAAGCGCAGTTGGGCGAACTGAAGACGCTGGGCGAGCTGACCGACGTCGCCTGGAAGCACGACGTGCAAGTGATGATCGAAGGCCCGGGCCACGTCCCGATGCACATGATCAAGGAGAACATGGATCTGCAGTTGCGCGACTGCAAGGAGGCGCCGTTCTATACCTTGGGGCCGCTCACCACAGATATCGCCCCCGGCTACGATCACATCACCTCGGGCATAGGCGCGGCCATGATCGGCTGGTACGGCACGGCGATGCTCTGTTATGTCACGCCGAAGGAACACCTGGGCCTGCCGAACAAGGCCGACGTCAAGGACGGCATCATCACCTACAAGATCGCGGCGCACGCGGCCGACCTCGCCAAGGGCCATCCGGGCGCGCAGATCCGCGACAACGCGCTGTCCAAGGCGCGCTTCGAGTTCCGCTGGGACGATCAGTTCAACCTGGGCCTCGATCCGGACAAGGCGCGCGAGTTCCATGACGAGACTTTGCCCAGGGACAGCGCCAAGGTGGCGCATTTCTGCTCCATGTGCGGCCCGCACTTCTGCTCCATGAAAATCACCCAGGACGTGCGCGACTACGCGGCAGCGCAGGGCGTGGACGAGCAGGCGGCACTGGCCGAGGTGGCAACTGCGGGCATGCAACAGAAGGCGCTGGAGTTCGTGAACAAGGGCGCGCAGATTTATTCCAAAGCCTAAGCCGGACAGGCCGGAAGCTGCTGGTGCGTAAGCGACTAATCCGGAGATCAACCGCGCAACGCGGACAAGCCAAGCACGCTTTGCGCCAGTAGCAACGCTTGGATCTGGTTCGTGCCCTCGGCGATAGTCAAGTGCCTGGCATCGCGGTAGAAGCGCTCCACCGGGAAATCGCGCGTGTAGCCGGCCCCGCCATGCACTTGCAGCGCGGTTTCGCATACGCGCAGCACCGCCTCACTGTTGTGCCGCTTGGCCATCGAACAATACCGGGCGCCGTCGGCATGCTGGCGGTCAAGGGCGGCTGCGGCACGGTAAGACAACAGGCGTGAAGTTTCAAGCCAAGTCATCATGTCTGCGATCATCTGCTGCACCAGTTGAAACTGGCCGATCGGCCGCCCGAACTGGTGGCGCTCTCCGGCGTAACGCACCGCCGCATCGAAAGCGGCCTGCGACAGGCCCAAGCAGACGAATGAGACAAAGCAACGGCCCAAATTCAGGTAGTGCTTGGCAATTTCGAAGGCTGCCCCCCTCTCGCCCACCAGGTTTTCTTTCGGCACCAGCACGTCGTCGAACAGCAATTCACCGAGGGGGCAGCAGTTCATGCCCATGCTGCGCACACGCACCGACGTGAAGCCGGGCATGCCCTTCTCCACGATCAGCGCCGACACGGCAGGCCGGCCGTTTTTCTCCCCGGTACGGGCGAACACGATGCCAAGATCGGCGGCAGGTCCGTTGGAAATATAGAGCTTCCGTCCATTCAGTAACCAGCCGTCGTCTGTTTCGACGGCGCGGGTTTCGACGTGACTGGCATCGGAGCCGACGTTGGGTTCCGTCAGGGCAAAAAAGGCCAGCTTTTCGCCCTTCACCAAGGCATTCAGGTAACGCTGCCGCTGAGCGTCCGTGCCTCGCTCGGCCAGTATCATGAGCGCCAGATTGGAGACGGTGATGATGCTGCGCAATGACGGCCAGACCCGTGACAACTCCGCCAGCAGGGTGCAGTAGGTCACATAGTCGAGTCCCGCCCCCCCGTCCGCTTGTTTCAGCAAGCCGCCCAACAAGCCGAAGTCGTGCATCTTGCGGATCACTTCCGGCGGCGGCAAGCGATGCTCGTCCTCGTAGGCCTCGACGATCGGCGCCACCTCGGCGCTCAGGTAGCGGCGCAAGGATTCTGTTGCCGAAACCTGCCAGTCTTCCAATTCAAATTGCATCTTTCATCTTCTTGGCGTGAACGGCGCGACCTCCATCGGCCTGCCTCGCACGGCGCCCCGCTCGCTCAAGTGCTTGATGACACAAAACCCCGGGGCTTATTCGGCCCTGGCTCCGGAGTCCCGGACCACCTTGGCCCACTTGACGCTTTCCGAGCGGATAAAGGCCTCGAATTGCTCGGGGTTGGCGGTGCGGGGTTCCATTCCCAAGCTGGCAAAACTCTCCCGCAGTTCGGGAAGGGCGATCACCTTGGCCAATTCGGTGCTGAGCTTGTTGATGATTTCCCGGGGGGTTCCGGCGGGGGCGAGGAAGCCGGTCCAGAAAGTGGCTTCGAACCCCGGAAACCCCGACTCGGCGATAGTCGGCACGTCCGGGGCGAAAGCCGAACGTTTGGCTGTTGTCACCCCGATAAAACGCAGCTTGCCGGTTTTGACATGGGGGCCGCTGGTCGCCATGACGTCGAACATGACCTGGATATTCCCCGCCAGCATGTCCGCCACTCCCGCAGCGGTACCTTTGTAGGGGATGTGGAGGATGTCCGCCCCAGCCGTTGTCTTGAACAGCTCCATGGCTAAATGAGTGGTTCCCCCAATTCCCGAGGAGGCATAATTGAGTTTGCCGGGCTTGGCTTTGGCCAGAGCGATTAAATCCTTGATCGAATGAACCGGCTGGCTGACCGGTATGACCAGGAACAGGGGCATGTCGCCCACCAGCCCGATGGGAGCGAAATCCTTGGCCGGGTCGAAAGAAAGCCTGGCGTACAAAAACGGGTTGATGACCAGCGGGCCGGTGGATCCGAAAAATAGCGTGTAACCGTCGGGGGCGGCCTTGGCAACGGCATCGGCGGCGATATTGCCCCCCGCTCCCGCCCGGTTTTCCACTAGCACTTGCTGCCCCAGGTTCTCCGAAAGTTTTTGCGCCACGACCCGGGCCATGATGTCGGTCGCTCCGCCGGCGGCATAGGGCACCAGCAAGCGGATGGGCTTGGCGGGATAACTTTGGGCAAATGCCTCTGCGGACATTGTGATCGATAGCGCGAGAACGAGGAACCCAAAACACAGATGCTTGAAGAACCGTCTCATTTTTTGCAACTCCTCAAAGATTTTTTATGGCGGGAGCGGCAGGATGCCCCCCAGCATCACGTCGCCGGCTTTGCGCCGGTCGGCATCGTCGTCTTGCGCGACCTTGATGGGATCGAGTATAACGAAAATTTCCGCAAAGCCATAGTTCTAGTCTCATTGAGAACCGACTGACGAGCCGCATTTCATTCATATCGATCACCCTGTCCTGGATGATCGAGCGAAAACTCATGCTTCAGGCTCATATCTCGTTGGAAATGCGAACCCCGTTCCGGGTCATATCGAATTGGGATAGATTACTTCCGAGAGCTACTTCCGAGAGCGCCTTGACACTTCAGGGGTTTAATGCAAAAGTTTGTCAGGACAAACACCTTCCGCCGCTTGGATGGGGGCAGAGATAACCACGCGCAAGGAGCACGCTATGACCATGTTTCAACTGGATCCCGAGTTGGAGGCTTTTCGCCAGGAAGTGCGGAAATTCGCCGAGAAGGCCTTTCGGGGGAAGGCAGCCTACTGGGATGAGAAGGAGGAGTTCCCGGTGGAAAATCGGAATTTGCTCGCCAAGCTGGGTTATCTGGGAATGGTGATTCCGGAGCAGTACGGCGGTTCCGGAGCCCCGATTATTCAGGGGACGGTGTTCCTGGAGGAAATCGCCCGAGTTTGCTTCAACACCGGCCTCATTTGTCAGTTGGCTCTGAACGGCCCGTCCCGTGCCATTGCCATTCTGGGCAACGAAGAACAAAAGAAACGCTGGTTGCCGAAGACGGTCAGCGGAGAGTATATGTTCGGCATCGGCATCAGCGAACCCCATGCCGGCTCGGCCGTGACCGACATGACGAGCACCGCGCTGCCTGATGGCGACCATTATGTGCTGAAAGGCGAGAAAGCCTTCTGCACGGGGGGGCATCTGGCCACCCATATCCTGGTGTTCGCCCGCTTCGCCAAGGATAGCGTCGGGCCCCGCGGCATCGGCGCCCTCGTCATCGAGAAAGGCACTCCGGGTTTCAGCGTCAGCCAGCCGACCCGCAAAATGGGGGGGCGGGGAATGCCCGAGGTCGAGGTTTTCTTCGATAACTGCCGGGTGCCGAAGGGGAACGTTCTGGTGCCCGGCGATCCCACCAGCAGCAAGAGTTTCAAGATCCTCATGGGTTCCTTCGGACCGGAGCGGGTCGGCAATGCCGCGATGTGCCTGGGTGTGGCTCAGGCCGCCTATGAAACCGCGAAGGCTTATTCCGAAGAGCGGAAGCAATTTGGCCGGCCCATCTGCGAGTTCCAGGGCATCCAGTGGAAAATCGCCGACATGGCGGTGCAGATCCATGCCGCCCGGATGATGATTTATCGCGCCGCCACGAACTTGAAGAACGGTTTTCCGGACCCCTTGGATGCTGCTTTAGCCAAGCTGTACGCCAACGAAATGGTGCAACGGGTAACCAACGAGGGTTTGCAGATTCATGGCCACCTGGGTTTCACCCGGGATTGCTCCCTGGAACGCATGGTCCGGGATTGCCGGGGCTTCGCGCTGGGCGGCGGCACCACGGAGATTCTGCGCAACACCATCGCCTCGATGGTCTACGGCAGGGCCTTCGACCAGCGGCGGAGTTGAATCGGAAGCTCATCCGCGTAGGCCTCGACGATCGGCGCCACCTCGGCTTGCGGGTGGCGGCGCAAGGAATAGCTTGCCGCAACCTGCCAGTCTTCGGATTCAGATTAAAACTGCATCTCTCTCCTGCTTGGTGTGACGGGCACGACCCCCATCGGTCTGTCTCAGACGACGCCCTGCTCGCGCAAGCGCTTGATCTCCGACGCGTCAAAACCGATGTCGGCAAGGATGCTGTCGCTGTGCTCGCCCGGATTCGGGGCCGGGCGGGTCGTGCCGGCCACGCCCGTCATCGGCACCGGGAATTGAACGAACGGCCCACCAGCGCCGGCGGCAAACAGGCCGCGCGCCAGAAAATGGGGATGCGTCAATACCTCCGATATATCCGGAACCGTGCTGAACGGGACATCGTGCTGCGCCAGCAAGTCTGCCCAGTGCGCCAGCGGCCGGGAGCGAAAACAGGTGCGCAGTGCGGCGGCGATTACGGCAGTGCGTTCGATGCGGACGCTGTATTCCTCCATCTCCTCGCCGGCGAACTCGGTCAACTGAAGGGCCTGCACCAGACGCCGCCAGAAATGCGTCTCCACCGCCGCCAAGCTCAGGTATTTCCCGTCGGCGGTTTCGAATACGCCATAGGCCGGCCGCGTCAATACCTCGCGCTTTGTCGACGCGGCGTCGCCATGGCCGCTCTTCAGATGCACGCCGATGCGCGGCGACATCCAGCTCACCAGCGCGTCAGCGATCGACACATCGAGGTACTGCCCCACGCCGCTTTGGGTGCGCTGAAACAGAGCGCCCAGCACCGCCACAACGGCAAACATGCTGCCCGCCAGATCGCCGACCGGAGCGCCGATTTGGTGCACCGGAGGGCCGTCCGGCGCGCCCGAAAGGGCCACGATGCCGGCGGCGGCGAGGTAATTGACGTCATGACCTGGACGCTGGGCAAGCGGGCCGGTTTGTCCATAGCCGGTCAGCGAAGCATAAATCAGCCGCGGATTGAGCGGACGCAGCTTATCGTAATCAATGCCCAGCCGTTTCACCACGCCGGGGCGATACCCTTCGACGAGCACGTCGGCGCGGGTCGCCAGCCGGCGCAACACGGCGCGGCCCTCGTCGTGCTTCAGATCCAGACACAAGCTGCGCTTGCCCCGGTTCACCGACGCAAACATCCCCGGCGATAGGGCGCGGCCGTTGTCACCCGCGCCGGGTCGCTCGATCTTGATCACTTCCGCCCCAAGATCGACCAACAACTGCGTCGCGTAGGGGCCCGGCAGCAACTCGGTAAGATCAACGATACGCACGCCGGCAAGCGGCGCCGGCATCATGTCCTCGCCACTCCGCTTTTGGCGGCCAGAGCGGCGCTGTCATCCTGCGCCAGCAGCAGGTCCCATATTTTCTGGCCAAGCGGCGCGCGCTGTTCATCCATTAAATGCGCCAGCAGACCCGCGGAGCGGCCGATAAGCGCGAAGGCGCGTGCCCAGACGGGCGCCAATCCCATGTCCGAGACGGTCGCGCCGACGGCGCCGGCGGCATTGATCGGCAGGTATTTGCCGAACTCGGCCTTTACCGCTTCCTCGATGGCGGCGAGCAAAGACCAGTGTTTTCCGTCGAAGCCGTTGTCGGCGGCGATGCGATGCAACACCGGCACACGCGGATCGCCGTTGATATGAATCGGATGGCCCACGCCGGGAATGATGCGGCGTGCCTGCCGGTACGCGCGCGCAAGCTCCCGCGCGCGCTCGGCGAAGGCCGCCGGCGGATCGTCCTGCGTCAGCGAACCGATCTCGCTCTGGAGCAGTTGCGCGGCGTTCTGCATGGTGCCGAGAAAATGATTGCCCGCGCCCAGCAATCCCGCGGCGACGGCGCCCTGCAGCGATTCCGGCGCGCCGAGATAAGTCATGCGCGCGGAGATCGCGCTCGGCGTCAGGCCGTGGTCGGTGGCGGTAACGATGATGGCATTGGTCATGCGTTTCACCGACTCTGAGGGCACCTCTCCGGTTGCCGTGAAGTAGATCATGTCGATGAAGTCGAGCTTGCCCAGTATGTCCTTGGCGAGATTGCGTTGGCGCACGAAGATGTCCTCGCGCGTGGTATAGCCGATGGCTGTCTTGATGCTCATGTGTCGTGCCTCTTCCTTGTTAGTGGGGGTCTGGGTCGCGAAACTCTTCCACGATCAGCGCGACAAACTCGAGGTTCTCGGCGCCGGTTGCGTGGTCGAGCGGGTTTTTCAGGATGTCGGGGCGGATATTGCCCCCTCGCTTGGAGGTGCCCGCTACCGTCGCGGATCGCGGCTCGATCAGGCGGGTCAAATCGGGGAAAATCCATGCTATGCCGTCCGCCGCCGCAGCAGAAGCTTCCACTCGCCCTCCACCGCGACCTCGCCGCGCTGGTTGACGGCCTGACGGCGAAAGGTCACGACCCCCCGGTCCGGCTTGGAGGTTTCGTTTTTACCGGACACCTCGACGCGCACGCGAATAGTGTCGCCGACGAAGGTCGGTTTCGGAAAACGAACGTGCATCTCGAGCAGGCCCAAAAGGTTTTCTTCGATGAAGTGGTTGAGCAGCATCCGCGTGGTAAGCCCCGACATCACCGAGACCACCAGCAGGCCGTGGGCGATGCGTTGGCCGAACGACGTCCGGCTGGCGTAGGTCGCGTCCACATGCAGGCGGTTGAAGTCGGCCGACAGGCAGGCGAAGTTGACGATATCGGCCTCGGTGATGGTGCGGCTGGGGCTGTCGAAGACTTGGCCGATCGTCAGATCTTCCCAGTAAAACTTCTGTTCCTTCAGTTCTTCAAAGTTCATGTTTCCATCTCCTCCGCGGCAATTTTTTGTTGCACCATTTCGATCAGCGCGTTCTTCAGCACCCGTCCCGTCAGATTTCTGGGAAACTCTTCCACGAACACCACGCGGCGCGGCTTTTTGTAGCTCGCCAAACGCTGCGCGGCATGCGCGAGGATGTCCTCGGCATCGACACGCGAACCGGGCCGCGGCACCACGACGGCGCAGACCAGTTCCGTCCATTGCCTATCCGGTAGTCCGATACAGGACACTTCGCGCACTGCC
The DNA here is from genome assembly GCA_004298385.1 of Betaproteobacteria bacterium. Lineage (GTDB taxonomy): Bacteria > Pseudomonadota > Gammaproteobacteria > Burkholderiales > SG8-39 > 2-12-FULL-64-23. Next base: position 38,754 of record SCTX01000089.1, on the reverse strand, counting down.
GGGTGGGTCTGGATCGCCTCCTCGATCTCCGGCGCGTAGATGTTGATGCCGCCGCTCTTGATGATGTCGCGCTTGCGTCCGGCGAAATAGAGCAGGCCGTCGGCGTCAAAACGTCCCAGATCCCCGACGCTCAGGTAGTCGCCGCGGCGCGTGCTGGCCGTCAGCTCCGCATCCTTGTAGTACTCGTCATAACGGGACTCGCTGCGCGCCCATATCTCGCCCACCTCTCCCGTCGGCACTTCGCGGCCCTCGTCGTCGAGCAACTTCAGTTCCACGCCGAAGAACACCCGGCCGACGCAGTTACCGCCCAGGTGCGCTCGCAGTTCGGCGCCGCGCAGGTTGGCATAGGGGCCGACTTCGGACGAAGCCGCATAGATGCTCAGCGCATCGCCGAACTTCTCCATCAGCGCCCGTTTGAGAGCGCCGTGCAGTTCGCCGCCGCCGGACTGGAGCGTGCGCACGCTCGAGGTGTCCGCTTCGCGAAAATCGGCTTGTTCGACCATTCTTTGCAGCATGGCGGGCAGCAACATGGTGGCGGTGACGCGCTCGCGTTGAATAATTTGGAGCGCTTCAGCCGGGTCGAAGCCATCCATCAGATAGACCGTGGCGCCGAGATAAAGCGGCAGCAGCGTATAAACGCAGCCGGCCGACAAACAGATCGGCAACGCGCACAGCATGCGGTCATCGGCGCAAAAGCCCTGCTCCAGCGCGCGCTCCTCGAAGCCGAAGCGCGAACGCAGCGCGCCTTTGGGCAGGCCGGTGGTGCCCGAGGTATGGAGCATGACCGTACTGCCCTCCAGGCCCGCCGGCGGCGCATCGTCGGCCCGCCGGAGCAGTTCGTCGAGTCCCAGCGCGCCAGGCGCCGCCTCGGCCCGCGCGCCGCCGATCAGTACGATGTCCCGCACCAGGGCGCCCAGACGCGCGGCCTTGTCTTCGAAACCGGCTCCGAGCAGCAGCACACGGGCATCCGACGCTTGCACGACCTGCGCCATGTCGTCTTCCGCGATGCGGTAGTTGACCGGCGCGGGAATCGCGCCTATCCCGGTCAGGGCGAAATAGGCCGCGACGAAATCAGGATGATTCAGCGCCAAGATGGCAACCTTGTCGCCGCAGGCAAGGCCGAGGCCGGCGAAAGCGCTCATCATCCGCTCAACCCGCGCGAACAAAGCGCTGTAATCCATGACGCCACCCTCGAACACCATCGCGGGCTTGCGCGGAAAGCGCCGCGCGTTCAGGCGCAGCGCATGTAACGGCGTCATCGCCACTGCACGCGCCTTAACGGAAGGCCGAGATGCCGAGGATCTCGCGACCGATGATGAGAGTCTGGATCTCGGAGGTTCCCTCGGGAATCATGCCGCCGCGGGTGTCGCGGAAAATGCGCTCGATCGGATAGTCCACGCTGTAGCCCAGGCCGCCGTGCACTTGCAGCGCCATGCTTGCCACCTCGTGCGCGGCCTCTGTGGCATAGAGTTTGGCGATCGAGCATTCGGCGCGGGCCGTGCCTCCCTGATCCAGCGCCCAGGCCGCCTTGTATCCGAGCGCGCGGGCGGCCTCGGTGCGCACGGTCATGTCGACGATCAGTTTCTGCACCAGTTGATAGCCGCCGATCACGCGTCCGAACTGCTTGCGGTTCTTGGCATATTCGATCGACAAATCGAGGGCCGCCTGCGCTGCCCCGACCGCTCCCATGGCGACATTGAGCCGGCCGTAATTTAGGCCGCTGAGGATCGCCTTCAGTCCCTCCCCTTCCTTGCCGAGCAAATTCTCCTTCGGCACGACGGCGTCCGCGAAATTCAGCTCCGATGTCCCGGTGCTCTTGATGAACATGGTGCCGACACGGCGCGCTGCGTACTTGGTCTCGTCCCTGTCGACCAGCAACAGACTGAGGCCGCCGTCGCAGCCATCGCTGTAGGTCTTGACCACCAGTACGCCGCAGTCGCCGCCGGCGCCGTTGGTGATCCACAGTTTGCCGCCGTTGACCAGGTAATGGTCCCCCTTATCGACCGCCTTGGTTTCGATGCCGGCGACGTTCGAGCCATGATTAGGTTCCGTGATCCCGACCCAGAACCGCTTTTCACAGTTGAGCAAAGGTTTAAGAAAGCGTTCGCGCTGCGCCGGCGTGGCGTTGCGGTGCAGCAGCGAGGCGATGATGTTGAGGGCGTTCAACAGCACGCGCATCGACAACCAGTGATAGCCCGCCTGCTCCATCAGCAGCGCCCAATCGCCAAAGCGCATGCCGTAGCCGCCGGCCTCTTCGGGCAGCAGACCGCCGATATAGCCGAACTGCCGCAGTTCGGGCAGCAATTCCCAAGCAAACTGTTCGCGCTTTTCGTGCTCGGCAACGAGGGGCGCCACCCGCTTGCGCATGAAGCGGCGGACGCTTTCCTGCAACGCCAGTTGTTCACTGCTCAGTCCGAAATCCATGTTGTACCCCTCCGACGCGACTCGATGAATTTGATTGCTGCCGGCGGCTCAACTGTAGCGACCGCCGGTCACGTGCAGGGTTTCGCCCGTGATATAGCCGGCGGCATCGGATGCCAGATAAACAACCGCATTGGCGATGTCGCGCGGCGTGCCGACCCGCTCCAACGGTGTCTTGGCGATGGCCGCCTGCTTGATCCGCTGGTAATGCGGCAGAGCGCGGATGCCCTCGGTTTCGACAAATCCGGGGGCGATCGCATTTGCGGTAATGTTGTAACGGCCCTGCTCAAGCGACACGGCGCGGGTGAAACCGATTATGCCCGCCTTGGCGGCCGAGTAGTTCGCCTGGCCCGGGTTGCCCAAATGCGCCCGCGACGAGATGTTGATGATGCGCCCGAAGCGCTGCGCCATCATCATGGGCAAGACCGCCTTGGTGCAGTGGTAGGCGCCCTTGAGGATCGTGTCGATCACCGCGTCCCAATCCGATTCGGGCATCTTGGCGAGATAGTTGTCGCGTGGAAAGCCGGCGTTGTTCACCAGAATATGCACGCTCCCGAAAGCGTCGATAGTGGCGCGCGCAAGCGCCTCGACGCTTTCGGCGCGGCATACATCGGCGGGTACCGCGATGGCATCGAACCCCAGCGCCGCGAGCCGCTGCTGCGTCGCGCGGGCCGACTCCGCATCGATATCGGTCACGACCACCTTCACGCCTTCCTGCGCCAGGGCCAGCACGGTTTCCGCGCCGATGCCGCGGCCCGAACCCGTCACCACGGCGACTTTGCCCTTCAAGCCTAGATCCATGCTATTTCCTTTCGATGTCCAATGAGCGCTGCGTCAAGTGGTCCAGCTCACCAGCCCCGGGAACACCGCATAGACGACCGGCACCGGGAGCGCGGCCAGTACAAACGGCATGAGCCCGCGGAACGCTTCCCCCAACGGGGTTGCGGTGATCGGCGATACGACGAATTAACCGTTGTCCAAAATCGCGTAGCGCAGCGCGGGGCCCGCGACTGGCCCGACCGGCGCCTCGCGCACCGCGATTTCATTGCGCCGGGCCGGATTCGGCCCATTCGGCCGGTTGATGGTGATGGCGTCGACGTAATCCTTGACGTCGTAGTAGATCTCTTTGTCGGACATGCTGGTGCTCGAGTGCAAAGGGTGGGGAAATGGGTGCGGCAACCGGGCGGCTGCGCGCGAGCCGGTTCAGTTCACCTTGATGTTCGCGTCGCGGATCACCTTGCCCAGCTTGGCCATTTCGGACCGGATGTGGGCAGCGAACTCGTCGGGTGTGGACGTGGTGATCTCGACGCCGAAGGCCGCCATGCGCTCGCGCGTCTCGGGCAGTGCCATGACCTTGAGCACCTGCGCGTTGAGCTGCTCGACGATGGCCCTGGGCGTGCCGGCGGGCGCGAGCAGGCCAAGCCAGGCGACGGACGCGAAACCGGGGTAGCCGGATTCCGCGACGGTGGGCAGTTCGGGCAGCACCGCCAAGCGCTTCGGGCTGGTGGTTGCCAGTGGTTTGAGTTTGCCGGCCTTCACCTGCGCCGTCGACGAGGCCACGCTGTCGACGATCATCGGCACATGGCCGGCGATCGTGTCGGCCACGGCCGGCGCACTGCCCTTGTACGGGATGTGCGTGATGTCCACCCCGGCTAAGGCCTTGAACAGTTCGGCTGCAAGGTGCGTGGAGGTGCCGTTGCCGGACGAGGCGTAGCTCAACTGTCCCGGCTTGGCCCTGGCCATGGCCACCAGTTCGGTCAGCGAGTTCACCGGCACCGAAGGATGGACCGAGATGATGTTGGCCACCGACGCGAGCAAGCTGATGGGGGCGAAGTCCTTCACCGGGTCGTAGCCCAGCTTGCCGAACAGCGCCAGGTTCGCGCCGTGGGTGGCATTGAAGCCGATGAACAGCGTGTAGCCGTCCGCCGGCGAGCGCGCTGCCGCCTCGGCGCCGATGTTGCCGCCCGCGCCGCCTTTGTTCTCGATGACGATGGGCTGACCGAGCTGGTCGGCCAGACGCGGCGCCAGCGCGCGCGTCACGTTGTCCAGCACGCCGGCCGGCGTGGACGGCACGATGATGCGTACCGGCTTGCTGGGATAGGCCGCTTGAGCATGCGCTAACGGCGACAAGCCGGCTGCAACGAGCAGCAAGCCGACGGCAAACCCGGTTTTCCGCAAGAACGAAGCCATTGCTGTCCCCTTTACTGGAAGTCAATCCCCGTCCCGGAATTCGACGCACCTTGTTGTCGATGCAGGGAGTGCGTTCCACGCGACGGGTCGAGTAGAACACTCTAGTCGTGTTTTGCGATTCTTTCAACCTAAACGCGTTCTCCGCAGATGAATACGGCGCGCTCACGCGCAGCCGCTCGCCATCGGTCTTTTCCCCCTGCTCGGTCTTGATCGCATCCTCGGCATCGAGATGCAGGCCGGGAAGATATGGAATTACGCCGAATACCGGTTTGCCGGTTTTGCGCTCCAGCCACTCCACGCCGGGCTGCAGCAAACCAATGTCGCCGCGAAAGCGATTGATCACGAAACCGCGCACGCGCTGCCGCTCGGACGCAGACAGGCATTCGAGCGTACCGAGGAAATGCGCGAACACGCCGCCGCGGTCGATGTCGGCCACCAGGATCACCGGGCAATCGACCGCTTCGGCAAAACCCATGTTGGCGACGTCGCGCTCGCGCAGGTTGACTTCCGCTGGGCTGCCGGCGTCTGAAGTCGTGCCCTGCACCATCAGGGCGCCGGCAAGGCGTGCGGGGTTCATCGCCTACGCTTCGCCCGTGCCTTGTCGAGGTTCTCGCACATCTGCTGCGCGCCGTCGAGCACGCGCGGCGTGTGGCGGCTGATAAGGTCGGTGTGGATGACGAACAGGTTGTCGCGTTTCACCGCCAGGATGCGCGGCCAGGTTTTCCAGTTGTCGAGGTCGTCGCGCATATTGGGTTCGGCGGTCGCGCCGGCGATCACTTCGGGATCCGCCGCCAGCACCGCCTCGGTGGATATCACCGGCGCAAGCTGCTTTAAGTCCGCCATTACGTTGTGTCCGCCGCACAGGCGGATGACGTCGCTGATGAGGTGCTCGTCGTTGATGGTCATCAGCGGTTGTTCCCAGATCTGGTAGAACACCCGCACCGGCGCGCGCCCGGCATAGCGCTTGCGCAAATCCGCCTCGCGCGCCCTGAAAGCGCGGGCCACCGAAGTGGCCACCACCTCGGTGCCGGCGAGGCGGCCGAGCCGCTCTATCGAACGCGGGATGTCCGACAAGCGGTTCGGCTGGTCGTAGAACACCGGGATGCCGAGGCTCAGCAGCTTGTCGAGTTGGCGCTGCGCGTTGCCGTGCTGCCACACGAGGATCAGGTCGGGCCTGAGCTCGACGATGCGCTCCAGGTCGAGCAGCGCGCTGTCGCCGACGCGCGCCACGGCCCTGGCGCCCTCCGGGTAGTCGCTGAATTCGACCGTGCCGATGGCCTGCTTGCCGGCGCCCGCGGCGAACAGCAACTCGGTCAGGTGGGGCGCGAGACTGATGATGCGCTGCGCCGGAGCTTTGAGTGTCACGGCGCGGCCCGCGTCGTCGGTGACGCGGACTTCGGCGCCGGCCGGAACGCGGGCCAGGGCCAGCGCCGCCGCGAGCAGGCATCGTGCGAGCGGCATGTTCAATCCGGCACGAACAAGGTGCGACCCGCGGCCTCGATGCGCGCGACACGGTGGCCGAAGGCGGCCGACAAATCGCCCTCGGCCATCACCGCCGCGATCGCGCCGCTGCGCACCGCCCCTGGCGGCGTGAGCAGCAGCGCGTGGCTGGCGAAACGCGCCGCGAGGTTGAGGTCGTGCACCGTGAACAGTACGCCGCGGCCGCGCTCGCGCGCGAGCAGGCGCAGGTGTTCGAGCACCATGAGTTGATGGTGCAGGTCGAGGTGGGACACCGGCTCGTCGAGCAAGAGCAGCGGCGCATCCTGGGCGAACAACGCGGCCAGCGCCACGCGCTGGCGCTCGCCGCGGGACAGGGTGAGCACGTCGCGCCCGCCGAACCCGGCGAGGTCCGCCAGCGCGAGCGCGGCTAGCGCGACTTCGCGGTCGCCCTCGTCCTCCCATTGCCAGCGCGAAAGATGCGGGTGGCGACCGATCATTACGCAGTCGAGCACGCTGGAGCTGAACACGTCGTGGAAGGACTGCGGCAGGAAGCCGCGCCGCAGCGCCGCTTCGGCCGGGGTCCAGGCGGTTAGATTCTTGCCGGCCAAGCGCACCGCCCCGCCCTGCGCCTCGCGCAGGCCCATCAGGGTATGCAGCAAGGTGGTCTTGCCCGCGCCGTTGCGGCCTAGCACGCACCAGAGTTCACCCGGCTGCACGCGGAAATTCAGATCGTGCACCAGCGTGCGCGTGGCCACGCGCAGGCTCAGGTCGTTCGCTTCGAGCAGGGGCGCGCTCATGCCGCGCCCGCCGTGCGTGGACTGCGCGTGAGCAAGAACATGAACGCGGGCACGCCGAGCACCGCGGTGATCACGCCCACCGGCAGTTGCTGCGGCGCGAGCACGCTGCGCGCCACGGTGTCGGCGAGCAGCAGCAGCGTGCCGCCGGCGAGCGCGGCCGCCGGCAGCAGCACGCGCTGGTCGTTGCCCAGAGCGAGCCGCAGGGCGTGTGGCACCACCAGCCCGACGAATCCGACCGGGCCGGCGGTAGTGACGGCCAGAGCCGTTGCGGCCGCGGCGACCAGGTAGGCAGCGCGCCGCAGCGCCGCCACGCGCACGCCGAGCGAATGCGCCAGCGCCTCGCCGCGCAGCAGCACGTTGAGATCGCGCGCCAGAGGAACCGTGACGACGAGCGCGGCGGCGAGCACGAGCATCGCGGGCGTCCATGACTCGGCGCCGTTCAGGTCGCCCATCAGCCAGAACAGCATGCCGCGCAGCTTGGACTCGGAGGCGACGGTGAGCATGATGGTGATGACCGCCCCCCAGCCGGCGGCGAGGATCACGCCAGTGAGCAGCAGGCGCGGCGAGGCCTCATGCGCGCCGAATATCTGGCGGCGGGAGAAATCGCGCCGCGCCAGCGCGAACACCAGCGCGATGGCCGCAAGCGCCCCCGCGCCCGCGCCGAGGTTGACCCACAGCGCGCCCAAGCCCAGCATCATCGCGCCGAGCGCGCCCACCGACGCGCCGCCCGACAGGCCGAGCACATACGGATCGGCGAGGGGATTCCGGAGCAGCACCTGCATCAGCGCGCCGGCGAGCGCGAGCAGGCCGCCGGTGGCGAAGGCGGCCAGCGCGCGCGGCAGGCGCAGGCGCGTGACGATGTCGCCGGCCGTGCTGTCCTGCGGCGAAACCAGGGCCTGCAGCAGTTCAGCCGGCGCTAATCGGCTGCTGCCGATGGCGAGCGCTATGCCGAACGCCGCAAGCGCGGCGCCGGCAAGGACAAGCCAGATGAGCAATGCCCGACTCAATCCAGTCCAAGACTCGTTCTGCATACGCTCGCAATCACGGCGAACCCGGTGCCGGCAGCTTACCGGAACGGGTATTCCGCGGTGAACAGGAAGTGGCGCTCCGCCATCGGGTAGGCGTTGAAGTTGGTCGCCGCAGCCCCGCCTCCGCGAATGGCGTAGGTGTAGTACTTCTTGTTGGACAGATTGTTCCCGGCCAGAGTTAAATTCCACAGGCCGACCGCGCGGCTGAGCTTCAGGTCTGCCGTCAGAAAAGAAGGCATCTGCCCGCCGGCGAAATTATTGGCCTGGTCGTTATCGTAGTACTGCTTGCCGACGTACGCGAGCGCGCCGGAGAGGCGCGTCTTGTCCGCGACCGCCCAAGTGACGCCCAGCTTGACCTGGTCGCGCGGCACTAGCGGCAAATTCTTGCCGCTCACGTCTACCCCTCCATAGACGCCTTCGCGAAAGGTGGCGCGCGCATGCGTGTAACTGCCGAACAAATCCCAGCGCGAACCCAGTTTCCAACTGCCTTCCAGTTCGATGCCCTGGCGCTGCGTCGGCGACAGATTCATGTTAAGGAAAGTGAGGGCGTTGAAGTGGATTTCGTTGCGCAGGTCCATGCGGTAATAGTTCGCCCGCAGTCGCCATTGCTGCTGCTTGTACTCGACGCCGATCTCGCGGTCGCGCGAGGTCTGCGGCTCCAGAGGGGTGACGGTCGAGAAGCAGGTGAAGGTAGTCAGGTCGAAAAAGCCGCAGTTGTTGAACATTTCGTCCAGGGTGGCAATGCGGAAGCTGGTGCCGACCTTGCCGTAAATCGCGGTTGCCGAATTTAGCTTGTGCCGCAGCGCCACCTCCCAGGAACGCGGGTCGCGGGCCTGCGCGGCGCTCGCGCTGGGCAGCGTATTGGCGCGGTCGTTGGACGCAATCTCGACGCGTTGCGCGCGCACACCCAAAGTAAGCTTGGTCGCTTCGCCGAGCGCTGTGTGGTTCTGCGCGTAAATCGCCCGGTCGCGCTGGGTCGCGGCGATGTTGGCTACAGGCGTGCCCAGCGTGGCGATATCGGTGGCGCGCAGGGACAGGTAGTTCCAGTAATCCAGGTCCGCACCGACGATCAGGGTGTTGTCACGTCCCCAAAACCGGTACGGCACTTTCGCGCGTGGTGTGAAAGCCCACACCTTGCCGTGCGTGTCGATGAACGACGCCTGGCCGAACGGGCCGAAATAATTGTCGAAGAATGCATTGCGCTTGGTGTCGCGATGGGAGAGGTCGGCGGCGACATCAAAGCTGTCGAACTCGTAACGCCCGGACAACGTCGCATTCGTCGAGTCGCGCGAACTGTAGTCGCCGGGCGTGGTGGCGCCGCGCCGGTCGGTTTGCAACTGCACATCGGTGCGCACGCCCGGCAGCCGCAGGGACTGATTGTCCAGTCCGAACTTGAATACCAAGCCGCCGCGAATCCCGGTCCAGCGCAGATCGCCCAGCAGGTTGCCCTGCTCCAGGCGATTGTTGACCCGGTAATTGTCCGAGTCGTACCGGCCGGCGTTCAGCGAAAAACCGGTGTTGGCCCCCGCAAGATTGACGGCGGCGCGCAAGCCGTTCGTGTTGTAGCTGCCATAGCTGGCACTCACCGTCGCACTCCTGTCGCCCGCGATCGGCGAGCGGGTGATGATATTGATGGTACCGCCCGTGGCGCCGCCGCCAAATAACACCGCACCGCCGCCGCGCTGGATTTCGACGCGCTCTACCGCCTCGAGCGGAATCGCGGACCACCGTACCGTGGTAAGCTCGATGTCGTTCAGGCGCTGGCCGTCGAGCAACACCAGGGTATTCTGATCGCCGCTCACGCCGAAGCCGCGCATGTCGACCGCCACGTCAGGACTGCCCGTGTTGTTGCGCGTATTGATGCCGGCTTGGCGCGCCAGCAGGTCCGGCAGAGTCGCTGCCGCGCTGTTCGCGATCTGCTCGCGCGTGATGACCGTGACCCCGACGGGGTGCTCGAGCTGTTTTTCCGGAAAGCGCGTGGCCGTGACCACCACTGCGTCTTCCTGGGCAAATACCTGCGTCGCCAGCGCGAGCGCGATGGCGGTAATAACTGATTTGGAATGCATGATTTTCCCCCAACAGCCGGCGTCCCCGCAGGCTGCACAATTGAAACAACGAAGGAAACGCAGGGGGAAATCGAAAGCGCAACCGGCGCACCGCATCCCCGCAGTGTTTCCACTTGTCGCGCAAGGCCGGTCTCCGGGCTTGTGGGATTGGATTTGTCGCCTTCCCGTAAGCGTTTGCTTACAGTGGCATCGTGACAAACCCGCGCTCACCTACCGTTGCGGGGGCAGCACAGGCTTGAGCGTAGCTACACGCTGTACCTGTTTCCCGTTTCACCCGCCGGCAGGAATCGCCGGCGGACACCTCGAACGAGTGCAGCGATTTTACACAGTATCGCCGATAAATAAAAAATTTTCGGCCGCGGAGGTGCGAGAACATGCGGAAAAGGGCCCGGTCTGGCGCGCCTTCGGGCGCAGTCCGGCAAGAAATCGGCGGCCTCGAAATCGTGCGCCGGGTCAATCAAATAGGGCGGCTTATTCATCATGGAAAGAGCATTGAGAGTTGCGTGTTATTACTTGACTTGTCACGATTTTTAAAACTATAGTGTGGCGATGAATGCGGAATTCGACGCGCTCGACGGCAAAATCGACCAGTTCCTGGAACTGTGCCAGCGCCTAAAAAGCGAAAACAAGGAACTGAGGCTGCAGTTGGTATCCGCGCAAAACGATGTCAAGCGCCTGGAAGACAAGGTCGATGGCGCCAAGACCCGTCTCGAAGCGCTGCTGCGGCGGATCCCGGAATGAGCGAAAAAGCCAAAGCCCTCGATGTCAGCATCATGGGACGCAATTATCGGGTCACCTGCGCCGACGAGGAGCGCGAGGCGCTGCTCGCGGCAGTCGCCTATGTCGACAAGAAAATGACCGAAATCAAGGCAGCGAGCAAGGTCGCGGGGACCGAGCGCATCGCCGTCATGGCCGCGCTGAATATCGCCAACGAACTGCTCTCGATCAAGATCGGCAATGGCTTTGACATGGCAGAATTAAAGCGTAGAATGAATTCAGCGCAGTCGAAGCTCGATCAGGCGTTGTCGCAGCAGGATTCCCTGTTCTAGATCGCGTCCGGGCGGGCCAGACCGCGAAATGTTTCCCTGCGATGCTCGTTTAGGCCATATATTCCTTGAACCAATATATGTGCTGAGGTTGCGGACCCTAGCGCCGCTTTTGTGCGCGTCCCTTCGCCTCGCGCGATTGCGGATGTACCTACGGCGGCCGGAACGCGACCACTCTGGACTGCAGGTTCAGAGGATGCGGGCCTGACGGCATTTGCGGGGAATCCGATACCTCACCAATCGCAGACCCAGTGTCTGCGATTTTTGTTTGTCGAGTTCCTCGCAATGCGCTACTGGCTGATGAAATCCGCTAAAACGCAGCGATGCGCCGGAAACCAGCGCCAGTATTAGTTTTCCGCGATTTCATACAATAAGACAGATCAGCCGCATCGACGAACCGCTCCGCTTCCGCATCGGTCTTAAACGCCGGAATTTTCTTCTTCATAGTGTTTTACTTCCTTCCACTCCTCACGCATGAACCGCTTCCGCAAAAGTCTTCACTTTGATTTTTTTGGACCGTTCTTCCACCTGGTCCGCATCGTACTGAAACTGCAAGCGCATCCATCCCTCCGGCGTACCGCCAAATGCCTTCGCCAGGCGAATAGCCATATCCCACGACAGGTCTGCGCTCTCGTTCACCAGATGACTCAACGCAGACCGCGACACACCAAGAACCTTCGCCCCTTCGGTCACACTCAACCCATGCGGCTCCAGACAGGCCACGCGCACCGAAAATCCCGGATGGGGTGGATTCTTCATTTTCAAACCCTTCATAGCGCTCTCCTGTTCAATGGTAGTCCTCTAAATTCACCTCCAGCGCATACCCATCCTCAAACCGAAAGGTAATGCGCCAGTTTGCCCTCACCGTTACGCCCCACTCTCCTTTCCGGTTTCCTTTCAACGGATGAAGCCTGTAGGAATGGACTTTCATATCCTCAATCACCTCCGCTTGGTGCAACCGTGCCAGAATGTCCCTGATCCGGTCCACCATGTCCGGCGGCAGCCTCCGGGGATCGTCCTCCTCGAAAAACCCTTTAAGCCCCCGGTGCCTGAAACTGACTATCATGTTTTTACTGTAGCGTGTAGCGCGTCACAAGTCAACTCATTCACTGAAACCGCCCCATTGCCATGTAAGGAACGCTCAGCCCAGGCGTCATCGAGAACTTAGGACTCACTTTCCGTTACTTCATCCCTTAACATTGGGCGCGCCGACAGCCGTTCCCCGATACTCGCGCCGGTAGCGCCGGTGCGGACGTATAATCCGACGGTGAATTTTCGTCGTTCTCCCTTGAACTCATATTCGACAATCCGGGTCTCGGCGCCATTCGGACGGATGCGAAGGAATAGTCCGTCGCCCTCCCCCAGGAGGCGGTCGCCCGCATCGTTTGGCTTTGAATTTTCACACGTCACCGCGGCTAATTTACCCATGCGCTACTCCTTCTATACATCACTCCTGGGCCGGATTTTGGGTGGGATTCTGGGTGGGACTTTACACAAAGTATCCCTGGATTGGGTGGGATTTCCGCGGACAGGAAAAATTCCTGTCTATTCACAATATGATAATAATAAACATGTTTCCGCATTTCATTGGACATCGTCGGAGCGTTGATGCGCTACTGGCTGATGAAGTCCGAGCCCGACGAGTTGAGCATCGACGACCTTGCGCGCGCGCCGCGGCGCCGCGCCGCCTGGTTTGGCGTGCGCAACTACCAGGCGCGCAATTTCATGCGCGACCGGATGCAAATCGGCGACCAAGTGCTGTTCTATCATTCGAGTTGCGCCGAGCCGGGAATCGCCGGATTGGCGGAAGTCTGCGCCAATGCCTATCCGGACGAGACCCAGTTCGACCGCACGAGCAAGTATTACGACGCCAAGGCCACGCGCGACAAGCCGCGCTGGGTGAACGTGGAAGTGAAGTTCGTGAAAAAAACCCGGCTCCTCGGCCTGACCGAACTGCGCCAGCAAACAGCGCTGGCGGGCATGCGCCTGCTCGCGCGCGGCAACCGCCTGTCCATCACGCCGGTCGACCCGGACGAATGGAAGTTCATCACCACCAAACTGCTGAAATAGCATGACCCGACTGAAAAACGACACGCTGATCCGCGCGCTCTTGCGCCAGCCCACCGAATACACGCCGGTATGGCTGATGCGCCAAGCCGGCCGCTATCTGCCGGAATACAACCAGACGCGCAGCCGCGCCGGCAGCTTTCTCGGCCTGTGCAAGAACCCGGGCTATGCCACCGAGGTCACGCTGCAGCCGCTGGCGCGGTTCGAGCTCGACGCCGCCATCCTGTTCTCCGACATCCTTACGATTCCCGATGCCATGGGCCTGGGACTGTACTTCGCCGAAGGCGAAGGACCGAAATTCGAACGGCCGCTGCGCGAAGAGTGGGAAATCCGTGACCTGGCCGTGCCCGACCCGGGCGTTGAATTGCGCTATGTGATCGACGCGGTCGGCGAAATCCGGCGCGCGCTCGCCGGCAGCGTGCCGCTGATCGGCTTCGCCGGCAGCCCGTACACGCTCGCCTGTTATATGGTCGAGGGCGGCGCAAGCGACGATTTCCGCACCATCAAGACCATGCTCTACACGCGGCCCGATCTGCTACACCACATCCTAGACGTCACCGCGCAGGCGGTGACGGTCTACCTCAACGCACAGATCGAAGCCGGCGCGCAGGCGGTGATGATCTTCGATACCTGGGGCGGAAGCCTGTCGCATGCGGCCTACCGCGAGTTCTCTCTCGCCTATTTGCAGCGCATCATCGCCGGCCTCAAACGTGAGCATGCCGGCGCGCGCATTCCGGCTATCGTGTTCACCAAGGGCTGCGGCAACTGGCTGGAGGACATCGCCGGCATCGGCTGCGATGGTGTGGGCCTCGATTGGAGCGTGGACATCGGCAAGGCGCGAGCGCGCATCGGCAATCGTGTTGCGCTGCAGGGTAACCTTGACCCCGCCGTCTTGTATTCCCCCGCAGAAGTGGTGGAGCGCGAAACGGAAAAAATCCTGGCCTCCTTCGGCCACGGCAGCGGCCACGTATTCAATCTCGGCCATGGCATTTCCCAATTCACCCCGCCTGAAAACGTCAAGATTCTGGTCGATTGCGTCCATCGAACGAGCCCGCGCTATCACGGCAACAAGGCCGACACCCGCGCCAGCTAAGGATTTCCGCTGCTTGCGCAAACCTTGACTTATGCACAACGCCGCGCGCTCGCCCGTATTTGCTGGCAACCGCCACTGTGTCTCTATGAAAACATTGTAACATTATGTTTTTAAACATATAAACGTATCGCTGCAATTTTGAGCAGAAGAAAAAATTCCTTATGGCAAAGACGCTTACAGCAAGGCTGCAAACTTATTCACAAAGTTACCCACAAGAATTGTGCACAACCTGAGTTCTCCTTTGGTAATAGGGTGATGCAGCAGTTTTCAGATAAATCGCTTGACCTTGCTCGCGTAGCTTCCGTAATCGATTTTTTTTCTTTTGGCGACGCATGAGCATACTCCGCGTCGCACTCGACCTGCCCCTGCCGCGGCTATTCGATTACCTCTGTGCCGAAGCGAGCAGCGCGGATGTCGGCATGCGCGTGCTGGTACCGTTCGGCAACAAGCAGGCGGTGGGAATGATCGTCGGTCTCGCCGACACATCCGAAATCAGCAGCGAAAAATTGAAGTCCGCCGTGCGTATCCTGCGCGAGACCCCGGCGCTAGGGCGCGACTGGCTGGAACTCGCGCAATTCTGCAGCGACTACTATCACCGGCCTCTGGGCGAAGTCATTTTCAACGGGCTGCCGCTGCGGCTGCGCAAACCCGGTGCCCTGCCGACACTCAATGGGGCTGCCGCTTACCGTCTCAGCGCCAGCGCACGCGAGGCGCTGGCGCAATTGCCCGTCCGCGCAAAGGTGAAGCGCGCACTGCTCCAGGCCCTGTCGCGGTCCGATTGTGCCGAGGCGCTGCTGCTGGCACAAAGCCCGGGCGCGAAAAAAGTCCTGGCCGAGCTCGGCCGCGCCGGCTGGATCGAGCGCTATCAACCGCCGCCGCAGGCGAGTGGCGGCCGTTTCGTCGAGAAACATGCGCTCAATGCCGAACAGCGGCAGGTGCTGAATCAAATTGAAGGCGCCAGTCCCGGCTACGGAGTATTTCTGCTGCACGGCATCACCGGCAGCGGCAAGACCGAGATCTACCTGCGCCTGATCGCACGCACGCTGGCGGCGGGCAGACAGGCCCTGGTGCTGGTACCGGAGATCAGCCTTACGCCGCGCTTGGAGCAGGAGTTCCGCGAGCGTTTTCCCGAAACGCCCCTGGTCAGCTTGCACAGCGGCCTCGCCGACAGCGAGCGCACCCAGCACTGGCTGCAGGCGCAAAACGGCGCGGCGGCGATTGTGCTCGGCACGCGGCTCGCCGTGTTCACGCCCTTGCCAAAGCTGGCGCTGATCGTGGTGGACGAGGAACAGGATGCCTCGTTCAAGCAACAGGACGGCGTGCGCTACTCGGCCCGGGACGTGGCCGTATTCCGCGCGCGTCAGGCGGGAATCCCCATCGTGCTTGGATCGGCCACGCCGGCGCTCGAAACCTATGCGCATGCGGTGTCGGGCCGTTACCGGCTGCTGCAGTTGTCGCGGCGCGCCGTGCCGCAGGCACAGTTGCCACGGGTGCACAGCGTCGACACGCGCAAGCACAAGCTCGAAGAGGGCCTGGCGCTACCGGTGATGGAGGCGCTGCGGCAACGCCTCGCGCACGGCGAGCAGAGCCTGGTGTTCCTGAACCGGCGCGGATACGCGCCGGTGCTGATGTGCCCGGCCTGCGACTGGGTGAGCGGCTGCAAGCGCTGCTCCACCCGGATGGTGGTGCATCTTGCCGATCGGCAGTTGCGCTGCCATCATTGCGGCGCAAGCACGCCGATCCCGCGCCACTGCCCGAGTTGCGGCAATGCCGATATCCACCCCCTTGGCCGCGGCACGCAACGGCTGGAAGCGACGCTGGCCGCGCGTTTCCCGCGGGCGCGCATCCTGCGTGTCGACCGGGACAGCACCCGCAACAAGGGCAGCTTTTCGCGCATGCTGGGTGAGATACAAGGGGGCCGAGCCGACATCCTGGTCGGCACCCAGATCCTGGCCAAGGGGCACGACTTCCCGAATCTGACCCTAGTCGCGGTGCTGAACGCCGACAGCGCGCTCTATTCCGCCGACTATCGCGCGCCGGAGCGCCTGTTCGCGCAACTGGTGCAGGTCTCCGGGCGCGCCGGACGCGCCGATCTGCCCGGCGAAGTTCTGATCCAGACCGAGTATCCGCGACATCCGCTGTATGTGGCGCTGGCGCAGCATGATTACGCCGGCTTCGCACGCACCCTGCTCGCCGAGCGCGAGCAGGCCGGTTTTCCGCCTTACGTGTTCGAGGCCGTGCTGCGCGCCGAAGCCCTCGAACTGAAAACCGCGCTCGAATTCCTGCGCGAGGCGGCGGCCCTGGCGGGCCCGCCGCCGCCCGGCATCACGCTCTACGATCCGGTGCCGATGAGCCTGACCCGACTGGCCGAGCGCGAGCGCGCGCAACTGCTCGCCCAGTCCGAATCGCGCAAGGCGCTGCAGGCGTACCTCGCCGCCTGGAGCGCGAAGCTGCATGCCTTGCCCCAGCGCGCGGTGCGCTGGCACCTGGATGTCGATCCGATCGAGTTTTGATCTTGTGGGTGGCGATCTAGATCGGGCCACGCTGATGTTGCGTCTATTCAGAACCGTGTTTCCCGTACGGATGCGCTTTTCATCCGTACGGGAAACACGGTTGGCGCGCGGAGCGCGCAATGACCGCCCGGCGACATCGCTCGACGTAGGGGAGTACACCGAACTGCGCCGATCGAACTTGCGTGGACGGCGACCCGTCCGCGCGGATCGCCGATCGCGCGCGGATGAACAGCGTATCCGCTCGCGATCGGCGATCTTGTATAGAACCCCCGCGCCGCAATTGGTCTGATCGGCGCGCGGCCTTGATCAGATCTTCCCAAGCTATAATACGCATCTCTTTTCGCCGCAAGCTCCTCTGCCTTGTCCGCCGCAATCAAGTCCCATCTGGTAGGTCTGCTGACGCAGGCGCTGGCGCGCGTGGCGCCGCAGTATCCGGCGTCCATCATCGCGCTGGAGCGTCCGAAGCAGGCTGCGCACGGCGACTGGGCGTGCAACGTCGCCATGCAGCTTGCGCGCGAGCTCAGGCGCAATCCGCGTGAGCTGGCGCAGGCCCTGATCGCCGGCCTGCCCGCCTCACCCTGGCTGGACCAGGCGGAACTTGCCGGTCCAGGCTTCATCAATCTGCGCCTGAAAGCGGCCGCCAAGCTGGATGCGCTGGGCATGGTGCATGCCGCCGGTGCGCGTTACGGTCGCGCCGACGCCGGACGGAGTCGGCCCATCCTGGTCGAGTTCGTTTCCGCCAACCCCACCGGCCCGCTGCACGTGGGCCACGGCCGCCAGGCGGCGCTGGGTGACGCGATCTCGGCCCTGCTCGAAGCGCAGGGCTGGAAGGTGACGCGCGAGTTCTATTACAACGACGCCGGCGCGCAGATCGACAATCTGGCGCTGTCGGTGCAGGCGCGCGCACGCGAGCAAGGCGGCGAGGCGGTGACGTTCCCCGAATCCGGCTACCACGGCGAATACATACGCGATATCGCGGCCGGCTATCTCGCCCGGAACGGCGACCCCGCCGATCTCGCGGCGGTGCGCAGGTTCGCCGTAGCCGCGCTGCGCCACGAGCAGGATCAGGACCTCAAGGCGTTCGGCGTGAAATTCGACAACTATTACCTCGAATCCTCGCTCTACACCGAGGGCAAGGTCGAGGCGACGGTGCGCGCGCTCATCGCCTCGGGCAAGACCTACGAACAGGACGGCGCGCTGTGGCTCAGGACCACCGACTACGGTGACGACAAGGATCGGGTGATGAGGAAATCCGACGGCAGCCACACTTATTTCGTGCCCGACGTCGCCTATCACATCGCCAAGTGGCAGCGCGGTTTCGCGCACGCGGTCAATGTACAGGGCTCGGACCATTACGGCACGGTGGCGCGGGTGCGTGCCGGACTGCAGGCGCTCGGCGCGGCGACGGGAGCCCGCATTCCGCGGGACTACCCGTATTACGTGCTGCACAAAATGGTGACGGTGATAAAGGGGGGCGAGGAGGTAAAGCTGTCCAAGCGCGCCGGCAGCTACGTCACGGTGCGCGATCTGATCGACGAGGTAGGCCGCGATGCGGTGCGTTTTTTCCTGGTTTCGCGCAAGGCCGACACCGAATTCGTGTTCGACATCGACCTGGCGAAGTCGCAGACCGAAGACAATCCGGTCTATTACGTGCAATACGCGCATGCGCGCATCTGCTCGGTACTGGCGCAATGGGGCGGAAACCCGCAGGCGCTCCCCGCCGCCGGCTTGGCATCGCTCACCCTCCAGCGCGAGCTCGCCCTGGCGCAGCGGCTGGGAGAATTTCCGGAAATGGTGGCCGAGGCAGCGCGCGAATTCGCGCCGCACATGGTGGCTTTCTACCTGCGCGAACTGGCAGGCGAGTTCCACAGCTACTATAATGCCGAGCGCATACTCGTCGCCGACGGGGAACTCAAGCTGGCGCGGCTTACACTGATCCTCGCCGTGCGCCAAGTGCTGCATAACGGTCTCGCGCTGTTGGGTGTGAGCGCTCCTGAAAAAATGTAATAGGCCGTTTCGGATTTGTCGAAACGGCCCCGACTTAGGGGAGTATGAGGGGAGGTATCCCCTCATACTGTAATGAGCGATAAATGGCCAAAGATTACAAACCGAGAACGGTAACGAAGAAGAAAAACGGCGGTGGCACGCTGCTCGGGATTTTCATCGGTCTCCTCCTTGGCCTGGCCATCGCCGTCGGCATCGTATGGTATATGAACAAGACCCCGATCCCGTTCCTCAACAAGGCGAAGCCGCCGGAGAAGGCTGCGGCGGAACCGGGCAAGGCGCTGGCCAAGCCGGACGAAAAGACCGCGCAACAGGTGGAGAGGCCGCGCTTCGAGTTCTACAAGATACTGCCCGGCGCCGAGGAAACGGTGACCGAACAACAGATCAAACAGGCGGCCAAGCCCGGCGCGCCCGCGGAGAATTACCTGCTGCAGGTGGGTTCGTTTCAAAATCCCGCCGATGCCGACAACCTGAAAGCCCGGCTTGCGTTGCTTGGCGTGGAGGCGGGCGTGGAACCGATCAATATTGCCGAAAAAGGCACCTGGTACCGGGTGCGTGTCGGGCCGTACAGCAAGGTGGACGAAATAAATCGCTTGCGCCAGACGTTGGCGCAGAACGGAATCGAAGCTTCGCTGGTCAAATCCAAGGACTCCGCCCCGCATTAGGCGCGGATCTTTTTTGGGAAAGTCAAATGCTGTTCCGGGAGAGTCAAATGCTGAAACGGTTGATAACATGCCTCATTGTGCTTTTCGCTGCGGGTTTGGCACACGCTCAGCCCAAGGCGGGCGTCGAGTACCGGGAACTTTCCCCGGCACAGCCTACCGATGCCGCCGGCAAGATAGAAGTTATCGAGTTCTTCTGGTACGGTTGCCCGCACTGCTTTAATTTCGAGCCGGTAATTGAACCCTGGACGAAGAAACTGCCCAAAGACGTGCAATTCCGCCGCGTTCCGGCTATTTTCAATGACGAGTGGGCGCAAGGGGCGCGCGCCTACTACACGCTCGAGGCCATCGGCGAGGGCGTGCGCCTGCACAAACCGCTTTTCGACGCCGTCCACCAGGACACCAGGCTCAAGATCGCGAACGAAGCGGCCCTAACCGAATGGCTGGGCAAGCAGGGTGTGGACACGAAAAAATTCGCCGCTGCTTACCGCTCCTTCAGCGTCGAAGGCAAAGTGAAACGGGCCGGGCAACTGACCCAGGCGTACAAGATCGAGGGTGTGCCTGCCATGGCGGTGAACGGCAAATATGTCGTCATCACCGACAACATCAAGTCGTTCGAGCAGATGCTCGCCGTCGCCGATTATCTGGTCGATCAAACGCGCATGAAGAGCGGCAAGGCCGCGCCGAAGAAATAGCCGCCTGTGGACTCCGCGCCGCCCAAGATCACCCGTTCCTTTTTGGTGAGCACGTCGATCAGGATGGGTGGTCCCGGTCCCGCCGGCATCGCCCGCAATGGCCGCGTATGCGCCACTCCGGTCGGGCGCGGCGCTTTGGCAAACTTCGCCGGATGGGCATATTATTCGGGGTTCCGGCTTGGCAGAGGAAAAACGCAATGATCGTCCTCAGGAAAACCTTGGCTGCGCTCGCGGCGGTTTTGCTCGCGCTTGCCGCGGCCGGCGTCGCAGCCCAGGCGCAGTCCATGCCGCAGCTCGGCCGCGACTACGTCCGGCTCGACCCGCCGCGCCCGGTGGCGAGCGGCGACAAGATAGAGGTCATCGAATTCTTCTACTACGGCTGTCCGGTCTGCTACGAACTGGAGCCGGCGCTCGCGCGCTGGGTGTTCAACGGGCCAGCTTCGGTCACGCTGCGACGCGTGCCGGCGCTGGCCACGGACAACTGGGATAATTTCGCCAAGCTGTTCTACACGCTGGAGGCCACGGGCCACCTGGCGCGCCTGCACTGGCCGGTCTACGACAACTTCCACTTCGACGGCGTCAAGTTGAATGAAGAGGCGGTAATGGTCAACTGGGCGTCCCACAACGGCGTCGACAGGGAAAAATTCATCAGCGCCTACCGCTCGCCCGAAATCCAGGCGAAGTTGGTCATGGCGCGCGCAATGACCCGGAACTACGAAATCAAGGGCGTGCCCAGCATCGTGGTCGACGGCAAGTTCGTGACTTCGGCGCGCATGGCCGGCGGCACACGCGAGCTGATGCAACTGGTCGACCAGTTGGTCGAGCTGGCACGCAGGGAACGCGCGCAATAACCACGCCGGCGCCGCCGAAGGTTTTCATCACCGGCGCCTCCAGCGGAATCGGCGCCGCCCTGGCGCGGCACTACGCCGCCCAAGGCGCGACGCCGTCGGCACGGTGCACCAGCGCGCGGCTGATTCGGCGCGGATCGTTTCTCTGGCGCGGATCGATGGCGAGGCGACCTCGTGGTACGGCAGCCGCGCCCTCGCGGGGCTGGACTATTTGCGCGGACTCAGACTGAAGCTAAGCGGGCGGGATGCACCGGCAAACCGGTTCGGCAAATTGCGTTAATCCTGCGCCGTTTCAAAACGAAGGGATACCTCTGCTCATGCTTGCCTAGATCGGTCCGTTGCAAAATTCATTTTGCCACGATTCCTTTGCGAAACGCACCGTTCTGCAGGTAGCGCATCACGCCGTCGGCACCGGTCTGGCGCCTGAGCGAGCCCTGGTAAAAAAGATAATGCAAGTGCGCCATCGCTTCGCCCATGGCGAAAAAAAACTGTTGTGTGTCGAGCTCGCGCTGGAACAGCGTCGGCATCGCCTCGAAGGCCGACAGCGGCTGCTCGCAGGCTTCATGCAGCGCCTCGAACCGCTGCAGGTGATGCTCTTCCAACTGCTCGACGCGCTCGCGCAATCCGCGGAACGGCAGTCCGTGCGAAGGCAGCACCAGCGTATCGTTGGGCAGCCCGGTGTAGCGTTTGAGCGAGTCGAGGAACTGTTTCAGCGGATTGCCGTCTGGATCGGTCGACCGGACGCTGATATTAGGAGAGATTTTCGGCAGCACCATGTCGCCCGAAATCAGCACGCCCAGTTCGGAACAATACAGCGCCGCGTGCTCGGGCGCATGGCCGTAGCCGATGAGGACGCGCCAGCCCCGGCCGCCGATGCAAACTTCGTCGCCATCCATGATACGGCGATAGCTGTGCGGAAACTCCGGCACGACGACGCGGTAGTGATTGCCGCGCATCGACATTTGTTTCAGGGTCTCGCCGCCCAAACCATTCCCGCGGTACATTGCGAGCAGATTCTCCGGGGCGTAGCCGGCGATGTTTTCGCGTATGGCGTGGGCGGTCAAATACTCGGCCTGGGACATCCACAGCTTGACGCCGAAGCGCTCGCACAGCCAGTGCGCCAGACCGGCATGATCCGGGTGGTAGTGCGTCACCAGCACGCGCGTCGCCTGGAACGCCCGACTGCTTGCCCCCGGCGGTTCGCCACCCGGCGGCGCAGCGAAGATCTGCTCCCACAAGCCCCTGGTAAGATCGGTGGCGATGCCGCAATCGACGATAGTCCAGCCCGGTCCGTCTTCGAGCAGCCACAGGTTGATGTGGTCCAGGGCAAAGGGCAGCGGCATGCGCAGCCAACGCAGGCCCGGAACGATCTCGACGCTCACGCCGGCGGCAGGCGCGGCGGGGTGCGGAAATTGCAGGATTTGCTGCGGGTCCATGTTTGAGCCGGGTCCGGTTTAGGTTAGAATGCCGCTACAGCTAGACTCGGCAGGCTATAAGCAGCCCGATTTTCGCAGATATTTGCGATCCTCGCCATGTTATGTTGCTACGCAATATGAGGTCCTCCCGCCACCAGCACGAAGCAACGTATAGCATCGGTGACTTGGCCCGCGAATTCGATGTCACGCCGCGCGCCATTCGCTTCTACCAGGATCAGGGACTGCTCGCGCCGCGGCGCTCGGGCAGCCGGCGCATTTACGGCAAACGCGATTATGTGCGGCTGAAGCTGATCCCGCGAGGTAAGCGCCTGGGCCTGTCCCTATCCGAGGTCGGCGCGATGTTCGACCTCTATGATTCGGCCCGGGACGAAAAGCCGCAACTGGCGAAATTTCTCGCCTCGCTCGCCGAGCGGCGCGAGCAACTCGAGCGGCAACGCGCCGACGTAGACGAGATGCTGGGGGAGGTCGCGGTATTCGAGGCGCAATGCCGCGGGATCCTCGCCGGCGACCGTAAATCGGGCAGCAGGGCACGCAAGCCGGCGGGCTAGGGCGGAATCGGGCCACGCCGGGCGGTCGGCTTAAATTGACGTCTACGCAAACGGCAAGTAAAGTCCGTGAAGCTCATACCAGATCGGCGCCGGCACCTCGGAAATCCGCAGGATGCTAATCGGCCGGGGGCTGTTCGGTGAAACCAAGTGATGCCGTCCGATGTGGCAGGGAGAAGTCCTGCTCCAGCGGCATTTTCGATAGTCGTGTCTGATATTTGAAAGGAACTGCCATGAACGATCCAATCGTCATTGTCTCTGCCGCACGCACACCCATGGGCTCGTTCCAGGGCGAGCTGAAGCAATTCGCCGCTCCCGAGCTGGGCGCCGCCGCCATCCGCGCCGCGGTGGAACGCGCCAAGATTAAACCGGCGCAGGTGGACGAAGTCATCATGGGCTGCGTGCTGCCCGCGGGCCAGGGCCAGGCGCCCGCGCGCCAGGCTTCGCTCGGCGCCGGCCTGCCGCTCGCCACCGGCTGCACCACCATCAACAAGATGTGCGGCTCGGGCATGAAGGCGGCGATGCTCGCGCACGATCTGCTCACCGCGGGGACCAATGACATCATGGTCGTGGGCGGCATGGAGTCGATGAGCAACGCGCCCTACCTGCTATTGAAAGCGCGCGGCGGCTATCGCCTGGGCAATGGCCAGCTTCTCGACCACATGTTCTACGACGGCCTGGAAGACGCCTACGAAAAAGGGCGGCTGATGGGCAGCTTCGCCGAGGATTGCGCCGCCAAGTACGCCTTCACCCGCGCAGCGCAGGATAAATTCGCGGTGGTTTCGCTTGAGCGCGCGCAGGCCGCGAACAAGAACGGCTCTTTCGCCTGGGAGATCACGCCCATGGCCATCAAGGCGGGCAAGGACGAACGCTTCATGGAGATGGACGAGGAGCCGTTCAAGGCCAATTTCGACAAGATTCCCGCGCTCAAACCCGCATTCAAGAAAGACGGCACGATCACCGCGGCCAACTCGAGCTCCATCTCCGACGGTGGCGCGGCGCTGGTGATGATGCGCCGCTCGACGGCGGAGAAGCTCGGGCTCGCGCCGCTTGCGATCGTGGTCGGCCACAGCACCCATGCGCAGGAGCCCGGCTGGTTCACCACCGCCCCGGTCGGCGCGATCAGGAAGCTCTACGACAAGACCGGCTGGAGCACGCGCACGGTGGATCTGTACGAAATCAACGAAGCCTTCGCCGTGGTAACCATGGCGGCGATGAAGGAACACGGCCTGGCGCACGAAAAGGTCAACATCCACGGCGGCGCCTGTGCTCTCGGCCATCCGGTCGGCGCTTCCGGCGCGCGCATCGTGGTGACGCTGATCGGCGCCTTGCGCAAGACCGGCGGCAAGCGCGGCGTCGCCAGCCTGTGCATCGGCGGCGGCGAGGCCACCGCCATGGCGATCGAACTCGTCTAGAACGAAGCCGGGGACACGAAACAAATCCAATGCCCCCAGCTTGCCTTGGCGGCGCCGACATGGACTACGCCGCCCGCGCCGGAGGCTGACATCGAGCCGGCGCGCATCGCGTACGTATCCTGCCCCCTATGCGGGGATGCGGCCATCCTCGACCTGCGCGAGGCCGATTGTACGCGCCATATCCTCTACCAGCCGGCCTTGCCCCCGACCATAAGCTGGTGCCGCTGCCACCGCTGTGGCCATGTATTCGCCGAAGGCTATTTCAACCGGGCGGCCGAGGCATTGGTTTTCGCTGCCGCGCCGCCCGGACAGCAGCCGGGCGATGACGTCGAGCGCCAGCGCGCGCTGTGGGCCGAGGTGGTGGAGCGCGTGACCGCGCGCGTCGAGGATGCGCCCGGGCGTTGGCTCGACGTCGGCTTCGGCAACGCAGCGCTGATCTTTACCGCGGCCGAATGGGGCTACCGGCCGCTGGGCATCGACCTGCGCCCGTCCAACGTCGCCAAGCTGCGCTCGCTCGGCTTCGAGGCGCGCTGCTGCGATATCCTGGAGTTGCAGGAGCGCTCGGCATTCCAGGTCGTCTCGCTCGCCGACGTGCTCGAGCACCTCGCCTTCCCGCGCCGGGCCCTCGAGCACGCCGCAACCTTGCTTGCGCCGCGCGGCCTGCTGTTCGTGTCCACGCCCAACATGGACACCGCGGTATGGCGGGCGCTGGATGAGCAGCAGGCCAATCCCTACTGGGGCGAGCTGGAGCACTACCACTGCTTCAGCCGTCCCCGGCTGTACGCGCTGTTGCGGGAATGCGGCTTCGAACCGCTGCACTACGCCGTGAGCCCGCGCTACCGCTGCGGCATGGATGTCATTGCCGGAAAAAGCTGACCAAGCCGGGCGCGAAACCCCTGGCCGGCGGACTAGGGCTTGTTCCAAGCCGCACGCGCGTTGATCGCTTCCGGTCAGTCCGGCTTAGG
Source organism: Betaproteobacteria bacterium (assembly GCA_004298385.1). Lineage (GTDB taxonomy): Bacteria > Pseudomonadota > Gammaproteobacteria > Burkholderiales > SG8-39 > 2-12-FULL-64-23. The sequence goes on along the minus strand of SCTX01000089.1, from coordinate 13,523 downwards.
GATTAAAATAGTGGCAACCATGGATGAACTCGATTTCTCGGCCAAACCCGCGCCCCGCCCCGAGGCGGTCGCACGCGCCACCGCCCAGGTCGCCGCGCAGAGTCCGCTCTACCAGCCGGCTGTCGCGCTGGAATTCTTCCGCTCCGCCGGAACGATCGAAGACAAACCCGCCGGCAAGCCCATCTTCTCCGAAAGCGAGAAGGCCGGGGGATTGTTCTCCAAGAACGCGCGCATGTACCTACTGCTTGAGGGCGAAATCGGCCTGATGATCCAGAACAAATTTTTCGGGGTGGTGAAACCGGGCCATATATTCGGCGAACTCGCGGTGATCGCCGGCCTGCCCAGAAGCGCGACGGCGATGGCCAAGATCAACTGCCGTGTGCTGTCGCTGGACGAAAAGCAGTTTCACACCGCGCTGGAAAAGAAGCCCGAATTCGCGCTGATGCTGATGAGCACCATGGTACAGCGCCTGCGCGAGAGCATCGCCAAGCTGGGTACTGCCCGCCCGGCGAGCGCTCCCGCCGAACACAGCGACATCCTCGACCGCAAGACGCTCGCCGGTTTGCGGGACGCTCTTGCCGCACAAGAACCGGCCGGCTTCCCGGCAGGCAAAGTGATCATGAGCGCAGGCGCGGTCGGCGCGTTCATGTATGTCGTGCTGGAGGGCCGCGTCGCCATCTCGGTGGGCGACAGCGTGGTCGAACGCGTCGGGCCGGGCGGGATATTCGGCGAGATGGCGCTGGTCGACCGCTCCGCGCGCGCGGCCTCGGCGACCGCGGAAACCGACTGCAGACTGTTGGCGATCAACCGGAACGATTTCATCAACCTGGTCAAGGCCAAGCCCGCGTTCGGCGCCTCGCTGCTGAAATCGATCGCCGTACGCATGCAGCAACTCGCGCAGCAGCTTGCGCAGTTGCAGGCCTGACCGGCCGGGGCGCATTCGCGCGAAACGCGAGCGCTCTTCACCGGGGCATCTTGCCGTGTTCGCCGCGACGTCGACGCGCGCGGTTTCGCGGTTGCAGGCGGCGAGCGCGACGCGGATCGAACGATGCGCCGCTCAGGCCGTTTGCGGGCTATGCCCCGCGGAAGCCTTGCGGATGCTTTGCTCGTCGGGCAACTGCCAGGTGATCAAGAGCGAGCCGATGGCGACGGCCCCCAAAGCCAGCAGGGCAAAGCCGAAGCCGACCGCCTTGACCGCCGGCCCGAGTGCCCAGACGACCATCGAACTCACGCCGAAGGAAACAGCCAGACGCATGCCGCTTACGCGGGAGCGAATACTGTCATCGACAAAGCGCGCAATAATAGCGTCGGCGAACGGAATCGAACCGAACACCAGCACCATGAAGACGATCATGGCCAGATACAGCGTCCAGCCCTGGCTGAAAGCGGCCAACAGGAAAACAGGTCCCTGACAGGCGACAATGCCCAGCATCACGTTGCGAATCGGAAAGCGATCGATCAAGCGCCCCACCGCCAACTGGGACAGCGACGAGAGCCCGTAGACGAACGCGAGCAGCATCCCGAGCAAGGCCGGCTGTTCCACCAGGATCGGCAAGCGCGCTTTCAGCAACTCGCCGTTGCCGTTGGTGGTGAAGTTGAACAGGATGGTGCTGGTGATGGCGAGCATGGTCATCACCAGGAAAACCCTGTTTCGGGTGGCCGGAGGGAGTCCAATCTGCCTGACGCTTCGTTGCGCGGGCGCGCCGTCCTCGACCGGAGCGAACTTCATGAACAGCAGGCCGCAGGCTATCGATAGGAGGCCCGGCACGATGAATGCGGTCCTCCAGTCGGCATACTGCATGAAAAAGCCCGTCGATATGGCGGCCACGGCAATGCCCAGATTGCCCGCCATGCCGTTGATCCCTATGGTGATACCCGGCTTGCTGGTATGGCGCAGCAACATCGGGATGCCCACCGGGTGGTAGATCGAGGCGAAAGTGCCCATCACGCCCAGCGCCAGCGCCAGTTGCCAAACGTTCCGGGTGAGGGCAATCAGCAGGGCCGAACCGCCGATACCGAAGAAATATACGAGCATCATCGCGCGCCGGCCCCACAGGTCCCCCAGCCGTCCCGACGGGAACGATCCGACGCCGAACATGACGAAGGCGCCCGTGGTGTAGGGCATGAGATCTTCCCAGCGCCCGACGCCGAATTCGCGGGCGATAGTTGCCACCGCCGTCGCGAACACGAGCAGCATCAGATGATCGAGCGCATGCCCGAGGTTTAGCAGCAGCGAGGTGATGCGCCAGGCCATCACGGATTCCGGGAATTCGAAAACAGCAGTTTAACCCGGAACAACAAGGAGTTTCCGGACACGGGGAGCGGCCGCCATCCGCCGGCCGCTTACGAATTGTGCCCGGCCGTGTAACCATTCGCCAGTTGCCTCCGAACTACCTCTCGGAGCGCGGCAAATGCATTGTTCGCGGCGCGCCGGACGCGGCCCCTGCATCCATCTTCGTCGGCGCCGGAGCCGGCGATGCGGACGGCGTAGCGTCTCGCGGCCCCTTTGTTTTCTGGAGAATGTCATGGATCGTCGCCAATCACTGATAGGGCTGTTCGGCTTATCGGCATTGCCATTGACCGACGCAGGCTCCGCCTGGGCGAAGGACAGCGGCAACGTGCTGCAGGCGGTGAGCGCGCAACGGTGCGCAGGGTCTTGAGTTCCGGCGCAAGGGACCTCCATGACTGACTCTAGCTTTTTGATCCACCCGGCCTGGCTGCGCGCGACGCACTGGCTCAATGCGTTGGCAGTGGTGATTATGACCATGAGCGGCTGGCGTATCTACAATGCGTCGCCCCTGTTCGACTTCAAGTTCGCCAAGGCGATCACGCTGGGCGGCTGGCTCGGCGGCGCGATTCAGTGGCACTTCGCGGCAATGTGGTTGCTCGCCGCCAACGGCCTGGTGTACCTGGTGTGCAACGTCGCCACCTGGCGGCTCGCGCGCAAGTTTTTCCCGCTGTCGCCGCGCGCCATTGTCGCCGACCTGCTCGCCGCATCGCGCGGTCATCTGTCGCATGCGGACCCGCGCCAGTACAACGCGGTGCAGCGCGCGGCCTACCTGTGCGTGATCGCCGACGCGGTGCTGCTGGTGCTGTCGGGCCTGGTGCTGTGGAAGTCGGTGCAGTTTCCGCTGCTGCGCGAGCTGCTGGGCGGCTACGAGGCCGCGCGCCGCGTGCATTTCTTCGCCATGGCCGCGCTGGTCGCTTTTGTTATGGTGCACCTGGCAATGGTGGCGCTGGTGCCGCGTACGCTGTTGGCCATGATCCGCGGCCGTTAAGGAGTTGCCGTCATGATCGAAAAATCCCCCCGGCTGGCCGCGATCGACGGCGACGCCGTGGTAAAGGAAGCGCTGCGCCGCATCGAACAGCCGTCGCGGCGCCTGTTCCTGCAGCGCTCGCTCACGCTCGGCGGCCTGTCGCTGTTGACCGGCTGCGCCATCGTCGACGAGAACAGCGTCGAGCGGGCGCTGATGAAAGTGTCGCGCTTCAACGACCGGGTGCAGGGCTGGCTGTTCGATCCCAAGCAGTTGGCGCCAAGCTATCCCGAATCGATGATCACGCGGCCGTTCCCGTTCAATGCCTACTACGACGAGGACGAGATCCGCGAGGTCGATGCGGACAGCTACCGGCTCGAGGTCACCGGCATGGTGGCGGACAGGCACGCCTGGACGCTGGCCGAGCTGCAGGCGCTGCCGCAGACCGACCAGGTCACGCGCCACATCTGCGTCGAGGGCTGGAGCGCCATCGGCAAATGGGGCGGAGTGAATTTTGCCAGCTTCCTCGCCCGCGTCGGCGCGGACACCAGCGCCAAGTACATCGGCTTCAAGTGCGCCGACGACTATTACACCAGCATCGACATGCCGACCGCGCTGCACCCGCAGACCTTGCTGAGCTTGAGCTATGACGGCCAGCCGCTGCCGCCGCGCTACGGCTTCCCGATGAAACTGCGCATGCCGACCAAGCTTGGCTACAAGAACCCGAAACACATCCAGGCGATTTTCGTCACCAACACCTACCCCGGCGGCTATTGGGAAGACCAGGGGTACAACTGGTTCGGCGGCAGTTGAGTTCAACTCGGACGCGGGAGCGGCGTCTCGGCCCGAACGCGCTTTCGCAGTCTCGGCTATCATGAGCGCAAGCCGATTCTTGTACGAGGGCGCCTGGCATGAGCCACAAGCACCAGCACCTGGTAGAGTCCATCTTCCGCGACCCGATCAGCGGCAACATCCACTGGCGTGAGGTGGAGTCGCTGCTGCATCATCTCGGGGCCGAGGTCGAATCGCTATCGGGCGCGCGCCTGCGCGTGAAGCTGCATGGCCACGAGGACGTGCTGCACCGCCCGCATCACGGCAACACGCTCGATCGTTCGGCGGTCAAGATCCTGCGCGAGTATCTCGCGCGCGCCCGCGTTACGCCGTCGTTGTTCGAAGCCGGCAAACCGCGGGCGAAAGGAGCTTAAGAGGGCGTTCAAGAATTACCGGAACGGCCTCTGACTCGGGGGAGCACGAGCATGATGTGTCCCTTCGTTTTGCATTGAGCCTTTCCAGCCTGCCAAGCCCGTTGCCTGTCCTTTGATGTGCGTCCGGCGACGCGCTTGCGCGACCGGGTGCGCGGCACTGCTATAATTCAACGCAGCGTCGCTGCCGCCGCGGCCGGAGCGAACGCGGCGCTGGTGCACCTCGCTCAATGGAACTCTACGACATCGCCGTCATCGGCGGCGGCATCAACGGCGCGGGCGTCGCGCGCGACGCCGCCGGCCGCGGCATCAAGGTACTGCTCGCCGAGCAGAACGATTTCGCCTCGGCGACCTCCTCGGCCAGCACCAAGCTGATCCACGGCGGGCTGCGCTACCTCGAGTACCACAAGTTCCGCCTGGTGGCCGAGTCCCTGGCCGAGCGTGAAGTGATGCTCGGCATCGCGCCGCATATCATCTGGCCGCTGGAATTCGTGCTACCGCACGAGAAACACTTGCGCCCGGCGTGGATGGTCCGCGCCGGCTTGTTCCTCTATGACCATATAGGCGGCCGCAGCAGCCTGCCCAAGTCGCGCGGTGTCAGGCTCGCTCCGGGGAACCACGGCGCCGGCCTGAAGCCCGCGTTCACCCGCGGCTTCGCCTACTACGACGCCTGGGTCGACGACGCGCGCCTGGTGGTGCTGACCCTCTCCTCGGCGCGCGCGCATGGCGCGAACGTGCTCGCGCGCACGCGCTGCATCGGCGCGCGGCGCGAGGGCGATGCCTGGCGCGTGACGCTGCGGCAGCAGGCGAGCGGCGAGGAGACGGAGGTGCGCGCGCGCATCCTGGTGAATGCCGCCGGCCCCTGGGTGAAAAGCGTGCTCGAGCGCGAACTGAAAATCGGCTCGCCCGGCCGGGTGCGCCTGGTGAAAGGCAGCCACATCGTGGTGCCGCGCATCCACGACAAACGCTACGCCTACATCCTGCAGAATCCGGACCGGCGGGTGATTTTCATGATTCCCTACGAGCGCGAGTTCACCCTCATCGGCACCACCGACATACAGGTCGCGGGCGAGGACCTCCCGCCGGTGACTTCGCCCGAGGAGGTGGCCTACCTGTGCGCGGCGGCGAGCCGCTACAGCGCGCGCGCGATCAGCGCCGATCAGGTGGCGTGGAGCTACAGCGGCGTGCGCCCCCTGTACGACGACGGCACGGAAGACCCCTCGGCCGTTACGCGCGATTACGTGCTGCTGCTCGACGATGCGGGCCCGCCGCTGCTGTCCATCTTCGGCGGCAAGATCACCACCTACCGCAAGCTCGCCGAGCATGTGCTGGAGAAGCTCGCGCGCTGGATCCCGGCGCGCCGGCCCTGGACCCACGCGGAGGCGCTGCCGGGGGGCGATTTCGGCGGGCGCGATTTTCCGGGCGTGCTGGGAGAGCTCCGCTCGCGCTATTCCGGGCTCGATCCGCATTGGCTGGCGCGCCTGCTGCGTCGCCACGGCATGTTAATCGAGCAAATTCTCGACCGCGCGAAAACCGAGGCCGACCTGGGCGAGAACTTCGGCGGCGGGCTGTACGAGCGCGAACTCGCCTATCTGATCGAGCACGAATGGGCGCGCACAGGCGAAGACGTGCTGTGGCGGCGCACAAAGTGCGGCCTGCATATGAGCGAGGCGCAGCGAAGCCGCGTTGCCGGCCGCCTGGCGCACGGGCGGTGAAACCACTCGCCGCCGGCCGGGAAAAAAAGTAATCGCGGCGCGCGCGCATCCTGCGCGACGCGCCGGGCCGCGCCCTGGCCTCCGACCGGCTCTACGGCGAGACCGATTTCGGAGCGCGCTTGACCGACGCGCCGGTCGATGCAAGCTGCGGGGGCAGCGGCTGCCTGTCACGCCATGTGCGCCTGCTGGTAATTCTGGATACCGATTTTGTCGATCAGCGCTAGCTGGGTTTCCAGCCAATCGATGTGCTCCTCCTCCGACTCGATGATCGACTGGAACAGATCGCGGCTGACGAAGTCGCCGACCTCCTCGCAATCGGCGATCGCCTGTTTCAGATCCGGATGGCCGGCCAACTCCAGCTTCAGGTCGCACGCCAGTACCGATTTGACGGAATCGCCAACCAACAATTTCCTTAATTGGACCGCGGGCTTTCCCTCCAGGAACAGGATCCTCTCCATGAGCTTGTCGGCATGCTTCATTTCATCGATCGATTCCTTGTACTCGTGCGCCGCGAGCTTTTCCAGCCCCCAGTTCTTGAACATCTTCGAATGCAGGAAATACTGGTTGATCGCCGTCAGCTCGTTTGCCAAAACCGTGTTCAGGTGTTCGATAACCTTCTTTTCGCCTTTCATGCTTCCTCCGCTTGGAAATGCGCGAAGCTAGCTTAGCAGGAAATCCGAGCGTATCGATGCGAGAGTGTTTGCGCCAATCGACTTGGCCGTGGCTAAGCTTTCCCGATTTGCGGATCAGGATCGGGAGGACATTCCGCTGCTTGCCGGGGAAGGCCGCATGAGGGTTTAACCGCCGCCCGCGGCACCGGCCGCGCTGCGCCCCGCGCCATCCGGCAGTTTCCGTGCGGCGCTGGCGATCCGGCAAATACCTTTAGTGGTTCACCGCTCCGACCCGAATAACGCAGGCCGCGAAAAGTGGCCGGGCAAGCTCACCGATCGGGCGGCTCCTTCGGCTCGCCAGCCTCGTCGGGCGCGTTGACAGCTGTTGGTGCAGGCTGTTTAGATGCGGCGCGCGACGCGGCCGATCACGGTGTACTCCGGTCCATGCCCCGGTAAAATTAGCCAAGCTATTGTATATAAATGTGTAAACATAAGTAGATGAGGTACTTTAGCGTAATTTGCGTCCATTAAGCTATTTTTCAGCGACTGCTGAAAATTCGGTTATTAATGCAATTGGACCGTAGATATATTGATTTATATGTCAATATAATTTATAATTAGTAGATGAATATATCAACTCTTGTTCGCCCTGCCAAGCTGCTGGATCAGATGTCCAAGGCCGCGAAGGGAATGTTTTCGACCGACTCGGGCTGGGCGAAAGCCAGTGGCCTGCCCAAGGAAACGCTCTCGAGGCTGAAGCGCAATCCTTCGTGCGATCTGCAAACACTGGCGGCGCTGGCTCAAACCGCGGGCTACACGCTGGTTGCCGTACCTGCGACCGTCCAGGACGGCGAGCACCTGCCAAACGCATTCGGTCGGGAATATGAGGATGACCTGCTCGATCTATGTGCCTCGGGCAGTGTCGACCCGGATGTTTGGCGGGCGCATGGGCCCGGCTTCTTCATGGGGGGCCTGGCCGTCTTGCTCGCCAGCGCCCGGGGTTTCGAACGCGAGCGCTATCTAAGACTTGCCGAGACGCTTCATCCTGGAATCTCCACTCCGGAAGTCTTTGCCCTGTGGCTGAAGCTATCGCCGCTGCGCGCGGCTCGGTTCCTGCCCATGGCCAGAAGGCGCAGGGGTCTCGCATGAGGTGTCTCGCATGACACCGAAGATCAAGGCTCAAGACGCATACCTGAATGCCTTTACCGAGGTCTTGTCGCGAATCCAGCAGACCCTAAAGGGTTCGCGGCCCGATGCATTTCCCATACGGATGTATGTCGCCGGAGGCGCCGCGCTGCACCTGCTCACGGGCGCTCGCGTGTCGGAGGACGTGGACGCGGTTTTTTCGAAGCGTGTGCTGTTCGATGAAGAGATCGAAGTTTCCTATCGGGATCCCGATGGCCGCGCGCGCCTCCTGTACCTCGATCGAAATTACAACGACACTCTCGGTCTGCTGCATGAGGACGCGCACAAGGATTCCCAGCCCGTCGCCTTTCCTGGGATCGACAAAAAGCTCATCGATGTGAGAGTGCTTGCGCCAATTGACTTGGCCGTGGCTAAGCTTTCCCGATTTGCGGATCAGGATCGGGAGGACATTCTGCTGCTTGCCGGAGAAGGCCTCATTGACTCGGCCTCGCTGCGCAAACGGGCGGAGCAAGCGCTCGGCGGCTATGTGGGTGACTTGAACTCAGTCCGCAACTCGATAGCCATTGCTTGCCGGCTGATCGAATCTGCGCGGCCGCCCGGGCCACGCTGAATGCAATCGGCGCTACCGAGCGGCATTCACCCGAGTAACCCGGACCGAACGGAGAAACACGTTCCGGCGAGCCCGCCGCCGGCGCGGCGACTGCTCGGGGGCGCGGTCAGGAAAACGGGTTGACCACGCGCAGGCTATCGAGCGTTTGCCCGTGCTGCATGTCTTCGGAGTAAAGCGTGCTTGCGTGGCCTTCGATCGCCGCCTGCACGATCAGGGCATCCCAGAACGAAAGCTGGCTATTGCGGCTGCGGTGGATGGCGGAGAGGATGAGCTCGCTGTCGATCTGCACCAGCGGCAGTTCCGCGAAGCTCGACACCGATTCCGCCGCCGTGGCGGCATCCAATGACCGCGCCAGCTTGCGCGTGACGGCCACGTAGAACTCCTGCAGCACTTGCGTGCTCAGCAGGATGTCGCCTGCCTCGGCGTGCTTCTGGAAAAGGGCGCGCGCCTTCTTGCGCTTGTCGGGTGAATCGGCGTCGAACAGGTAGACGAGGACGTTGGTGTCGAAGAAAAACTTCACCGTTGATGCAGCTCCTCGCGGCTCCACTTGGCCTTGCCGCGGCCCGAGCGGGCGGCTCTCGACAATTCCAGCACGCGCTTCGCCGCGTTCGCTTGCGCCGATTGCGTGCCGGCGAACTGGGCGAGGTAGTCGCGCAGCACCGCGTTGACCGACGTGCCCTGCTCCAGCGCCCGCCGGCGCGCGCTTTTCAGGATTTCCTCGGGTACGGTGATGGTGAGGTTGGCCATGGTTCAATCTCCTCGACTCGTGTTACACGGATTCAGTGTAGCACGGGATTGGAGGAAAAGGAACCGGCACAAACCGGCCGGAAACCCAACGCCCCGAAGGAAGTCCCCTTGGGGGATAGGGACGCGGCGTTTCGCCCGGCGCCTATGATATCGGCTGCGTTAGGGGCTATCGGATATGCGCGCGTCACTTCGCGCCCTGCCTACGCCAGCGCGATGCCGCCTGCGGGCTCCGAAGGCGGCCAGCCAGTGCCCGACTGAGATTCACGCAGCGCCATGGCGGCGGATGGTGGAGGCGCGACTCGTGTCGTCCAGCCGCCGTTCGCCTCCTCTGCGATGACTTGTCCATGATGCTGCGAGTCGACTTGATACCGCATATAGTATAATCATTCCATGACGAGGCGAGACAAGCTGCTGGCCGCAATCCGGGCGAACCCGAAGGCGGTGCGCTTCGAGGACGCCTGCAAAGTGGCGGAGCGGCTGGGCTTCAGCCACAGCGGCGGACAGGGCTCGCATCGCGCCTTCGGCCGGCCGGACGAGCCCGATCTGCTCAACTTCCAGAACCGGGGCGGAACCATTCCGCCCTACCAGGCGCGGCAACTGATCCGGATGATGGACAAGTATGGAGACGAAGATGACGAAGTATCCGATTGAGGTGTTCTGGAGCGACGAGGACGAGGGCTACATCGCCGTCGTGCCCGACCTTGCCGGCTGCAATGCCTGGGGCAAGACCGAAGCCGCGGCGATCCGCGAGGCGCACGACGCCATCGCCGCCTGGATCAAGGCCGCCAAGAGCATGAAGCGCGCCGTGCCCGCGCCGTCGAAGCCCGCGGACGAAATGGCCTACAGCGGCAAGTTCCTCATGCGCGTGCCCAAACGCCTGCACGCGGACATGGCGAAGGCCGCGAAATCCCAGGGCGTGAGCCTGAACCAGTATGTGCTGTACCTGCTGACCGAGCGCCACGCGCAGGGCAAGCGGGCGGCGTAGCGCTGCGAAAATCGCCTGTCGTCACGCCGCCAGCCGCGTCTTCCAGCCGCCCTTCGCCTCTTCCGCGATGATGTGCTCGCGCTCCTGCGCGTCCATATCGTTGATGCGCTGGATGGTGGTGCGTATGGGGGCGTTGCCCCGGTCGTGTTCGACGTAGATCAGGCGCAGCAGCCGATCGGCCGTCTTCGGCAACTGGCCTTTTCGCTCCCATAGCGACACCGCCTGGTCGGTCACGCCGAGCAGCTCCCCGAGGCCGCGCTGCGACAGGCCCATTTCCTTGCGCAGGAAGCGGACCTCCGTTCCCGTCAGGCGCGGCTTGTTCGACAAAGCCCGGGCCAGGGCACGATGCAGGCTGTCCACGTCGCGGATGGATACGCCTTCCCCGTACTTGGTTTTCCTGATGGTGTAGCCGTTCGCCAGCCAGACATTCGTCAGGCCGCTTTCGGTGTAGCGGTATCCTTTGATCATTACTCTCTCTCCTGGTCAGTTCATGACCGTCACAACCACGGCCAGTTCGCCGTCTTCCTGTCGTTCGATGGCGACGACAACCCGCACCGCGTCGCCCGCATACTGATGCTCGAGCGTCGCCATCCAGTCACCATGGATGGTCAGGTGTGCCGGCTCGAAGATACGTCCTTTGCGCAGGCATTCCATGATCTGGCGCAGGTTGATGCGGCGCTGCCGCATACGCTGCTTTGCGTGTTTCGTCAGGACCGGCTTGCAAGCCAGTATCCACGCGGCTTTCCGGCCTGCATGCGATCTTCCGCACTGATCAGATCAGCGATTCCAGCCCTTTACGGTCGAGCAGATCGAGCAGCTTGAGCGACGGGCCGCTGGGGTGCTTGTCGCCGATTTCCCATTGGCGCACGGTCGACAAACTGGTGTTGAGCACCGCCGCCAGCACCGCCTGGCTCAGCTTGTGGCGCTGGCGCAAGGCGCGGATTCTCTGCCTTGAATAAACGGGAATCGGCGCCAGGCACAGTGCGTCGTACTCGCGCATCCGGCGCATGTCGATGAAACCGGCCGCATTCAGATCACGCGCGGTTTCATGCACCGCCTTCAGAATGCGGCTCTTCGCGACGGTCTTGGCTGTCATAAGCATATCTCCTGTAGTGCGCCTGTCCCGACCTGGGCATCCAGATCGCTGGCGGTGAGTTTCAGCAAATCGGCCGCGATCGCTTGCAACGCTTGGAGTTCGCGGGCCGAAATGTTGTCGCGCTCGTTCTTCTCGAAACCGAACACGAAAAACCAACGGTCACCCCGGTTCGTTGCCACCAGGGTGCGCGCTCCGCCGCTCTTGCCGCGTCCCGGAAGCGCCACCCGTTTCTTCACCACGCCGCCGCCGAGTTCGGCGTCGATCAAGCCTTGCTCCATCTCCGCCACCGCCTTGCGTAGAGCTGCTTCGGTCAACCCGGTGTTGCGCATCCAGCGGCTGAAATGGCGCGTCATGAAGACTCTCTTCATCGTCGTAGTATATCACTAAGTGTATTGGCTTGGAAATGAGCGTGCACCGATGCAAAGCCAATTCCTGTGAATCGGGATCGTGAATTATCGCCGGCGACCGGGCTCGCTTTCGCATCTGACAACGTGCGCAACTCGAGCGCAAGCGCCTGGCTTCGGAGCGCAAATCGGTCGGAAACCAACAAGGACGCGGCGTTCCGGGCAGTGGCCTATGGGGGCGGCAGCGTCATCGGCACCGAGGTCGTGGCCAAGGCGGCGCCGGACGGCATTTCGGCAGACGACTTGAGGCCGTCCGTTGCGCGCCTGACCGAGATGGTCGAGCGCATCGATCGCGCTCTACATGGTTCACCGTGGCTCGCCAGCGAGGAGTACGGCCTTGCCGACATCGACATCGCCCCCTTCGTGCAGCACCTCGTGCGCGTCGACCTGTTCGGCCTGGTCGCGGCTGCGCGCTGCGACGCCGTGGAGGCGGATGGTGGAGGCGCGCCTTGCGTAGGAATCCGGGTTTATGAGGCGGAAAGGGGGGTTGGCTCAGGCCGCTTCGAGTTCAGATACGCTTTTCAATTGCTTTGCGATTGCGCGCTCGGCCAGCTTCAGGTCGTAGACCGCTTGAAGATTGAGCCAATATCGCGGTGACTGGCCGAAAGCTCGCCCAAACAGCAGTGCCAGCTCTGCCGAAACGGGCCTCGAACCCTTGACGATATGGGAGATGCGCATAGGTGCCACGCCTATGAAGCGCGCGAAACTGGCTTGGGATAGGCGGCGTTCGTCGAGGATTTCGCGAAGGAATTCACCCGGGTGGATAGGCGGCAATCCGTTCTTGATCACAAAAACCTCCGTTCAATGGTAATCGACGATCTCAACGTCGAAAGCGTCGCCCTTCGAAAAGCGAAAGCACACTCGCCACTGCTCGTTGATCCGGATGTTCCACTGGCCTTTGCGATCACCCTTGAGAGCCTCCAGGCGATTCGACGGCGGGGATTTGAGATCTTCAATCTGAGTTGCCGCATTGAGTTGCGTAAGCGGCATAGCGGCTCGGACGCGAAAATCGCCTGTCGTCACGCCGCCGGCCGCGTCTTCCAGCCGCCCTTCGCCTCTTCTGGTCAGTTCATGACCGCGACAGGAGTCATTCGATTTCCTTCACCGCCTCGCGATACGCCGCCGCGAGCCTCCGATCGAAGGTCACCAGAGGCGCTTGGTGCGCCAGGGCGAGCCACAGATAGGCCGCATCGTAGCAAGACAGGCCGTGCTGCTCCGCCAGCGCCGGCAGCTCGTCGAAGCCGACGGGCTCCAGGTCCAGCCCCAGTTCGCCGAGAGCGGCGACAAACTGGTCCAGCAGGATGGCGCTTTGGGTCGGTTGGCGCCGCATCTTCGTCGAGCACACCTGCGCGAGCTCGAACGGCAGCAGTGCCGGGGCGATCAGCCGGCGTCCCTTCAGTTTCGGCACGACTTCGCCGGCCCAGTCTTCTTCGAAAACCACCGCGGCGAGGGCGGAACAATCAACGACCGTGGCGTTCATTGCGGAGCTTGCGCACGATGCTGGCGGAATCGTTGGGACTGGAAAGGCCAAGGCGCTTGCCGCGCTCCCAGATTTCTTCGATCGTGAGCTTCTTCCCGAGCGCGCCCGCGGCAGGCTGGGGCGCGGGCGCTGCCTTCTGCGCCCCGCTTTCGGTCAGGGATGCCCGATAAGGCGGTGAAGATTGCTCCGCCGTGCTGGCCGCCGAAGCCTGCACCAATATCGCCATCACTTCGCCCTGCAGGGAGCGATGATTGCGTTCGGCGCGGGTCTTCA
>SCTX01000088.1 GCA_004298385.1 Betaproteobacteria bacterium | reverse complement strand
GCCTGCTGCTCGACGATAGCCGCTACGGCGAGGCGCTCGAGGTTTTGCGCGAATTGTCCGGGAGCGGGGGGAAGCGCATCGCCACCCAGCGCATGCTGATGAAAGCGCACCAGCGCCTGGGCCATTGGGACGAAGTGCGCCGCTTGGCCACGGCCCTGGGCAAGCGCGGCGCGCTCGCCGAGGTGGCGGCGACGCAGTTGCGCATCACCGCCCAGATCGAGGCGCTGCGCCAGCAGGCGCGGGACACGACCGGCCTTGCCGCTTGCTGGCAGGGTACCGAAGACAAGCTCGATGCTCGCGTCGCGTGCACCGCGGCGCAGTTGTTCATTGCGCTCGGGGATTGCCGCCGCGCGCACGAAATCGTCGCGGCGGCGCTGGAGACGGAGTGGAGCGGCGAGCTGATATTGCTCTATGGGGAGTGCCTGGGCGCCGATGTCCTGGCGCAGATCGAGCGCGCGGAGAAGTGGCTGAAGTCGCGGCCGCGCGAACGCGCGCTGCTGCTGACGCTCGGGCGCCTGTGCCTCGCGCAGGAGCTGTGGGGCAAGGCGCGGAGCTACCTCGAGGCGAGCCTGTCCGAGGAACCCAGCCGCGGTGCGCACGTCGCGCTGGCGCAACTGTTCGACCGCATCGGCAAGCCCGAGGACGCCAACCGGCATTACCGCGCCAGCGCCGATGCGAAACTGCGGCAATAAGAGCTGGTTTCGATCCGCGCGGACGGGACGCCGTCTGCGCAAGCTTGATCACTGCAGCGTGTCGTCTTACGTCGATCGATGCCGACGTAGCGGCCATTGCGCGCTGCGCGCGCCAACCGCGTTTTCTGGCCGGATAAAAACCATCCGGCCAGAAAACGCGGTTATTGATAAAAACAAGGACAGTTTAGCCTTGCTTTTTTCCAAGATCGTCGATAGCGCACGGATGTGCTTTTCATCCGTGCGCTATCGACGATCCACATTCGCCCCGCCAGGCGGCGCTTGGCGCCCGAATCCGGCCGTTTCGTCGGATTGCGCTTGGCCGCGCCGCGGCGGCTGTTTAGGATGTTGCCATGCCAATCCAAGAACCCGAGGCCAGCATGAATGTCGTCAGCATGAACCGGATCGGCAAGACCTATCACCTAGATGCGGTTGACGTACCGGCTCTCATCGACATCGACCTGGAAATCCGCCCCAACTGCTTCACCGTGATTTCCGGCCCATCGGGCAGCGGCAAGACCACGTTGCTTAACCTGATCGGCTGCATCGATCAACCCGATCGCGGCGAAGTCATCGTCGCCGGCGAGGCGGTGCAAAAGCTGTCCGACGACGCGCTGTCCGATTTCCGCGCGCGCCATATCGGTTTCATTTTTCAGAACTTCAATCTCCTGCCGGTGCTGACGGTCGAGGAGAACGTGGAATACCCGCTGTTGCTCGCGCGCGTGCCCGCGGCCGAGCGCAAACGGCGAATCGGGGCCCTGCTCGATGCGGTCGGGCTTGCGCGCAAGGCGCGCAATATTCCGGGGCAGCTTTCCGGAGGCGAGCGCCAGCGCGTCGCCATCGCGCGCGCGCTGGCGCCGTCGCCGCGACTGGTGCTTGCCGACGAACCGACCGCGAACCTGGACAGCCACACCGGCGCGGCCATTATTTCGCTGATGCGCGAGATGCAGCGCGAACACCATGTGTCGTTCGTATTTTCCTCGCACGATCCCAAGGTGCTGGCCGAGGCGGACGACGCGGTGATGATCCGCGACGGCCGGATCGAGAAGATCGAGCGGCGCGAGCAGCGCGAGCAGCGCAAGGAGGGCACGTCATGAGGACACTTTCGCTCGCCCTGCGCAATCTGTTGCGCAACCGCCGCCGCTCGCTTACGACCCTGTCGGCCATGGTAATCGGCGCGGTCACGGTCCTGGTGTTCGGCGGTTACAGCCGCAACATCACGCTGAGCCTGCAGACCAGCTACGTCATGCGCGGCGGCCACCTGCAGATCCAGCGCAAGGACTATTTCCTCTATGGCAGCGGCAACCCGGCCGCTTACGGCATCGCCGAGTACCAGCACGTGATTGACGTGGTCGCGCGTGACCCGGTGCTCGCGCCGATGCTCGCCGTCGTGACGCCGACGATTTCGCTCGGCGGCATCGCCGGCAACTTCGCCGCGGGCGTGTCGCGCACCATCCTCGGCGCGGGCCTGGTCGTCGCCGACCGCAATCGCATGCGCGGCTGGAACGACTACGGCCTGCCGATCGATCTGCCGCCGTCCCCTCTGACCGGAACCGCGGAGGACGCGGTGGTCATCGGCAACGGCGTCGCGCGCGTGCTCGAATTGTGCGAGCCGCTCAAGGTGCCGAACTGTCCGCAGCGCACGAAGTCGGAGCCCGCTGCGGGCGCGAGCGCCCCGGCCGATGTCGCCGCGCTCTCGGCGCTGGAGGCGCGGCCCGCGGCGCAGCCGGGCGAAGCGCGCATCGAACTGTTGGCGGCCAATGTGCACGGCGCGCCCAACGTGGCGTCCTTGCGCGTGGTCAAGGCCGAACGGCAGGGTTTCAGGGAATTCGACGACATGTTCGTCGGCATGCACCTGGCGCAGGCGCAGCGCCTGCTCTACGGCGCGGAAAAGCCGCAGGCCACTGCGGTCGTCCTGCAGCTCGTCCACACCAGCCAGATCCCGGCGGCGAAGACACGCCTCGCGGAGTTGCTCGCGACGATGCCGCAGCGCGAGCCGCTGGAGGTGCAGGACTTCGAAACGCTCAATCCGTTCTACGGCCAGGCCATCGGCATGTTTGCCGCGATCTTCGGCTTCATATCGGCGCTGATCGGCGCGATCGTGCTGTTTACGGTGGGCAACACCATGAGCATGGCGGTGATCGAGCGCACCGCCGAGATCGGCACCCTGCGCGCCATGGGCCTGCGCCGCTCGGGAATCCGCCGGCTGTTCATGAGCGAAGCCCTGCTGCTGGGACTGATGGGCGCGGTGGCCGGCGTCGCGGCGGCCCTGTGCGTGGCCTGGCTGGTGAACCATGCCGGCCTGACCTGGCTGCCGCCGGGGCAGGTCGATCCGGTGCCGCTGACCGTGCGCGTATGGGGGGAGACGCCGATGATGCTCGGCACCGCTGCCGGGCTCGCGCTGGTCGCCGTCGTTTCCGCATGGTGGCCGGCGCGGCGCGCGGGGCGCATGCTGATCGTCGACGCCCTCAGGCATGTTTAGGAAGGAAGACTCTCTATGAAATTCGAACGATTGATTGCAGCCACATTGCTGATCGCGTCGGCAGGCGCAGCCGGCGCGGCCCCGAACGCGCAGGCCATCCTCGCCGCGAGCGATGCCATCCGCAACCCGGGCAAGCCGTTCGCGTTGAGCGTGACGCTGGTTGAATACCGCAACGCCAAGCAGACCGACAGCAATACGCTCTCCGTCTACTCGAAGGCCGATGCCGACAGCGGGCAGTTCCGCAGCCTGATCCGCTTCGTCGCCCCGGCGCGCGACGCGAACAAGCTGATGCTCAAGAACGGCAACGACCTGTGGTTTTTCGACCCGTCCTCCAAGGCCAGCATCCGCCTGTCGCCGCAGCAGCGCCTGCTCGGCCAGGCGGCCAACGGCGACGTGGTCACGGTCAATCTAGCCAAGGACTACCAGGCGCAAGTGGCGGCCGAAGAGAGCGTTCTCGACGGCGATCGCCAGAATCGGCGCTGCTACAAGCTGGCGCTGGCCGCGATGTCTGCGGATGTGACCTACCACCACATCGAAATGTGGCTCGACACGTCCAGCAGCCGGCCGGTCAAGGCGCGCTTCTACACCGAAAGCGGGCAGCTCCTGAAGACCGCCTACTATCGGCGCTATCAGCCGCAATTGGGTGTGGAGCGGCCGACGGAGACGGTGATCATCGACGGGCTCGACCCGAATTGGGTGACGGTGATGCGCTTTTCCGACTACGCCTGGCGCGAGGTGCCCGAAGTGTGGCTGCAGCGCGACTACCTGCCGCGCTTCAAGCCTGAGTAGAGCGTGCGCGTCCTGCTCCTGCTCCTGCTGGCGGCGACGGCGCCCGCGCTGGCGGCCGACGAAGATGCGGCGGCGCTATTGCTCGCCGACAAGACCTCGACGACGGCCGGGCAGAGCGGCGACTGGCGCGTGTACGCGGAAACGGCCGTGCGCGAGTCGCGGCGGCAGGGCGCAGGCATCGCGCTGCACGGCGCGCGAGCGTCGATCGACGCCCGCTTCGACAAGACCTTCGCCCCCGGCTGGCGCGCCGTAGTCGCCGACCGCCTGGATCTGAACCGGATGGACGGGGTCTCCGGCAACCGGGATATCAACACCCTGAAAGAGGCTTATCTGAGTTGGCAGGCTGAGCCCGACCGTATCGTCGACCTGGGGCGCATCAACGCGCGCAACGGTGTCGCTTTCGGATACAACCCGACCGACTATTTTCGCGCCGGGGCGCTGCGTTCGGTCGTCTCGCTCGACCCCGCCAGCCTGCGCGAAAACCGCCTCGGCAGCGCGATGCTGCGCGGCCAGGCGCTGTGGAACGGCGGATCGCTTACCGCGCTTTATTCACCGAGGCTCGCCGATCAATCCAGCGACAATGTTTTCAGTCCGGACTTGGGCGCCACCAACCAGCGCGCCCGCTGGCAGCTTGGACTCAGCGAGAAACTGTCCGCTGCGCTCAGTCCGCAATGGCTGTTGTCCGGCGGCGCCGGACAATCGCCGCAACTGGGTCTGAACCTGACTGCTTTGGCGAACGCCGCCACGGTGGTTTATTTCGAATGGTCCGGTGGACGCGCGGCCTCGCTCGCGGCGCAGGCGCTGAAGCGCCCGGGCGATGCAGCTTTTCGTTCCCGCTTGTCCGCCGGACTGACCTATACGACGCCGAACAACGTCTCGCTCACGGCCGAGTATCAATACAACGGCGCCGGGCTGGATGAGGCCGGCTGGAATGCGCTGCGGCGCGGTCCGCCGGCGGCCTACGGGCTGTATCGCGGCCTGGTCACGAACATCCAGGAGCTTCCGACCAGGGACCACGTGTTTGTTTACCTTGTCTGGCAGGACGCCCTGGTCAAGCATCTCGATCTCACCGCCATGGTTCGCTACGATGCCGCCGACCACAGCCGGCTGCAATGGCTGGAGGCGCGCTACCACTGGACCCGCGTCGATATCGCGCTGCAAACCCAGCTCAATACCGGTCAGCCGGGCAGCAATTACGGCGCCTTGCCGGACCGGCGCGTCTGGCAGGCGGTGCTCAGGTACTTTTTCTGAGGGAGCGGTGTCGCGGGTCGGCCCGCGACCAGGATTCGAAGCGCGCGGCGATGGCTCGGATGAGTCGCGAGCGCGGGCGCGGATGCGAGGCAAGGGTCGGCATGCGGATCTCAATCGCGTGCCGGTATCGGCACGCGAAGTATGCGCGCAAGTCAATAAGCGCGCCACCTATTGAGCTTTCCGTAACAAATGACAAAACTGATTCGATAATGCCCGAGTGATCCACGCCCCGGCGGCGGCAGTCCCATGAAAACGGGAAGGCGAATGGCCTTTGTCCGGTTACTCGGCTAGATCCAATTCCTGGCAACGAGGAAATCGCTGTACAGCCCGGCCTCTGCGCTGCCCGGCTCGGGCTGCCAGTCGTAGCGCCATTTCACCACCGGCGGCAGCGACATCAGGATTGCCTCGGTGCGGCCGCCCGATTGCAGCCCGAACAAGGTGCCGCGGTCGTAGACCAGATTGAATTCGACGTAGCGCCCGCGGCGGTAGGCCTGAAAATCGCGCTCGCGCTCGCCGTAGGGCGTGTCCTTGCGCCGCAGGAGGATGGGCGCGTAGGCGTCGATGAAATGATCGCCCACGCTTTGCGTCAGCGCGAAGCAGGCTTCGAATCCCGCCTGGTTCAGGTCGTCGAAGAAAATTCCGCCGATGCCGCGCGGCTCGTTCCTGTGCTTCAAGAAAAAGTAGCGGTCGCACCAGGCCTTGAATTGCGCATGCTTCTCGGCGCCGAAAGGGTCGAGCGCGCTCTTGCAGGTCCGATGAAAGTGCCGCGCGTCCTCGGCGAAACCGTAATAGGGGGTCAGGTCCATGCCGCCGCCGAACCACCACGCGGGCGCGACGCGCTCCTTGGTCGCGACGAAATAGCGCACGTTCATGTGCACGGTGGGGCAATAAGGATTGCGCGGATGCAGCACCAGCGACACGCCCATCGCCTCCCAGGCGCGGCCGGCCAGTTCGGGGCGGGAGGCGGAGGCCGATGCCGGCAGGCCCGAGCCCTGCACGCGCGAGAAATTCACCCCGCCGCGTTCGAACAGCTTGCCTTCCTCGATCACGCGGCTGATGCCGCCCCCGCCCTGGGGGCGGTCCCAGCGCTCCTCGCGGAATGGTTGGCCATCGAGGCTCTCGAGCGCGGCGACGATGCGCTGCTGCAGGCCGAGCAGGTAGTCTTCGACTGCGGCAGGATTCATGGGCTGGCTGGGTGCGCGGATAAACACGGATTCTATCAGCAGGGCGGGAGGCAAGTTGCTCCTGTTCGCCTCAGGCCATGGCTATACGAGGTGACCAAAATCGTACTTTCCGTTGTCTCGGGGATTCGAAATTGCGCGGACGAAAAACCGTCCGCGCGCAATCGACGATCTTGTATAAAACCCCCATGCCCTGTTTGGTTTTAACCAGAACCGTGTTTTCTGTACGGATGTGCTTTTCATCCGTACAGAAAACACGGTTGGCGCGCGAAGCGCGCAATGCCGCTGCCTGCACGCGTACTAAAGTCGTTGTTTATCGCAGCGCGACGCCAGCGCTTATTGCTTTTTTTGGGGTATCGCGCGATGGCCGATGTCGCGGCGGAACTGCATGCCGTCGAAATGGATGCCTTCGGCCGCCTGATAGGCGCGGCGCTGCGCCATCTTGACGCTGTCGCCCAGGGCCGTGACGCACAACACCCGCCCGCCGTTCACCACCACCTTGTCGCCATCCAAAACCGTGCCGGCGTGAAATACCATGCAGTCCTTGCTGCGTTCAGTGTAATTGGCGAGTCCGGTGATGACGGCGCCTTTCCTCGGTGCGTCCGGATAGTTGGCCGCGGCGAGCACCACACCCAGGGCCGTGCGCCGGTCCCAGTCGATCTCGGCCTGGTCCAGCGTGCCGGCGCAGGCGAGTTCGAACAGTTCGAACAAGTCGGATTTGAGCCGCAGCATGATCGGCTGGGTTTCCGGGTCGCCCATGCGGCAGTTGAACTCCAGCGTCTTCGCGTTGCCCTTCGCGTCTATCATCAGGCCGGCATAAAGAAAGCCGCTGTAGGGGATGCCGTCGCTCGCCATGCCGTGGATGGCAGGCAGGATGATCTCGCGCATCGCCTGCGCGTGCAGTCCCGGCGTCACCACCGGCGCGGGCGAGTAGGCGCCCATTCCGCCGGTGTTGGGGCCGGCGTCGCCGTCGCGCAGGCGCTTGTGGTCCTGGCTGGTGGCGAGCGCGAGCACGTGCTCGCCATCGCTCATGACGATGAAGCTCGCCTCCTCGCCGGCGAGATACTCCTCGATCACCACGCGCGCCCCGGCGTCACCCATCTTGTTGTCCACCAGCATCAGGTCGACGGCGTCATGCGCCTCCTTCGCCGTCATCGCCACGATCACGCCCTTGCCCGCGGCGAGACCGTCGGCCTTGATCACGATGGGAGCGCCTCGCGCGTCGATATAAGCGTGCGCCTCGCGCGCGTCGCCGAAGGTGGCGTGGGCGGCGCTGGGGATGCCATGCCGCCGCATGAAGCGCTTGGCGAAATCCTTGGAGCTTTCCAGTTGCGCCGCGGCGCGGGTCGGACCGAAGATTTTCAGCCCGCGGGCACGGAACAGGTCGACCGCGCCCGCGGCGAGCGGCGCCTCGGGGCCGACCACGGTGAGATGAACGCCGTTGTCGCGCGCGAAATCGGCCAGTCGGGCGATGTCGGTGATGGGGACGTTCTCCACGCCCGGCTCGAGCGCCGTGCCGGCGTTGCCCGGCGCGACATAGATCTTCTGCACGCGCGCACTCTGCGCCAGCTTCCACGCCAGGGCGTGCTCGCGACCGCCCGAGCCGATCACCATGAGCTTCACCTGTCAGTGCCTGAAGTGGCGAACGCCGGTATATACCATGACCAGGCCGAGCTCGTCGGCCGCGGCGACCACTTCCTCGTCGCGCATGCTGCCGCCGGGCTGGATGATGGCTTTGGCGCCGGCCCCGGCCACCACATCGACGCCGTCGCGAAACGGAAAGAAGGCGTCCGAAGCCACCACCGAGCCGGCGAGCGACAGGCCGGCATTTTTCGCCTTGATCGCGGCGATGCGCGCGCTGTCGACGCGGCTCATCTGGCCCGCGCCCACTCCCAGGGTATGTCCGCTGCCGCAAAACACGATGGCGTTGGACTTGACGAACTTCGCCACGCGCCAGGCGAACAGCAGGTCGCGCAGTTCCGGCTCGGTGGGTTTTTTCCTCGTGACCACGCGCAGTTCCGCGGCTTCGACGTTCTTCGCGTCGGGCGTCTGCGCAAGCAAACCGCCGCCGACGCGCTTGAAGTCGTAGCGGTTGCCGCCCGCGGCCAGCGGCACGGCGAGCACGCGCACGTTGGTCTTGGATTCAAGCGCCTTCTTCGCCGCCGCATCGTAGCCGGGCGCGATCAGCACTTCGACGAATTGTTTCGCCACGGCTTCGGCGGCGGGCGCATCGACCGGCCGGTTGAAGGCGATGATGCCGCCGAAGGCCGAGGTGGGATCGGTTTGAAACGCGCGCTGGTAGGCCTGGAGCACGGTGTTGCCGATGGCGACGCCGCAGGGATTGGCGTGCTTGACGATGACGCAGGCGGGCTCGGAGAACGTCTTCACGCATTCCCAGGCCGCGTCGGCATCGCCGACGTTGTTGTAGGACAGTTCCTTGCCCTGCAACTGGGTGTAGCCGGCGAGGCTGCCCGGCGCCGGCTCGAGGTCGCGATAGAAAGCCGCGCTCTGGTGCGGGTTCTCGCCGTAGCGCATGTCCTGCACCTTGGCGAATTGCAGCGTCAGCCGCTCCGGATAGTCCCGGCTGTTCAGCTCGGGATCGAGGCCGGTCAGATAATTGCTGATGGCGCCGTCATAGGCGGCGGTGTGGGTGAATGCCTTTTTCGCGAGATCAAAACGCGTGGCGGCGCTGACCCTGCCGCTGCTCGTCCTCATTTCTTCGATCAGCGCCGGGTAATCTGCGGGATCGACCACCACGGCGACGCCGTTATGGTTCTTGGCCGCCGAGCGCAGCATGGTGGGGCCGCCGATGTCGATGTTCTCGATCGCCTCGGCCAGCGCGCAACCGGGTCTGGCTATGGTCTGGGTGAACGGATAGAGATTCACCGCCACCAGATCGATCGGCTCGATGCCGGCATCCTTGATCGCCGCCATGTGCTCGGGCAGGTCGCGTCTTGCCAGCAGCCCGCCATGGATCATGGGGTGCAGGGTCTTCAAGCGCCCGTCGAGCATTTCCGGATAGCCGGTGTACTCGGCCACTTCGGTGACGGCAATGCCGTTCTGCGCGAGCAGCTTGGCCGTGCCGCCGGTGGAGAGGATGGAGACCTTCATCTGCGCCAGGGCGCGCGCCAGTTCCAGCACGCCGGTCTTGTCGGAAACGCTGATCAAGGCTTGCTTGACGAGGATGCTCATGATTGGGCCCGGGCGATGAGTAAGGGGCGATGAGGGATGCGCGGGCCAGGCGGGCGTCCGTTTCCACGCCTCATATTTTTATTTTCAATTGCTCGATTTTCTTGCGCAGGGTGTTGCGGTTGATGCCCAGCCACTGGGCTGCCGTCGTCTGGTTGCCCTCGGCGTAAGCGAGCACCACCTCGATCATGGGCTTCTCGACATTCTTCAACACCATTTCGTAGACGGTGCGCGGGCGTTCCCCGTCCAGGTCCTTGAAATATTTTTCCAGGGACTTGCGTACGCATTCGGCGATTTCACTGGCGCGCGGTGTCATGCTGCCAACTCCTCCTCATAGCGCAGGTACTCGTATTGCCGCGCCTGTTGATTGAAAAACCGGTTCACCGCGGATAATTGCTCTTCGATGCTGGGCAACTGATTCATCGCGTGGCGGAAGCTGGCCGAGCCGGCCAGACCCTTGGTGTACCAGGAAATGTGCTTGCGCGCGATCTTGACGCCGGTGTCGGCGCCGTAGAACGCATAGAGGTCGTACAGGTGCGCGATCAGCACCTGGTGGATCTCAGTCACGAGCGGTGGCGGCAGCTCGATGCCGGTCTTGAGGTAGTAGTCGATCTCGCGGAAAATCCACGGCCGTCCCTGCGCGGCGCGGCCGATCATGATGCCGTCGGCCTTCGTGTAGTCGAGCACGTACTTGGCTTTCTGCGGCGTGGTGATGTCGCCGTTGGCGATGACCGGCAGGCGCGTGGCGCGCTTCACTTCAGCGATGGTGTCGTATTCGGCGTGGCCGGTATAGGCGCAGGCGCGCGTGCGCCCGTGGATCGAGAGCAACTGGATGCCGCTCTCGGCGGCAATGCGCGCGATCGTCAGGGCGTTCTTGTTGTGCTGGTCCCAGCCGGTGCGGAACTTGAGGGTCACCGGAACATCGACTGCCTTGACCACGGCCTCGAGAATCCGCGCGACCAGCGCTTCGTCCTTCAGCAACGCCGAGCCGGCCATGACATTGCACACTTTCTTTGCCGGGCAGCCCATGTTGATATCGATGATCTGCGCGCCCTCGCCGACGTTGTAACGCGCGGCCTCGGCCATCATGCGCGGGTCGGCGCCGGCGATCTGCACCGAAATCGGATCGGGCTCGCCGGCGTGATTGGCGCGGCGCCGCGTCTTGTCGCTGCCCCACAGCAGAGAATTGGATGCCACCATCTCGGACACCGCCATGCCGGCGCCGAACCGCTTGCACAGTTGGCGGAACGGGCGATCCGTGACCCCAGCCATCGGCGCAACGAACAGATTGTTGCGCAGCTCGTGAGGTCCGATTCTCATTTCGTGTAAGGGATTTTTGCGGAACGGGAGGCAATTCTATACCCAATCGCCGGCGAAGAAAAATCGATTTAGTCGCACTTTGAATGTATTACTTTAACTTTCCCTACGGTAGTGCGCGCGCGCCGTATATCATGCGCCGCGCGACAAAGCGGCGGGCGAACGGCAGCAGGTCGAGGGCAAGCAGTCCGGCGCCGCGGCCGAGTCGGAGCAGCGGATTAGCGTTGGAGAAGAGGCCGACCAGGCTGTCGGTGAACTGGATTCCGGCGCGGCGGTCGAGCGCTCGCATGCGGCGATAGTCCGCGCAAAAACTGTCGCTCCCGGGCTCGCGCGCAGCGCGGGCCAGACGCGCCAGTTCCCAGGCATCGCGCAGGCCGAGATTGAATCCCTGGCCGGCGACCGGGTGCAGGGTTTGCGCGGCATTGCCTATGCTCAAGCTGTGCGTCCCTGTTTCATCCTGCCCGTAACGCAGCGCCAGCGCAAAGCTGGCGCGCTCGCCCGCTTCGGTGAATGCGCCCAGACGGTCGCCGAAAGCGGCATGCAATTGCGCCAGGAACGCCGGCGTATCGAGCGCGAGCAAGCGCGCGGCACCGTCGGGGCTGACAGTCCACACCAGGCCACAGCGCTCGCCATAGGGCAACAAGGCGAGCGGTCCCTCCGGCGTGAACCGTTCCCATGCCCTGCCACAGTGCGCTTGCGCGGTCTTTACCGATGCGACCACGGCGGTCTGGCGATAGTCCCTGGTGTAGGCCGGCGGCGCGCGGCCGGCGGCGATGCGCGCCCCGTCGGCAAATACCGCCAGGCGCGGCGCGAACCTGCGCTCTCCTTCCTGCGTCTGTACCACGGCGATGGTGCCGTCGAACCCGCTCAGCCTCGCGCCGAAAATCCTTCCCCCCGAGCAGGGCAGCGCGAGCAGGCACCGCTGCAGGTCGACGTAGCTCACGACATAGCCCAGCGCGGGCAGGTCGCACTCGGCAGCCCGGATCAGGGTGCGGCCGAACCCGCCCTGCTGCGAAACGTGGATGGTTTCGATCGGCGTCGCGTCAAGACCGGACCAGGCGTTCAAGCGCTCGAGTATCAGGCGGCTCGCGTAGGACAAGGCGATCGGGCGCACCGCGCCCGAATCGGAACTCGGCGCCGCGCCGGCTTCGGCACCGCGCGCCTCGATCAGCACCACCGAATGGCCGCTGCCTTGCAGCGCCAGGGCCAGCGCGGCCCCCACCGGGCCGCCTCCGGCGATCAGGATGTCTACCGCTTCAGCCATTGCCAACCAAGGCCTCGATCGCGGCGATACTCTTGGGCGTTTCGACGGTGATGACCTCGCAGCCGTCCTTGGTCACCAGCACGTCGTCTTCGATGCGCACACCTATGTTCCAGTAGGCTTTCGGCACGTCGTCCGCGGGACGAATGTAGCAGCCGGGCTCGACCGTGAGCGTCATGCCTGCGAGCAGCGGCCGCCACTTGCCGTCCTGCTTGTATTCGCCGGCGTCGTGCACGTCCAGTCCCAGCCAGTGGCCGGTGCGGTGCATGTAGAAGCGCTTGTAATCGCCCGCTTCGAGCACCCGGTCCAGGCTGCCCTGGCACAGGCCGAAATCGATCATGCCCTGCGCCAGCACGCGCACCGCGGCCTCGTGCGGCGCGTCCCAGTTGGCGCCGGGCCTGGTCGCGCCGATGGCGGCGGCTTGCGCGGCGAGCACCAGTTCGTACACGTCCTTCTGTGCGCCGCCGAATTTGCCGTTGATCGGATACGTGCGGGTGATGTCGGACGCATAGCCGTCGAGCTCGCAGCCGGCATCGATCAAGAGCAGCGCGCCATCTTCGAGCCGCGCGTTGTTGTCGCTGTAATGCAGCACGCAGGCGTTGGCGCCGCCGGCGACGATGGGCCAGTACGCGGGGAACTGGGCGCCGTGGCGGCGAAACTCATACAGCAGCTCGGCCTCGATTTCGTATTCCATCCTGCCGGGCCTGGTGGCGCGCATGGCGCGCTCGTGCGCCTTGGCCGAGATGGCCGCGGCGCGGCGCATCAGCGCGAGTTCATGCTCGTCCTTGATGAGGCGCATCTCGTCCAGCGCGGCGCGCACGTCGTAAATGCTGTGCGGCGCGCTGATGCCGGTGCGGCTCTGCGCGCGCACCTGATTCAGCCAGCGCATGACGCGCGCATCCCAGTCCGGGTCCGTGCCCGGCGCGTAATAGAGCGCCGGCTGGTTGGCCAAGAGCGTGGGAAGCTTTTCATCGAGTTGGCCGATGGGGTGGGCGGCGTCGACGCCAAACGCTTCCCTGGCCGCTTCCGGGCCGTAGCGGAAACCGTCCCAGGTTTCGCGCTCCGGGTTTTTCTCGCGGCAGAACAGTATGCTTTGCGGTTCTGCGCCGGCGACGAGCACCAGCACCGCTTCCGCCTCCCGGAAACCGCAAAGGTAGTAGAAATAGCTGTCGAAGCGGTAGAGGTACTCGCTGTCGCGGTTGCGCACGCGTTCTGGCGCAGTGGGCACGATGGCGATGCCGCATTGCATCTGCGCGAGCAATGAGGCGCGGCGTCGAGCGTAGACATCGATATCGGTCATGAAAGGCGGCCGGGAGTGGCTCGGGTATGCGCGGATTGAGTCAATTGTACAGTTTGAGCCATGACCTCGGTTCAATAGGGACGGCCAGGCTCAGGCAGGACCGCCGCGCAATTCCTTATCCAATGCCCGCAGGCGCTCGGCGGTGCCGATGTCGCGCCAGCGGCCGCGGTAATGCTCGCCCGACACCCGCTCCGCCGCCATGGCCTTGCGCAGGATCGGCGCGAGCGCGACCTTGGCGCCGGGTGGAATGCCGCCAAACAGGCGCGGTGTGTATACCCCTATGCCGCTGAACGTGAGCATGGGCTTTCCGCTTTCACGCACGCACCCAGCCTCCAGCGCGAAGTCGCCGCGCGGATGTTGCGCCGGGTTATCCACCAACACCAGATGTGCAAGTCTGTCCCCGAGCTGCAATCGCGCGAGTTTCGACACGTCGTAATCGCAGTAGATGTCGGCGTTGATCACCAGAAACGGTTGCGCTCCGAGCAAAGGCAGGGCAAAGGCGATCCCGCCGGCGGTCTCGAGCGCTTCGCGCTCGGGCGAGTAGCGGATCGAAACGCCGAAGCGCGAGCCGTCGCCGAGCGCAGCTTCGATCAGGTGCCCGAGGTGGGCGTGATTGATCACGGCTTCGGTGAAACCGGCCCGCGCGAGCTTCTCCAGTTGCCACGCGATCAACGGCTTGCCGCCCGCGGCAAGCAGCGACTTGGGCGTGGTATCGGTGAGCGGACGCATTCTCACGCCGCGCCCGGCGGCGAGGATCATTGCTTTCACGGAAAGATCTTTCCCTGCGCAGTCTGCTGCTTCTCGATCTCGTCGAACAGATGCGCGAGCGGCGCGAGCGCGTTGTAGCGTCCGGCGACAGCGCGCGCGTAGCGCACGAAGCGCGGCGTGTCCTCGACATAGCCGGGTTTGCCGTCGCGGTAGTAGATGCGCGCGAAAATGCCCAGTACCTTCAGATGGCGCTGCAGGCCCATCCACTCGAGGTCGCGGTAAAAGTCGCCGAAGTCGACGCCGAGCGGCAGCCCGGCGCGGCGCGCCCGGTCCCAGTAGCGCACCACCCAGTCGAGCGCGCGCTCTTCTTCCCAACTGATGAAAGCGTCGCGCACAAGCGATGCCACGTCGTAGCTGATCGGGCCGTATACCGCATCCTGGAAATCGAGGATGCCGGGGTTGGGCTCGCTCACCATCAGGTTGCGCGGCATGTAGTCGCGATGCACGTAGACGGCGGGCTCGGCTAAATTGCTCGCCATGATCAGAGCGAACATGCGCTCCAGCACCTGACGCTGCGCAGGCGAGAGCGCCAAGCCGAGGTGGCGCGCCAGATACCAATGCGGAAACAGATCGAGCTCGCGCCGCAGCAAGGCGGCGTCATACGGCGGGAGCACGCCCGGCCGGCTGGCGAGTTGCCAGGCGATGAGCGCATCGGTGGCGTCGCGGAACAGGGCGTCCGCGCGGGCGGCATCCCGTTGCAGCGCAGCCAGATAGGTGGTGGCGCCGAGGTCGGTGAGCAACAGAAAACCCTGCCCCAGATCCTGCGCCAGCACCGCTGGCGCATTGAGGCCGGCCTGCCGCAGCAGCGCCGCGACCCGGATGAAAGGCCGGCAGTCCTCCTGCTGGGGGGGCGCATCCATGACAATGCGGCTCTCGCCGCGGTCGGCAAGGCTGATGCGGAAATAGCGGCGGAAGCTGGCATCGGCCGAGGCCGGCTCGAGCTGCCATTTTTCCGCGGGGAAAAGGCGGCCGAGCCATGCCTGTAACGCCAGCGTCCGCTCCAAAGATGTCCGCTCCAAAATGCTTCCCGATTGCCATAAATGCGAAAGTGTGCGATTTTAGCATTCAAGAACACGCCCTCCCCCTCGATCCACCATGAAGTCCTCGATGCGCCAGTTCGCGCCGGGTTTGGCCTTGCTCATTTGCGCGGCGCTGGCACAGGGGCAGGAGCCGCGTCTGCGGTCGCCGGCGGCCAGGCCAGCCGGCGCCAGCGCGCCGGTCACCATCACCGCCGACCGGATGGAGGGCTACGCCAACAAGGAAACCAGCGCCAGCGGCAACGCCGAACTGCGCCAGGACAAGGTCAGCATCCATGCCGACCGCTTGCTTTATCTCTATGCCACCGACGAGGTGCAGGCGAGCGGCGGCGTGCGCCTTGCGCGCGACGGCGACCGCATGAGCGGCACCGGGCTGCGCCTGCGCGTGCACGACAGCGTCGGTCGGTTCGACCAGGCCGACTACGAATTTGCGCTGCGCAGCCGCGCCGGCTACGCCCCGGTGCGGGCGCGCGGCACAGCCGACGTGATCAAGCTGGAAGGCAAGGACAAGTATCACCTGGAGAACGCGACGTTCACCACCTGCAAGCCGGGCAACGACGATTGGTATTTGCAGGTCGGCGAACTTGACCTGGACATGACGCGCGATTTGGGCACGGCGCGCAAAGGCAAGCTGGTATTCAAGGGTGCGCCCGTCGTCTACCTGCCCTGGGTGGATTTTCCTCTGCACAACCAGCGCAAGAGCGGCTTCCTGCCGCCCACCATAGGCAGCACCGGCAAGAGCGGGGTGGAAATCAGCGCGCCGTTCTACCTGAACCTCGCGCCCGACCGGGATCTCACCATCGCGCCGCGCGAATTTTCCAAGCGCGGGCTGCAGTTGACGACGCAGCTTCGGTATGTCGATCGCGACTACGAAGGCGATGCGCGCTTCGAGCACATGCCGAAGGACCGGGTCAGGAACCTCAGCCGCTTTGCCACCAACATCCAGCATAATCAACGATTCAGCAGCAAGCTGAGCGGCTACCTCAACCTCAACAAGGTTTCCGACGACAACTATTTTCGCGACCTGTCGAGCCGCATCAACATCACCTCGCAGACCACGCTGCCGCGCGACGGCATGCTGATTTACCACGGCGGCTGGTGGGTCGCGACCGCGCGAGTGCAGCGCTTCCAGACCCTGCAGGACCCGGCCAACCCGGTGATCGAACCTTACGGCCGGTTGCCGCAGTTCACGCTGAATGCGACGCGCCAGTACGTCGGCGGCGTGGACTTGGCTCTGGCGAGCGAGTTCGTCAAGTTCTATCACCCTACCAGCGTCATCGGCAGCCGTCTTACGCTTTACCCAAGCGCCAGCCTGCCCTTGATTTCGCCGGGTGCCTATCTCACACCCAAACTGGGCTTTCACTCCACCGCCTACAGCCTCGCGCGCAACGCGGTCGACACCCCGGAGACGATTCATCGGGCGCTGCCCATCGCCAGCCTGGACAGCGGTCTAAGCTTCGAGCGCGACTCGGCGTTTCTCGGGCAGAATTTCCGCCAGACCCTGGAACCGCGGCTGTATTACCTGTACGCGCCTTACCGCGACCAAAGCAAGATCCCGCTGTTCGATACCGGGCTGGCCGATTTCAACTATGCGCAGATTTTTTCCGAGAATCTGTTCAACGGCGGCGACCGGATCGCCGACGCTCACCAGTTGACCATTGCCGCGACCACGCGGATATTATCGCCCACCAGTGGCCAGGAGGTGCTCAAGGCCACGATCGGCCAGCGTCACTATTTTCAGAATCAGCAGGTGGCGCTGAATGACGTTACGCCGACGCGCACCGACAAGACCTCGGATTTTCTGGCCGCCGTGAGCGGGCGCATCGCCCGCAATTGGACCCTGGACAGCGCGCTGCAGTACAACCCGCGCCGGAATTTTTTCGAGCGCCTAGGGTTGGGCGCCCGCTACCAGCCCGAGACCACCAAGGCGTTCAACCTTGGCTATCGCTTTACCCGCGGTTCGCTGAATCAGGTTGACGTATCGGCGCAATGGCCGCTGGGCGGCGGCTGGTACGGCGTGGGCCGTTACAACTACTCCCTGCGGGACAACCGCCTGGTCGAAAGCCTGGGCGGTTTCGAATATAATGGTGCCTGCTGGATTGGCCGGGTCGTGGTGCAGCGCTTTGCCGCGGCCACCGGGAACTTCACCAGCGCGGTGTTCGTGCAGTTGGAACTGAACGGATTCTCGCGCATCGGGTCCAATCCGCTGGAGACGCTGAAGCGTAACATCCCCGGCTACGGCCGTCTCAACCAGACCCGCCCGGATTCGCGACCGTTCGATTTTTACGAGTAATCTTTACATGCGATTTTTAAATCCGGCGGCGCTTGCGCGGTTCGCGGGCGCGGCGCTGGCATTCGGAGCCGGCAACCTTCTCGCGCAGACAACTGCGCCCACCCCAGTCGCATCCAACCAGGTTGTGCTGGTAGACCGCATCGTCGCCGTGGTCAACAGCGAGGTGATCACCAGCCGCGAAATTGCCGCGCGGGTCAAGGCGGTAACGCAGCAGTTGGGCCAGCAGGGGACGCAGCCGCCTCCGCAAGAGGTGCTGCAACAGCAGGTGCTGGAGCGCATGATCATGGACCGGCTGCAAATCCAGTTGGCCAAGGAGACGGCGCTGCGCGTGGACGACCTGCAACTGGACCGTACCGTCCTGCGCGTTGCCGAAAGCAACAAGATGTCGCTGACCGAATTCCGCCGCGCATTGGAGCGCGATGGCGTCCAATTCGACAGGTTCCGCGAGGAGATCCGCGACGAGATCATGCTGTCGCGCTTGCGCGAGCGCGAGGTGGACGCCCGCATCGCCGTCAGCGACAACGAGATCGACTATTTTCTCAGCCAGCAGGACGCGTCGCAAACTTCGACGACCGATTACAACCTGGCCCACATTCTGCTGCGGCTGCCGGACCAAGCGAGCCCGGAGCAGGTGGAGAAGCAGCGCGGCCGTGCCGAGCAGGTGCTGCTGCAATTGCGCGAGGGCGCGGATTTTGCGAAGTTGGCGGTCGGTTTTTCCGATGCGCCGGACGCTTTGCAGGGCGGGGCTATGGGCTGGCGCGCACGCGACCGGCTGCCGGAGTTGTTCGCCCATGCATTGGACGGCATGAAGCCGGGCGAGGTAAGCGGCGTCATGCGCAGCCCGGCCGGTTTCCATGTGATCAAGCTCGTCGAACGCCGCGGCGGCGGGGTCGCGGCACTGGTCGAGCAGACGCATGCGCGGCACATACTGGTGAAAACCAGCGAGATCGTGTCCGAGGCCGACGCCAAGCGCAAGCTCAACAATTTGCGCGAACGCATCATCAACGGCGCCGATTTCGGCGAGCTGGCGAAGCTCAATTCCGATGACGCGTCCTCGATCAAGGGCGGCGACCTGGGATGGATTTATCCTGGAGATACCGTGCCCGAGTTCGAGCGCATGATGGACAGCCTCAAGGTGGGCCAGTTGAGCGAACTGTTCGCGTCGCCTTTCGGCTGGCATCTGCTGCAGGTGCTGGAGCGACGCAAGACCAGTGTGTCCGGCGAGCGCAAGCGGCAGGAGGCGCGCCTGATCCTGCGCGAGCGCAAAGCCGACGAGGCCTACCAGGAATGGCTGCGCCAGTTGCGCGACCGCGCCTTCGTGGAGTATCGGCCGGAGGAGCGGTGAACCAGCGCGCGGTCATCGCGGTCACTTCCGGCGAGCCCGCCGGCATCGGACCGGACATTTGTCTTGCGCTGGCGCGCGTGCGCCTGGCTTGCCGCGCGGTAGTTCTCGCCGACCGCGAACTGCTTGCCGCCCGCGCCGCCGAGCTCGGCCTGGCCCTGCGTTTGCGCGCATTCGATCCCGCGCAGGCGCCCGCGGCAGATGAGATCGAAGTGGAGCATGTGCCGCTCGTCGCGCCCGTGACCGCGGGCAGGCTGGCTCCGGTCAACAGCCCTTACGTGCTGGCCTTGCTCGGGCGCGCCGCCGCCGGCTGCATCGACGGCAGCTATGCCGCGATGGTGACCGCACCGGTGCACAAGGGCGCGATCAACGATGCCGGTATTCCTTTTACCGGGCACACCGAATACCTTGCCGGGCTGACCTCGACGCCGCGCGTCGTGATGATGCTTGCCGGCGCCGGACTGCGCGTGGCTCTCGCCACCACGCACATGGCGCTTGCCGATGTGGCCGGCGCGATCACTCGCGAAAGTCTGGCGGCGACCTTGCGGATTTTGAACCAGGCGCTACGGCAGCGTTTTGGCTTGGCTCGGCCGCGCATCCTGGTCGCGGGGCTCAATCCGCACGGCGGCGAGGGCGGTCACCTCGGCCGCGAAGAAATCGAGATCATTTCCCCGGTGCTGGACCAGTTGCGCCGGGAAGGCATGGACCTCGAAGGGCCCTTGTCCGCCGATACGCTGTTCACGCCGCAGGTGCTCGCGCGCGGCGATTGCGTGCTGGCTATGTATCACGATCAGGGACTGCCGGTGCTCAAATATGCAAGCTTTGGCAAGGGCGTCAACGTCACGCTCGGGCTTCCCATCGTGCGCACCTCGGTCGATCATGGCACGGCCCTGGAATTGGCCGGAACGGGCAAGGCCGACGCGGGCAGCCTGATTGCGGCGATTGAAATGGCGCTGGAGATGGCGCATGCCCCGAGGCTTTAGGTTCCAAGCGCCCTCTGGCTTGGATGTGAAACACAGCCCGCGCAAACGCTTTGGCCAGCATTTTCTCACCGACCAGACCGTGATCGCCGACATCGTCGCGGCGATCGGGCCGCGGGCGGACGACGCGATGGTGGAAATCGGACCGGGGCTAGGGGCGCTCACTACTCCCCTCAGCGCGGTTCTGCGTCACCTGCATGTGATCGAGATCGACCGCGATATTGTCGCGCGCCTGCGGCGCGCCTTTCCGCCGGCTCGCCTCACGGTGCATACGGGCGATGTGCTCGAATTCGATTTTTCCGTGCTGCCGCGCGCGCTGCGCGTGGTCGGCAACCTGCCCTACAATATCTCCACGCCGCTGCTGTTCCATCTGGCGCGCTACGCGGAGCGCATACAGGACATGCATTTCATGCTGCAAAAAGAGGTGGTCGAGCGCATGGTTGCCACGCCGGGCGGCCGCGATTACGGCCGTTTGTCGGTGATGCTGCAGTACCGCTTCGACATGGCGTTGCTGCTGGAGGTGGCGCCGGACGCCTTTTTGCCGTCGCCGCGGGTCGATTCAGCCGTGGTGCGCATGCTGCCGCGGCCGACGGCGCAGTTGGCGGCGGCGACCGAGGCAGGTCTGGGGCAGGTGGTGCGGCGTGCTTTTGCGCAGCGGCGCAAGACCTTGCGCAATTCCCTCGCCGGGTTGCTTCGCGCCGGGGACTACGCCGCGCTGGGGATCGCACCGGGCCTGCGCGCCGAGAATCTGACGGTGGCCGATTTTGTCGCGATTAGCAACTACATGGCGGAAAAAGAAAAATTGACGCAGAATTGATATTCACAAAAGCGCCCGCGGCTGGCACAATAGACACCCTCGCCGATCCAGCCAAGCGTTTATCCCGGAGAATAGTATGGGCCTGCTCGATGACCTGAAAAAACAGGCAGACATGGTGAAGAGCCAGCAGCTTTCGCAGCAGTCGATGCTGCAGGAAAGCATCAAGCTGGTCGAGGCGAGAATGCACCAGACGTTCCTTTACCTGAACGATCTGCTCAAGCAATTGGCGGTGCTCAGACCGACCAACCCGACGGCGTATTCGATTCCGGGAATAGGCGATTTCCAAAATCTGGGTTTTGCGGAATCCTTCATCGACTACCGCAAGAAAAAAATCGGCGACAAGGACTATTACGACTTCATCACTTTTTTCATCAGGTGGACTTTACCTACCAGCCTGGTCCTAGAGCGCGACATGCCCGCCACGATGCAGAAGGTGCGCGATGTGCTGTGGAACTACGGTCTGAAATTCACCGAAGAGGAAGTCAAGAAACCGGGCGGCGGCTTCCACAAGATGAAATTCACCGTGCCCGCTACCATCACCTGCGACATCACCGTCGCCGCCGACTATGAAAACTGCCGGCTGGTGGTGAAGGGCAAGCACTTCCTGCGCCTGGGCGCGGATGAGCTGCGCATTCCCGCGGGCGACATCAACGAGGCGCTGCTGGAAGAGTTCGCCAAAATGCTGATCGGCCAGCCCAGCGTGCTGCGAAAGTATCGCGCCGCCACGCTCTAGCGCGAACGAACGCGCCCGGTCATTTTCGCTGGATCAGCTCGATCTTGTATCCGTCCGGATCCTGGACGAAGGCGATTACCGTACTGCCCCCTTTCACCGGTCCGGCTTCACGGCTCACGCTGCCGCCCTTTGCCTTGACCGTTTCGCAGGTTGCGTAGGCGTCGGGCACCTCGATTGCGAGATGCCCGAATGCGTTGCCCATGTCGTACTTGTCCACGCCGTAGTTGTAGGTGAGTTCGATCACGGCGTGCGCGTCCTCGGCGCCGTAGCCGACGAAAGCGAGCGAATAGTTCTGTTCCGGCCGGTCGGTGGTGCGCATGAGCTTCATGCCCATGACCTCGGTGTAGAATTTCAGCGAACGTTCCATGTTGCCCACGCGCAGCATCGTATGCAGAATTCTCACCGCGATTTTTCCTATAAAATCGGCAGACGGTGGCTGCTCTCGCGCAGTTCCCTGCGCGCCGCTTGGTAATCGGGATAGAGGCCGCCGACCACCGCCCAGAAGCGCGCCGAGTGGTTCATTTCCCGCAGATGCGCCAGTTCGTGCGCGACCACGTAATCGACGAGGTGCAGCGGCAGATGTATCAGGCGCCAGTTGAGGCGCACCTGTCCGTCTTGGCACGCTCCCCATTGCGTGCGTGCATTGGACAGCGTCAGCGCCGGCATCGGCACGCCCAGGCCGGCGGCGTACAACGCCAGGCGCTCGCCGAACAGCGCTCGCGCCCTGTCTTTGAACCAGGCGATGCCGCGCTTTCTCAAAGCCGCCGGCTCGGCGCGGGGTGCAAGGCCGATGCCGAGGCGTCCATCCTCCAGACTGATGCCGCACCGGCCGGGCAGGAGCTCGATTCTTACCGGTGTCCCCAGCAGCGCGATCAAGGTCCCATCGCTCCAGTTCACCAGCGGCGGCTTGGGTGCGGCGCGCCGCTCGGACAGTTTTTTCAGCACCCAGCGCGCTTTTTCCCGGATAAAGGCTTCGACTTCGGCGATCAGCGTATGTCCCGGCGCGGCCACGCGCAGGCCGTCATCGCCGATCACCAGGCCGATAGTACGCCGGCGGGCGCGGCGCAAGCGGTAGCCGACGATCTCGCGCTCGAGCTGGATATAGCGCAGCGTGCCCATCGGCGTAGGCACGGGTGTCAGGGCAAGCGGCAGTTCAAGCTGCATTGTTTTCGCGCTTCGCGTGCACCAGGATCTCGACCTGCCCTTCGATCCAGTCCTCGACCTTGCGCATGAGCTGTTTGGGCGTGTGGCCGGCGCTGGCTATGGGCGCGCCGATCACCACCGTCACCATGCCCGGGCGCTTGAGAAAGGAATTGCGCGGCCACAGCAGTCCGGCGTTGTGCGCCACCGGCAGCACGCGCGCGCCGGTTTGCACCGCGATGTATGCCCCGCCGAGCTTGTACTTGCCGCGTTTGCCGACGGCGATGCGGGTGCCTTCCGGGAAGATCATGATGTTGAAGCCCTGGGCGAATCGCTGCTTGCCGACCTCGACCGTGCGGCGCATCGCGTTCTTGCGGTCGGCGCGGTTGATGAAAATCGGGTTGAACAGCGCCAGCCCCCAGCCGAGGAAGGGCAGCCACATCAGCTCGCGCTTCATCACGTAGACATGCGGTGGAAAAATGCCGGAGTAGGCGAGGGTCTCCCAGGCCGAAGAATGCTTGGACAGGATCACCACCGGTTCGGCGGGAATGTTTTCCCGGCCGCGCACCTCGTAGCGGATGCCGAGCACGTAGATCGCCAGCCACGCGGCCAGGCGCGGCCAGCCGGCGATGATTTTCCAGCGCGGGATGCGCGGCAGCCACGCCACGCACATCACCAGCACCCAGTAGGGAACGACGATGATGACCAGGAGAAGGTAGTAGATTAACGCGCGCAGGAAGTTCATGAGGCGAGCGCCATGGCGGCGGCGGCCAGGTCCCGGTGGATTTCGGTGCCCTCGGGCAGGCCGCCCGCCTTCAGCGTCTGCTCGCCCTTGCCGGTCAGTACCAGGATCGGCCGGGTGCCGGCTGCGTCCGCCGCCTGCAGGTCGCGCAGTGAGTCGCCGATCGCCGGCATCCCCTCGAGCGCGACATTGAAGCGCTCGGCGATTTCCACCAGCATGCCCGGCTGCGGTTTGCGGCAGGCGCAGCCCGCGTCCTGCGCGTGCGGGCAGAAGAACACGGCGTCGATGCGCCCGCCCAGTTGGTTCACCGCTTTGTGCATCTTGTCGTGCATGGCGTTGAGCGTGGCCATGTCGAACAAACCCCGCCCCAGGCCGGACTGGTTGGTGGCGACCACCACGCGAAAGCCCGCCTGGGTGAAGCGCGCGATCGCCTCCAGGCTGCCCGGAATCGGCTTCCACTCCTCCGGGCTCTTGATGTATCGGTCGCTGTCGAAGTTGATCACGCCGTCGCGGTCGAGGATGACGAGTTTCATGCGGCGAGCTTGGAGATGTCGGCGACGCGATTCATGAGGCCGTGCAGTTCGCGCAGGAGCGCGATACGGTTGGCGCGCAGTTTCGGGTCTTCGGCCATGACCATCACGTCGTTGAAGAAAGTATCGACCGGCTGTTTCATCTGCGCTAGCAGTTTGAGCGTTCCGGCGTAGTCATTCGCCGCGAAGCGCTTCTCCACGTCCGGGCCGATTTGCTTAACTCTCTCGGCCAAGGCTTTTTCTGATGGCTCGACGAACAAGGCGGAATCGGCTGGAGATGCGCTACTGTCAGCTTTCTTCAGGATATTGCCTATGCGCTTGTTGGCGCTGGCGAGACTTTCTGCCTCGGGCATGGCAGCGAAGGCGCGCACTGCGTCAATACGAGGCACTACTTGATCGATACGATTCGGCCTAAGTGCGAGGACAGCCTCGATCTCATTGGCTGTGTATTGCCTGTCGCGCAGATACCCGCGAAGTCGCTCTAGAATAAATTGATAAACGCTGGACTTAGCGCCTTCGGAGATATTTATGGTTACATGGCCGAAGGCGAAAACCTTGGCCCCTTTCTCGTGTTTGGTGCGTTGCTCTTGGTCTTGTCGCAAATAATTGGCGGAGGATTCATGAACTTTCGGGTCGATGAAGAGTTGGGCTGCTTGGTCGATTAGTTGCCTTGCGTCCAGCGAAATTCCTCGTTCGATCAGTATGCGAATAAATCCAAGTGCACTTCGACGGAGCGCATAGGGATCTTTTTCGCCGGATGGCGCTTCACCTATACCAAAAATGCCCACGATCGAAATTAATTTGTCGGCAAGCGACACACAGGCGCCAACATCGTTGGTCGGAAGCTTGTCCCCCGAGAATCTCGGCCAGTAATGTTGTTCTACAGCTTCGGCTACAATAGGGCTTTCGCCATCTGCCAATGCGTAGTAGTGGCCCATAACGCCTTGCAGTTCAGGAAATTCACCTACCATGTTGGTAACAAGATCGGCCTTGGCAAGTAGAGCGGCTCTGTCCGTGAGTCCTGCGTCGGCGCCGACCAAGCCGGCCATCGCAACTGCTAGTTTCCTTATGCGTTCAACACGTTCAAGCTGATTACCAATTCGATTGTGGTACGTAACTGATGCAAGCCGCTGCACTCGCCTATCTAGCTTGATCTTCTTGTCGGTCTCGAAGAAAAAGCGTGCATCGGCGAGGCGCGGTCGCACTACGCGCTGGTTGCCTTCGACGATATTCTTCGGCTTCTCTAGTCGCATATTGCTGACGATGAGGAATTTGTTGGTCAGCTTTCCGAACTCGTCGAACAGCGGAAAATATTTCTGGTTTGCCCGCATAGTCAGAATCAGGCATTCCTGCGGCACGGACAGAAATTCGAATTCGAATTCGCCGACGTAGACGGTCGGATACTCGACTAGCGCTGTAACTTCGTCCAGCAAAAGCGCCACATCGGCCTCGGGGCCAAGCGACGCTTTAAGCTCAGTTGCCTTTGCGCGCAGTTGCTGTTCGGTTACGGTCCGGCGGTCGTCGAAAGACGCGATAACTTTCCCATGGGCGGCAAGCGCTTCCTCGTAGGCGTCTGCCGTGGCGACGTGAATATCCTTAGCGCCTAGGAAGCGGTGGCCTTGCGTGATGCGACCGGCCTTCAGGCCTAGCGCGGATACCGGTACGATCTTCGAGCCGTGCAGGGCGACAATCCCATGCACTGGGCGCACAAACTGGACCGTTGTGGCTCCGTCGGCAAGCTGATAGTTCATCACTTTCGGAACCGGCAGCTTGGCAAACGCGTCGACGAGGATATCTCCCAGGACTTGTTCAAGCGCGAAGCCGCTGTCGGTCCGCTGGAAGAAGAGGGTCTCGGTCTTGCCTTCGACGCGACGTTCAAGAGCGGGGATGTCAGCTTCTCGAAGGCCTTTTGCCTGCAATTTTTTCAGAAGCGCCTGAGTCGGCTTGCCATCAGCATCAAAGGCGATTGACACGGGCACCAATTTTTCAGCCATAACCCTCGGTAATTGTTGTGGCGCAACGTGTTGAATGTGGATCGCTAACCGCCTCGGAGTCGCAAACCATTGCCACCTCTGTTCCGGCGTCACTAAGCGGAGATCAATCAATCCTTGGCGTATTTCACGAGCAAAGGTCTCGCCAATCTTCTTCAACGCATTCGGCGGCAATTCCTCGGTGAACAACTCGACCAGGAGATTCGCGTTCATGCCGTTTCGCGTTCCTTCAGCGCTGCTTTCAATGCCGGAAGATCGATACCGAGGCGCGCCAGTTGTTCAGGGGGACACATCGGAAAATCTTGGCGCAGGCGCGAATCGAAATACGCCTGCGACACGCTGCGCGCCAGATTGCGTATGCGCCCGATGTAGACGGCGCGCTCGGTGACCGAGATCGCGCCGCGAGCATCGAGCAGGTTGAAGGTGTGGGCGGTCTTCAGCACCATCTCGTAAGCGGGCAGTGCGAGGCGCGCTTGCATCAGGCTCTTGGCTTCGGACTCGTAATCGTTGAAGTGGGCGAACAGCATCGCTATATTGGAATGTTCAAAATTGTAGGTCGACTGCTCGACTTCGTTCTGGTGGTATACGTCGCGGTAAGTCACGCCCGGAGCCCAGATCAGGTCGAATACGTTGTCGACGCCCTGCAGGTACATCGCGAGGCGCTCGATGCCGTAGGTTATTTCGCCGGTGATCGGCTTGCACTCCAGGCCGCCTACCTGCTGGAAATAGGTGAACTGGGTTACTTCCATCCCGTTCAGCCAGACTTCCCAACCCAGGCCCCAGGCGCCAAGCGTGGGATTCTCCCAGTCGTCCTCGACGAAGCGCACGTCATTCTGTTGCAGATCGAGACCTATCGCGGTGAGCGAGCCGAGATAGAGGTCAATGATCTCCGGCGGCGAAGGCTTGAGCACCACCTGATACTGATAGTAGTGCTGCAGGCGGTTGGGATTGTCGCCGTAGCGGCCGTCCTTGGGGCGGCGCGACGGCTGGACGTAGGCGGCGCGCCAGGGCTCGGGGCCGAGCGCGCGCAGGAACGTGGCGGTGTGCGAAGTGCCGGCGCCGACTTCCATGTCGTAGGGCTGCAATAGCGCGCAGCCCTGCCGGTCCCAATAGGACTGCAGCCTGAGAATAAGTTCCTGGAAGGTGGGCACGGTTAGGGATGCTCGTATAGCCGCAATTTTACAGGCTTTCCGCCCCCCTAGAAACCGAAAACAATGGCGCAAGCCGCGGCGCAGCGGCAAATCTGGCCTTGTTCCTGCGCCGAAAAAGGCGCCTTTTGTCAGGTGCGCGGCGCGAAGGGCTGGCGTGTTGAGTTCATTGGCCGAGGAGACACCGATCGAGACAATTGCCGCGGCGCTGTGCGAGCACTACTGGAGCGCGGCGGAAACCGGGCGAAAAAGCGGGTATTGCGGAATATGCGATTGTATCGTATATTCCGCACATGTGGATTCCACGCGACGTTGAAAAGCATCTGCGGCGCTCGGTCGCGACCCGCCCGGTCGTGGTGCTCACCGGCGCGCGTCAGACCGGCAAGACCTCCACCCTGCGACGACTGTTTCCGCGGCACGGCTTCGTTTCCCTCGACCTGCCGACGGAGGCGGAGCAAGCGGAGAAGGAACCGGACGCTTTTCTGCGTCGGCACCCCGCCCCGGTAATTATTGATGAAGTGCAATATGCGCCCGGCCTCTTCCGGCACCTTAAAGCGACGGTGGACGCTCACCGCGGCCGGCATGGGCAATATCTGTTGACGGGTTCGCAAAAGTTCACTCTTATGAAAGGCGTCTCGGAATCGCTGGCCGGCCGCTCGGATATCATCGAACTGGAGACGCTGTCACTGTCGGAAATTCGGGGAGCGTTTCCGAAAACCGGTGTCGAAACCGCCGTAGTACGCGGTGGATTTCCGGAGTTGTATGCCAACACCCGGATAGATTTCGTCACGTACTACAACTCCTATCTCGCCACCTATCTGGAACGCGATGTCCGGTCGCTTGCAAATGTCGGCAGCCTGCGCGATTTCGAGCGTTTCCTGCGCGCCTGTGCCCTGCGTTCCGCCAACCTGCTGAACAAAGCCGACCTCGCGCGCGATGTGGGCATTGCGCCATCCACCGCGAATCAGTGGTTATCCATGCTGGAAGCGTCGGGGCAGGCGGTGCTGTTGGAACCGTGGTTCTCCAATCGCACCAAGTCCATCATCAAGAGCCCCAAGCTTTACCTGGCCGACACCGGCCTGCTGTGCGCCCTGTTGAATATTCGTTCCGAGCGCGATCTGCGCCAGTCGCCCTCGGTGGGAGCGGTGTGGGAGACTTTCGTCTTCGCCCAGTTGCGCCAGCGCGAGCGCCGGGCTGGCCGCGCCGCAAGCCTGTTCTTCTGGCGGGACCGTACGCGC
Source organism: Betaproteobacteria bacterium (assembly GCA_004298385.1). Lineage (GTDB taxonomy): Bacteria > Pseudomonadota > Gammaproteobacteria > Burkholderiales > SG8-39 > 2-12-FULL-64-23. The sequence goes on along the minus strand of SCTX01000088.1, from coordinate 35,711 downwards.
GAAGTGGACTTTGTGGCCGAGGCCGGCGGACGCGTGGAGCTGTTTGAGGCGAAATGGACCGAGTTGCCTGCCGCCGGCGATGCGGTGAATTTATCGTTTGTGCGCGACGTATTGGGTAAGCCCCGGACTGCGGGTGGCGCCATCGTCTGCCGCGCACCGAACAGTTTTTCTCTGTCCAACGGGTTCCGTGCCCTGTCCATAGCGGATTTTGTGTAGTCGCGGCGTGCCCCAGGCGCAATCGACGCGTCGCGGATGAGAAACAAGGCGAGACCGTTTGATTTCGGCTAGACCGGTTTAGGCAAAAAACGCGGCCGGCGAAAGCCTGCGGTCAATCGGCGAATTTCACCACGCTGTTGCGGCCCTGCTCCTTGGCGCGGTACATGGCGCGATCGGCGCGCGCCTGCACGGCGTCGATGCTGCGGCCGTCCTCCGGGTAGCACGCGAGCCCGATGCTGACGCTGGTCTCGATGCGCTTGCCTTCGAACTCCAGCGGGGCGGTGGTCACCGCCTTGAGAATCCGCTGCGCGACCTCGAGCGCCCGGTCGGGCGCCGTTTCCGGCAGCAGCGCCACGAATTCGTCTCCGCCATAGCGCGCCAGCACGTCGGTATGGCGCAATTCAGTTCCGATGCATTTCGCCACCATTTTCAACAGACGGTTGCCGGCTTCATGGCCATGAAGGTCGTTGACCTCCTTGAGATTGTCCGAGTCGATCATCAGCAGGCTCGCCTGACGGTTGTAACGCACCGCCTGGCCGAACAGCCGGTCGGCCAGGATGGTGAAACCGCGCATGTTATACAGGCCGGTAAGATCATCGGTTTCCGCCAGCAGCCGGGCCCGGTTCAGGCCGAAACGAATGTCGGCGGAAAACATGGTGGTGATATAAGCGACGAGGAGCATCGGCGCAAGCAGCCCTACCAGGCCGCCGATGTAGGCGAGCGTAAGCAGCTCGCCGGCGCTGGAATTTTCCCCGAGCAGGACAAAACAGGCGGCGATCAGCGCCATTTCCAGCATCGTAGTGAGCTTGCCCAGCGCGAGCGCGCTGGTGATGATGACGAGCAGGTAGGCGTTGAGCAGAGGGCTCGCGAGTTTTCCCGTGTACCACAGCGCCCAGGTGATGAACACCAGCATCGCAAAGGTTTCGATGGCAATTTTCCAGCGCGATTCGCTCTTGTAGAAATTGGTAAAGCGAAAGCCCAGGACGAACGCGGTGTAGAAGAACAGCCCCGCGGAAATTGCCGACCGGTCCTCGGCAAGCGGACCATCGAACACCTGGTACAGCAGCACCAGGATCAGAAGCAGCCACTCGATTTCGGCGACGGTGCGCGAAATCCCCCGCAGCTCCTCCTGCTCGATACTTAGAGTTTCAACGGGCTTTGAGTACATGCACTCCCCCCTTTTCGCGAGCAAACCGCCTCGGCGCTGGTTGCGCTTACACGGTTATTGTACCGCGACCAGAGATCGGCTCCCTGCCGGGCGCGGCCCGACAGCGGGGCGCACGAAGTACATTCCGGCACACGCGAAATTGGGCTATGATGCAAACAGCCGGTTTGTTCGAGAAACTCATGGAAACTTATCTGGTCTGGCTTGCCGCCGGATTCGTGCTGGTCATCGCCGAACTCGTCACCGGCACGTTCTTCCTGCTGGTCTTGGGCATTGCGGCATTCGCCGGCTCGGCCACGGCCTGGTTCGGCGTGGGGTTCTGGCTGCAGGCTTTGTGCGCCGCGGCGGTGGCGGTCGCCGGCGTGTTCTGGGTGCGGCAGCATGGCAAAACCATGTCGCGCTCCGACATGGTGTCGCTGGATGTCGGTCAGGCAGTTGCGTTCGATGCCTGGGTAAGCCGGGAGCAAGGCGCGGCGCGGGTGAAATATCGCAACACCCTGTGGGACGCCGAGGTCGAAGGCGAGCGCGAACTCGATCATGGCCAGGTGCTGTTCATCCGTGCCGTGGACGGCAATACGCTCAAGGTGGCAAATAGGAAACCTTGAGGCGCGGCGATGCAAGGAAATGCGCGCCCGCCCCGAATTTCACGATTGGTAAACCAGTTGCAAGGGAGAATACCCATGTTCCCGAAGTTCATCGCCGTCCTGATCGCCACCATCGCCATCTCGCAGTTCGAGCAGACGCGCGGTTTTACCATTCCGTTTTTCATTCTCGCGGTGGCGATCGTTTTCGTCATCGAGGGCGTGCGCGTGGTGCCGCAGCAGAGCGCCTGGGTGGTGGAGCGCCTGGGAAAATTCCACTCCATCCTGCAGCCGGGGCTGAACGTGATCGTGCCTTTTGTCGACCGCGTCGCCTACACCCACTCGTTGAAGGAGGTGCCGCTCGATGTGCCCGAGCAGGTATGCATCAGCCGGGACAACACCCAACTCTCGGTGGACGGCGTCATCTATTTTCAGGTGACCGATCCGCGGCTTGCGTCTTACGGCTCCTCCAATTACATCGCCGCCATCACCCAGCTCGCGCAGACGGCGCTTCGAAGTGAGATCGGTAAGATGGAATTGGACAAAACCTTCGAGAGCCGCGACGAGATGAACCGCCAGGTGGTGTCGGTGCTGGACGAGGCCGGACGCTCCTGGGGAGTGAAGGTGCTGCGCTACGAGATCAAGAACATCACCCCGCCGGAGACGATCCTGCGCGCGATGCAGGCGCAGATCACGGCCGAGCGCGAGAAGCGCGCGCTGATCGCCAAGTCCGAAGGGCAAAAGCAGCAGGAGATCAACATTGCGGAGGGTGAAAAGCAGGCCGCCATTCTCAAGTCCGAGGGTGCCAAGGCCGCGGTGATCAACAAGGCGCAGGGTGACGCGACCTCGATCCGGCTGATCGCCGAGGCGACCGCAGCAGCCGTGACCGCGGTGGCGGAGTCGCTCGCCAAGGAAGGCGGGCAGCAGGCGGCCAATCTGAAGGTCGCCGAGCAGTACGTCAACGCCTTCGCCTATCTGGCCAAGACCAACAACACCCTTATTGTTCCCGCCAACATGGGCGACCTGGCCACGCTGATCACCTCGGCCATGACCATGCTCGACCGGACCAAGACAGCCCAGGCCAAGCCCGTCTGAGCCGGAGTCAGGCGGGGTTTATCACCCGATCGTGATCGTAAGAGGCGCCCGGCGGATTGATTCTCCTATCGCTCCCGGCAACCCCTTAGGCCGCCCACCAGGCTTACCTAACAAGCGTCCGATTGATCGGGGTAGCGACCCGTGGTAACTTAGCCCAACTGGCAAGTTTGGTGTTCCGCCGCCGCTTGTATCTTCCGCCGCCGGCTGAATGAGTTTATTTAACATATTGAAGGAGAAGGCATTCCATGGATTTTTCACTCACTCCGGAACAGGAGGCGATGCGGGATTTGGCTGCCCGTTTTGCCAAGGAGAAGCTTGCCCCCGATTACATGAAGCGGGAAAAAAACCATACCATCGATCGCGCCATCCTCAAGGAGATGGGCAGTCTGGGGCTCATCAGCATGGCCTTGCCCGAGAAATATGGCGGGATGGGGGTGGATTGCGCCACCAGCGGGTTGATCATCGAGCAAATCGCCTACGGTGACTTCAACATCAGCTATGTGCAACTGGTGAGTTGGTTGATGGGCCAGATCCTGTGCAAGTATGCCGCTCCCGAGGTGGCCCAGGAATGGGTGCCGAAACTTGCCGCCGGGGAATCCCTGGTGGCCTTGGGGCTTACCGAGCCGCGGGGCGGGTCCGACGCCGCCAACCTGATTCTCCGGGCCGAGCCCAAGGGCGACCACTACATCATCAACGGCGAAAAGACTTCCGTCAGTTTTTCCGAGCAGGCCGACGTGATTGTCGCCTTTGCTCGCACCGGCAAGGGGGAGGATGTCGCCAAGGGCATCAGCGCGTTCGTGATTCCTTTGAATGCTCCGGGCGTTAGCCGGACCCGCTTCAGCGACCTGGGCACCAAAATCGTCGGCCGCGGTTCAGTCTTCTTTGACAACGTGAAGATTCCTGCCAACCACCGGATGGGAGAGGAAAACCGGGCTTTCTTCCAAATCATGAACGGCTTCGATTACAGCCGGGCGCTGATCGGCCTGCAATGCCTGGGAGCGGCCCAAGCCTCGCTGGACGAAGCCTGGCAATACAGCACCGAGCGCAAAGCTTTCGGTGCGCCGATCGCCCAATACCAAGGCGTGAGCTTTCCCCTGGCGGAAGCCGACACGCTGCTTACCGCGGCTCGGGCGCTGTGCTACCGGACGCTATGGTTGCGGGACAAGGATTTGCCCCATACCGCCGAGGCGGCCATGTGCAAATGGTGGGTGCCGAAAATCTGCTATGAAGCGATTTATCAATGCCTGCTGACCCACGGCCACTATGGTTACACCACCGACCTGCCGCATCAGCAGCGCATGCGGGATACGCTGGGCCTGCAGATCGGCGACGGCACGGCGCAGATCATGAAGCTCATCATCGCCCGGGAGCGCGTGGGTCGAGTGGCGGTGCAGTACGCCCAGGGGAGCAACAAATGAGCGGCGTGGTTATCACATCGATGTCCAGACGGTTAAAGGGATGCTGCCCGCCCGGCGGAGCAACAAATGAGCGGCGTGGTCATCACATCGGCGGCGGGCGGGGTCGGCGTCATCCAATTGAGCCGGCCGGAGAAGTTCAACTGTCTGTCCATGGCGGTGATCTCCGGAATTGACGAGGCGCCGCCGCCGCGTAATCGTTTATCGCATCACTCCCCATCAAATTTTTAGGAAGGTTAGAGCATGTCTTTCCCCCACCTGCTGCAACCCCTCGATCTGGGATTCACGACTCTCAAAAACCGGGTGTTCATGGGCTCCATGCACACCCGCTTGGAACACGAGGAAGACGGCATGGCCCGGCTGGCCGCTTTCTACGGAGAGCGCGCCAAAGGCGAAACCGGCCTCATTATCACCGGCGGGTTCGCGCCCAACGACGCGGCGCTGCTGGGAGAAGGGGGGCGGACGTTCAAGGATACCTCCCAGATTCCCGAGCAGCGCCTCATTACCGACGCGGTGCACAGGGAAGGCGGCAAGGTCTGCCTGCAAATCCTCCATACCGGCCGCTATGCCAAACACGACAACATCGTCGGTCCTTCCAATATCCGCTCCCCCATCAATCCCCGTGTGCCCCGGCCCCTGACCTCCAAGGAAGTGGAGCAGACCATCGAGGATTACGCCATGACTGCCGCGCTGTCTCGGGAAGCCGGCTACGACGGAGTGGAAGTGATGGCTTCCGAAGGCTATCTCATCGGTCAATTTCTGGCCCCACGCTCCAACAACCGCACCGACGAATGGGGCGGCTCCTTCGAAAACCGCATGCGGCTGCCCCTGGAAATCGTCAAGCGGGTACGGCAGCGGGTCGGCAAGGATTTCATCGTGGTCTACCGCATTTCGGTGCTGGATCTGGTGGAGGGCGGCAACACCGGCGAGGAAATTCTGACCCTGGCTCGGGCCGTGGAGCAGGCAGGAGTCGATATCCTCAACTCCGGCATCGGCTGGCACGACGCGCCGGTACCCACCATCGCTTACGCGGTTCCCAGGGCAACCTGGCGCTTCGCGGTGGCCAAGCTCAAGCAAGCGGTGAAGATTCCGGTGGTGCTGTCCAACCGGATCAACGACCCGGCGGTGGCCGAGGCGGTCATCGCTTCCGGCGACGCCGACATGGTCTCCATGGCCCGCCCTTTACTGGCGGATCCGCACTTCGCCAAAAAGGCGCGGGAAGGACGCGCCGACGAAATCAACACCTGCATTGCCTGCAATCAGGCCTGCCTGGACTACATCTTCGTGAACAAGGTTTCCAGTTGCCTGGTCAATCCGCTAGCCTGCCATGAAACCGAATACGTCATGGCTCGCGCCACCGCGCCGAAAAAAATCGCGGTGGTCGGCGCCGGCCCGGCGGGATTGGCGTGCGCCGCGGCGGCGGCGGAACGGGGGCACCACGTTACCCTGTTCGAGGCGAGCGGGGAAATCGGCGGGCAATTCAATCTTGCCCGGCGCATTCCCGGTAAGGAGGAATTCAACGAGACACTGCGCTATTACCGTGCCCGTCTGCCACGCTTGGGGGTAAAGGTCAGGCTCAACGCCCGACCCGGCGCCGCCGAGTTGGCCTCCGGCGGTTATGACCAGGTGGTGGTGGCCACCGGGGTCGCCCCCCGGATTCCGGACATTCCCGGTATCCGCCATCCCAAAGCGATCTCCTACTCTGAAGCCATCACCGGAACCAAGCCGGTAGGAAAGCGGGTGGCCATCATCGGCATGGGCGGCATCGGCTACGACGTGGCCGAAATGTTGTGTGTCGAACCGCTTCCCGAAGGGCAGCGCGCCGCCGCTTTCCTGAAGGAATGGGGCGTGGATACCGAAAATCGCACCCAGGGCGGCCTGCTGCCGGGAATATTGCAAACTCCACTGCCCTCCGGGCGCAAGATCACCATGCTGCAACGGAAAACCAGCCGCCCCGGCGGCACTCTGGGACTCACCACCGGCTGGGTGCTCAAGACCCGCCTGCAGCGGCATCAGGTGGAGATGATAGTCGGCGCAAGCTACGACAAAATCGACGACGAGGGCTTGCACTATACCGTCAACGGCAAGCGCAAAGCGCTGGCAGTGGACACGGTGGTGGTTTGCGCCGGCCAGGAGTCCAGCCGGGGGCTTTACGACGAGTTGCTGAATCTGGGAACGAAGCCGGCACTCATCGGCGGCGCCGAGAAAGCCGCGGAACTGGATGCCGTTTATGCCATCCGCGAAGGCACCCGCTTGGGGATGGCGCTCTAAGTGAACTTGGATTCCGTTCCGAAGTGTTCAAGCTTCCGGTTGCCGAGGGCAGGCTCTGGCCATGCGGTGATTGTCGAAGGGCGAATAGGCGGTAGTTCGACCGGTTTTGCCAGGCCGGCCGGCTAGAAGCGAATGCGCCGCCGGCCTCCCTGGTCGACGATGTAGACGCCCGTGGGGGTGTTGAAATGGGTGCCGAGAATCAGCACGTCCCGGTCGCAGTAGTCCTCGACGAAACGGCTCCGGGTGGCCACCGCCAGTTGCTTGTCGCTGTCGCCTCTCTGGTGCCAGTGGGGCTCGGCAATTTGCACCGGGTGAATCACCATGTCCCCGGTGATGAAGGCTTTTTCCGCATGGCCTGATCCCAGGGCCACACTGCAATGTCCCGGCGTGTGGCCCGGCGTCGGCACCAGCCACAACTGGTCGTCCATTTGCCACTCGTTGTCTACCCATTCCACTTGGCCCGCCTCGATGATGGGCACAATGTTCTGCTCCAGCACCGGCCGGTTGTCGGCGGCGCCGGCCTCGTTCCAGGACTCCCATTCCCGACGGTTGAACAGGTACTTGGCGTTGGGAAAGGTCGGCACCCAGCGGCCGTCTCGCAGGCGCGTGTTCCAGCCGGTGTGGTCGATATGCATGTGGGTGCAGAACACATAATCCACGTCTTCGAGCGCGCAGCCGGCGGATTCGAGCTGCGCCAGATAGTTGCCGTTGCGATCGTTCCATTGGGGGAAGCCGGCGTCGCGCTTGTGGTTGCCGACGCAGGTGTCGATCAGCACGGTGTGGTGGCGGGTTTTCACGACGAAGGTATGAATGCTGAGCAGCATGCCCTTGTCGGCGTCGACGAAATGGGGTTGCAGCCAATCGAGGTGAGGATCGAAGGCGTCGCGGTCCTTGCCCAAGTAAACAGCCTTGGGGCTGAAGGATTCCAGCGTGTCGATCACCTTGGCGACCTGGATGTCGCCGATCGCGAAGCGCTGGATGTGGTCTGGGTTCATCAACTCGGTCTCCTCGGTGCGCGCCCTGCGGGGCGCTTTATTGCGGGGGCAATCCTCCAAAATCACCGCGCCATTATAGGCGGATCACCGAAGCGGGTGCATGCGAAGCAGGCCGCTTCTTTCCGGGACTCCGCCTTCTGCTAACATGATCCTAGACAGGTGCGCCTTGGGAGCCAACACAGGTTCATTGAGCAAGCGTCGGCCCGCCGATTAAGAGTTGCCCGGCGGATTGATTTTCTTATCCCTTGGCGGAAGAAGTTACCCGCAACTAGGGCATGGGTTCCGAACTCCGGCTTTTTGAACCAAGCGCCCACTCACATAAGGCCAAGCATGGACCATGAAAACATTTTGGTGGATACCCGAGAGGGGGTTACCACCATCACCCTAAACCGCCCGGAACGGATGAATGCCCTTAATCGGCAAATGATCCTGGAAATCGTCAACGTCCTGGATTCCATCAAAGGCGGTGCCGGAGATACCCGCGTCATCGTGCTCACCGGGGCCGGCCGGGGGTTCTGCGCCGGCGCCGATTTGAAGGATCCGCTGGGCCCAGGCGGGCTGCTCCCGGATAACAGCCCCGAATCCAAACGGCAGGGATTGCGCCAGGGGATCTTCCCGTTGATTCTCGGCATTCGCAACTGCGATCTGCCGGTCATCGCAATGGTGAACGGAGATGCCGCGGCCGGCGGTTGCGACCTGGCTCTGAGCTGTGACATCCGAATCGGCTCGGAAAAAACCCGATTCATGGAAGCTTTCGCCCGCATCGGCCTGTTCCCCGGCACCGGCGGCTGCTGGTTTCTGCCCCGCATGGTAGGCGCCTCCAAGGCCGCCGAGATGGTCTTCACCGGCGACCCCATCGGCGCCCAGGAAGCCTACCAATGGGGACTAATAAGTCAACTGGTGCCCCACGAAGAACTGCGCGAGCGCACCATGGCGCTGGCGCGGCGCATCGCCGCCGGCCCGCCAATCGCCATCCGGCTGGGCAAGATGGTGATGCAGCGGAGCATGGACGCCAGCCTGGAAACCTCCTTGGAACTAGCCGCCGCCAGCGAGTCCATCACCCTCACCTCGGAAGACCACAAAGAGGGTCTTGCCGCCTTCCTGGAGGAGCGGGAAGCCAAGTTCCGCGGCCGCTAAGACGCCAAACGAAAAGAAAGAAATTTTGAGCGGACCGTTGCAAGGCTTCCGGATCGTTGGCATCACTTCGGCGATGATGGGCCCTTACGCCAATTGGACCCACGTGGTTCTCCCAAACAAGGGGGAACCATACAGCGGAAAAACCGCCTGTGACGCCAGGGAAATCTTTCAGATGGCTAAAGTGAAGCTGATTTTCTCATCCATTCATTCGCAGGAGGAGCTATGTCCATAGAACTGGAAAGGCGCGGAGCCGTGGCCGTGATGACGTTCAACAACCCGGAAAAGTTGAATGCCATGACCCCTGAAATGCGCAAGCAGATGGAGCACCGGGTCATCGAGGTGCGAGACGATCCGGCGATCCGAGCCCTGCTGATCACTGGCGCCGGAAGCGCCTTCTGCGCAGGGGGGGATATCCGCACCTTCGCTTCCTCCAGCCCGGTGGCGATGCGGGACCGGCTCAAGCAGCAGCACCGGGTCACCTTGTCCATGTATCATTTGGAGAAACCGGTCATTGCAGCGGTGAACGGCGTGGCCTTCGGAGTGGGCTTCAACATCGCGCTGCTGGGAGACATCATCCTGGCCGCCGATACCGCCAAGTTCTGCCAAAGCTATTCCAACGTGGGCATCGTTCCCGACGGGGGCGGCTTGTATCTGCTCGCTCGGATCGTCGGGGCGCAAAAGGCCAAGGAGATGGTGCTGCTGGCCGATGTGGTGAATGCCCAGCAGGCCAAGGAATTGGGAATCGTGCGCGAGGTATACGCGGCGGAGCGCTTGATGGCCGAGGCGATGAAGCTGGCCGAGCGCCTGGCCGCCGGCCCGACCCGCGCCTTCGGGCTGGACAAGGCGATGCTGAATCGGGGCTGGGCCATGGACTTGGAAAGTTTCCTGGAATTGGAGGCGGTGGGGGAGGCCTATGTCATGGAAACCGCCGACCATCGGGAAGGAGTGGCCGCCTTTAAGGAGAAGCGCAAGCCCGTGTTCAAAGGGGAGTAGCGATTCGTGATTAACAACAAAATAGTCGCTTCGGTCGACGAGGCGGTGGCGGATGTTTTCGATGGCGCCACGGTATCGTTCGGCGGTTTTTTGCGGCGCCGGCGAGCGCCAGGAACTGTTCGCCGCGCTACTTAGACTGTCTTTCTACCGTCCCTTGAAGACCGGCTTGCGTTTCTCGCGGAAGGCCTGCGCCCCTTCCTTGTGGTCATCGCTGAGAACGACGCCCGTCTGCGCCCACAGTTCACTGTCCAGCACTGTCTCCAGCGCAGGCATGTACATCTGCTTGAGCAGCTTTTTCCCGACGCCGTAAGCCAGCGTCGGGCCATTGGCCAGATTCTGCGCAAGCGCCAGGGTCTCCGCCTCGAGTTTGTCATCGGGAACGACCCGGCTGACCAGTCCCAGTTGCAACGCTTCCTCCGCGGGTACGCGCCGTCCGGACAACACCAGGTCTTTCACCTTTAACGCGCCCAGGTTCTGCGCCAGAAAGTAGAGCGCGCCGCCGTCCGGTATGACCCCGATGTTCTTGAACGTTTGCGAGAAGAATGTGGTTTCCGAAGCGATGATCTGATCGCAGACCATTGCCAGGCTCCAGCCGATTCCCACGACCGCACCCCTCACCGATGCGATGACGGGTTTTTCGATCGCGTCGATGTCCAACAGCATCTTATGGGTGGTGCGAAGGCGCGCTTGCAGCGATTTGGGCGAAAAATTGCCCATGGTGCTGACGTCGCCGCCGGCGCAAAACGCCTTTCCATTTCCCGTGAGCACGATGGCGCGAACGCCGTCGTCGAGGCGAAGCTCCGCGAAGACCTCGGCCAGTTCCTTCTTCATCGGCTCATTGACCGCGTTGTACTTATCCGGTCGGTTCAGCTTGATCGTCGCGATGCTTCCGTTGCGCACGAATTCGATAGCCATTGGAACCCTTCGTTGTACACAAAATCATCAATCCGCCACCTTCCGGCCGGCGTCGCGCCGCCCGGCGGTCATTCAGGCTTGATGCCGGAGGTCTTGACCACCTTGGTCCATTTGGCGATTTCCGCCTTGATATGCTCGCCGTATTCCTCCGGCGTGCTGTAGAGGATCTCAGTGGACATGGTGTGAAAACGCTGCGTGAACGCAGGATCCTTGAGGATCTTCACCATTTCGGCATTGAGCCAGCGAATGATGTCCTTGGGCGTGCCCGCCGGCGCGACGAAGCCAAACACGACGTTGGACTCGAATCCGGTCAATCCGGCTTCCACGATCGTGGGAACATCCGGCAGCAGCGGATTGCGCTTGGAGGAGGTGACGGCAATGGCGTGCAGTCTGCCGTTCTTGATGCTGGGCAGCGCCGAAGGAACATCCACCATCATGACCTGCACTTCATTGGCCAGTAACGCGGCGAAGGCCGGACCATTGCCTTTGTAGGGCACATGCGTGAAATCCGAGCCGGTCGAGGTCTTGAACAACTCCATGGACAGATGTCCGAAGCTTCCGACGCCGGCGGAGCCGTAGTTCAGTTGCCCGGACTTGGATTTGCCCAGAGCGACGATCTCCTTGATGGTCTTGGCCGGTACCGACGAATGCGTGGCCAGCACGAACGGGATCGACGCAACCATGACGATAGGCGCGAAATCCTTGACTGGGTCGTAGGGAAGTTTATTGCCGAACAACGCGGGATTGATGGCCATGGTGGCGGTGTAGCCGAGCAACAACGTGTAGCCGTTGGGCGGGGATTTGGCGGCGTACTCGACCCCGATAATGCCGTTGGCTCCCGGTTTGTTCTCGACAATGACGGCCTGACCGATGTTCGCCGAGAGTGCCTGGCTGACGAAGCGGGCGAGCACGTCTGTGAAGCCAGCCGCCGCCGCCGGCACGATGATGCGTATGGGGCTGTTGGGAAAGCCCTGACCCCAAGCGGCGGGAACGGCGAACATACCGAATAAAGCCGTACTGACGGCAGCGACGAAACGCAGGAATGATGAACGCATGCTATTCTTTCTCCTCAAGTGTGCGCAAAAGTTCGATGTGCTTAGACGGCTTTCATGCTTAAGCGTGGACCAATGCGCTGCTTATCGTATCATGTAGAAAACCGCTTTGCGCAAGCAACGCGACGTTTGGCGGTGTTTCAGTTCTGTACCGGTTCGGCCGCGCGTCAGAATATGACAACGAACTTCATGCTCGTCTTCTGATTGAAATGCCGGTGCTCATACTACTTGAGTCAAGACGGGCTTGCCGGCGAAGTGCGCGCGCAGATTGTCCACGGCGAGATCGCCCATGGCCTTGCGTGTCTCGTGCGTCGCGCTGGCCATGTGGGGCTGCAGCACCACATGATTCATCGTCCAAAACGCCTCGGGCACCTGCGGCTCGGCTTCGAAGACATCGAGACCCGCAGCGCCCAGAGTACCGTCGGCTAGCGCCTTGACCAGAGCCGGCTCATCCACCACCGAGCCGCGCGCGACGTTGATCAGCGTGCCCTCGGGTCCCAGTGCGGCCAGCACCTCCGCGTTGACCAGGTGATAGCTTGCCGCGCCGCCCGCACAGATCACCATCAGCACGTCGCAGTCGCGCGCCATGTCCACCAGCTTGGGGTAGTACTTGTAAGAGACGCCGGCCTGTGGCTTGCGGCCGTGGTAAACGATGCGCATATCGAACGCCTCGGCACGCCTGGCGATGGCCTTGCCGATCCGACCGAGGCCGAGTATCCCCATTGTCTTTCCGCTCACCTTGCGCGCGAACGGCATCGGCCCCCGGGGCCAATCGCCCGCACGGACGTGGCGGTCAGCCGGAATCATGCGCCGCAGTGTGGCGATGGTGAGTCCCATGGCGAGATCGGCGACACAGTCGTTCAACACGTCCGGCGTATTGGTGACGATGACGCCGCGCCGCTTGGCCGCGTCCAGGTCGATCGCATCGACGCCGACGCCGACATTGGCGACGATCTCGAGGCGGGGCAGAGCATCGATTAGCTTGGCGTCGACGCCGTAGGGGCCGAAGCTCTGAATGCCGCGGATGCGGTCCCGGACTTGGGTGAGCAGTGCCGGTTTGTCCTTGGATTGCCACAGCTTGTGGACGGTAAAATCGCGCTCCATGGCCTCCAAGGAGGTGGGATACATCGGCCCGATAGAGAGGATCTCGACGTTTTTCATGATTTGAACCCAGTGCGGAGTTTTTCCGGCTGCGCGTGCGGCGCGACGCGGACGATTGGGGACGCAGAGTGGACATTCTACTCGTTAGGGCCGGTTTTGATTCAACACATGAGCGTCGCATTCAGCAAAGGTAAACAGGCCCTGGCCCGGCAGCGCAGTTCTCTATTTGCGCTTCGCCGGCCCGGTGTCAGCCGGGCCTGCCGTCCAGCCGCGGCCGTGACAGGATCGGCCAGTAGCTGACGGTAAACACGCCGAACGCGAGCGACCACAGCAGGCCCGAGCCGATGACTGCGTGCAGGTAGAACGGGGGAAAAACGAGCGGCAGGAACACCCGCGTCAGCGCCGCTAACTGGATCGCGACGTAACAGAACACCTCCGCGCGTCCCGCCCGCAGCGGCCGTCCGGTATGGCCCAGCGAGGTGCGCGTCATCATGCCCAGGGTAAGGCCGCCGATCGCGCCCACGGTGAGCGCGTGGGTGGCGAGGCCGGCCGGCACCAGGTCCCAAGCGGCGAGCGCGCGCAGCGCCAGCGCGAGCACGATCCAGGCGTAAGCCAGGTGCAGGATCCATACGATGGGAGTCTTCAGCGTCAACCACGGCCGCCACAGGATTAGCCGCGCCGCGTGGGTGGCCGCGGCCACTGCGGCTATCGGTCCTATGATTGCGTCGGGCGCGCCGGCGACATCGGCCGCAAGCAGCACGAGGATGCTGCCGGGCGCCAGGCCCTCGATCCAGGGGAGGCGCGCGCAGAACACGCCGGGGACGCCGTTCATGGTGAACATCGGAATCACGCGCCCGCCCATCACCACCATGATGAACAGCACCAGATCCAGGGCGACCTGCAAGCTGGATTGCAGCGGCAGATCGAGCAGCCCCGCCATGCCCAGGTGGAAGGCGAGGTTCGCCAGGCCCATGCCGAGCAGCAGGGCGACGAAAAAATAATTGCGGCGGTTGCCGCTGCGCACGAAGGGCACGGCAATCGCCACCGCGGCGGCAAGGGCGAAGGCGGTGTCCGCCGCCGCTGGCGCGAGCGCATAGGGCGTGAACACCAGCACCCGGCCCGCGACCCACAGCGCGGCGATCGCGGCGAGCGACGCGCCTGTAGGGGTCGGCTGGTTGGTCCAGTTGCGGCCCGCGGTGAACAGAAAACCGACAATCACGGCGAAGGCGTAGCCAAAGAGCATTTCGTGCGCGTGCCACAGCGGTCCTGCGATGATTACGTATCCGCCGAGCCAGCCTGCGTATTGCGCCATCCACACCGGCACGCTGAGCGTGGCAAACAGCCCGGCGAGCAGATAGAAGGGACGAAAGCCGAGATTCCACAGGGCGAAGCCGGTCGGCGCGGGAGTGGCGTGCGCCGAAGGTTGGTCGGGAGAAGTGAGCAAAGGCATGATGTCTGCCGGTGGAAGATAAATTGCTCCGAAGCCGGAGCGCCTGTAACGTCACGCCGCTTTGGGCTCGACTTCCTTGGCGATTTTCGAAGCGATGGTTTTTTGCGCGACTTTCAAATCGTAGGCAAGCTGCAGGTTCAGCCAGCTCTGGACGTCGCCGCCAAAATAGCGGACTAGGCGCATCGCGGTATCCACGCTGACGCCGCGTCTTTCGAGGACGATGTCGTTGATGCGCGAAGCCGGAACGCGCAGCGCCCTGGCAAGCGCGTTGGCGCTCATACCCAGGGGCTTGAGGAATTCCTCGCGCAGCACCTCTCCGGGATGAACCGGGCGCATGCCGTTCTTCGGGGCTGGGATGCTAGTTTCTGCCTTCATGTCTGCCTCTCAGTGGTAATCGACGATCTGCACGTCGAAGACGCCGTCGCGTCGCCAGACAAAACACACGCGCCATTGGTCATTGATGCGAATGCTGTGCTGCCCGCGCCGGTCGCCCGTCAGTTGCTCCAGCCGGTTGCCGGGCGGGGCACGCAGGGAATCGATCGTCGCGGCGCTGTCGATCTGCTGCAGCTTCCTCGCGGCAACCGCCGTGATGTTCGCGAATCGGGCTACCCGCTTCCCAGCAAACAATGCGGCAGTCTCGCCACAGCGAAACGTCTTGATCATTGTGCCACAATATACCGTTTAACGGTAAGCGGCAAGAGACGCCGGGTGCGGCCCCAGTTGCCCGGTGTCAGAACACGCCCGGTATGAATCGGCGCACCCGCCTGGCATATTCGTCATAGCCGGTGTGCTGCGCGCGCAGCCCGCGCTCTTCCAGCACCGCCTTGGCCAGAAGCACCAGGGCCAACGCGAGCCAACACAGGATCTTCCACGGATCGTCGTAGGCAACGACCTCGGCGAACGCGAACACCAGCAGCGCGGAATACATGGGGTTGCGCATGAACCGGTAGGGACCGCTGGTCACCAGTCGCCCCGACGCCTTGGGTTCGGGGCGGATGTTGAAATTGCCCAGACGGTTGTGGGCGAGCGTCCACAGGCCGAGCGCCACCGAGCACGTCAGCAGCGCGAGCGCCGGCAGCGACCACGTTTGCGGCGTCAGCGGCCAGACCAGCCAGGCGAGCAGCGCGAACTGCGCCGCGACCAGAATGCGACCGGCTACTGCGATTCGGGACATGAAGGATCGCCTCGGACGTGAACGAATGAAGCACGTAGAATACCGGAGTCGGAGCAGTCGTTCCCAGTCTCGCATCGAAATCACCCATGGCTCAATACGTCTACACCATGCGCCGGGTCGGCAAAGTCGTGCCGCCCAAGCGTTTCATTCTCAAGAACATCTCGCTCAACTTTTTCGCCGGCGCCAAGATCGGCGTGCTCGGCCTGAACGGCTCGGGCAAGTCCACCTTGCTGCGCATCATGGCGGGCGAAGACAAGGACTACGACGGCGAGGTGATCGCCAAGCCCAATATGCGCATCGGCTATTTACCGCAGGAGCCGCAGCTCGACGCTGACAAGAGCGTGCGCGAGGCGGTGGAGGAGGGACTGGGCGAGGTATTCGGCGCGAAGAAGCGCCTGGACGAGGTCTATGCCGCGTATGCCGAGTCGGACGCCGACTTCGACAAACTTGCCACGGAGCAGGCGGAACTGGAGGCGGTGATCGCCGCTGCCGCCGGCGACAATGTCGAGCATCAGCTTGAGATCGCCGCCGACGCCCTGCGCCTGCCGCCGTGGGAGGCGAAAATCGGCCCGCTCTCGGGCGGCGAAAAGCGCCGCGTGTCGCTGTGCCGCCTGCTGCTCGCCAAGCCCGACCTGCTGCTGCTAGACGAGCCCACCAACCACCTCGATGCCGAGAGCGTCGAGTGGCTGGAGCAGTTCCTGCAGAAATTCCCCGGTACCGTGGTGGCGGTGACCCACGATCGTTATTTCTTGGACAACGCGGCGCAGTGGATCCTGGAGCTCGACCGCGGCTACGGCATCCCTTGGGAGGGTAACTACAGCTCCTGGCTGGCGCAAAAGGAAGCGCGCCTCGAGCAGGAGGAAGCGACCGAATCCGCGCGCCGGAAGACCATTAGACGGGAGCTCGAGTGGGTGCGCCAGAACCCCAAGGCGCGCCAGGCGAAAAGCAAGGCGCGCCTGGCGCGCTTCGACGAATTGAGTTCCTACGATTACCAGAAGCGCAACGAGACGCAGGAAATCTTCATCCCGGTGGCCGAGCGCCTGGGCGATGCCGTGATCGAGTTCAAGGGCGTGAGCAAAGGCTACGGCGAGCGCCTGCTGATCGACGACCTTTCGTTTCAGGTCCCGGCCGGCGCTATCGTCGGCATCATCGGCCCCAACGGCGCGGGCAAGTCCACGCTGTTCCGCATGATCACGGGGAAGGAACCGCCAGGCAAGGGCGAAGTGGCGATCGGTCCGACGGTGAAAATGGCTTACGTGGACCAGTCGCGCGATGCGCTGGAGGCCGACAAGACCGTGTTCGAATACGTCGCCGCCGGCGCCGACATGCTCAACGTCGGCAAGTTCGAAATGCCTTCACGCGCCTATCTCGGCCGCTTCAATTTCAAGGGCACCGACCAGGGAAAAAAAGTCGGCAAGCTCTCCGGCGGCGAGCGCGGGCGGCTGCACCTTGCCAAGACGCTGATCACCGGCGGCAATGTGCTGCTGCTGGACGAGCCCACCAACGACCTCGACGTGGAAACCCTGCGCGCGCTGGAAGACGCGCTGCTGGAATTCGCCGGCAGCGTGCTCGTCATCGCCCACGACCGCTGGTTTCTCGACCGCATCGCCAGCCACATCCTCGCCTTCGAGGGCGACTCCAAGGTGAGCTTCTTCGATGGCAACTACCACGAATACGAGGCGGACAAGGTGAAGCGCCTGGGCGAGGAGGCGGCCAAGCCGAAGCGGATACGGTACAAGCCCCTCAAGTAGTTGTCTGGATTTGGCCCGCTACTCGCGGCGCTTCAAATCTTCCCTGATCCGGTTGAGCACCTGCTTGTCCAGCAGGTCCTTCTCCCGGAAGTCGGTCTTGGTCTTGATGAGGCCGTCAATGTCGAGCACTCTCACCGGTGTGCCCTCGAGCATCAGCTCGCGAATGTGCGGCTGGATCGATGCGTAGGTTTCGCCATTGGCGGCAAACAGAAGATCGACCAGCAAATCGTCGGCGACCCGGATATTCTCAACATTGCCATCCGCGGCCGGGACGAACCACTCGGCTTCAAGGTCTTTGGACGACGCGAGGAAGCTCAGTGCGCGAATAATCCTTTCGCCGTTGGCGCGCGTAGGCCTGACTAGCACGTCGATGTCTTCCGTCGCGCGCAGGTAGCCGTTGAGCCGAACCGCCTGCCCGCCTACCAGAACGTATTCAACCCCTTCATCGCGAAACCGCGCGAGCAGCCTGAGCAGCGGGTCTTCCGTGGTCATTTGGCATTCAGGGCGCGCGCGGCTTGCGTCTGGCGTTTGGCGTCGAGACGATTGAAGTACTCGTGCGCGCCGCGCATCACGCCGTGCGCGATAGGCGGCGCGGCACTGCGCAACATTGCGTCCAGAGCGCGCCCGCGACGGTAGGCCTTGACCGGGTCGAGCTCGATTTCAGAGCGGTCTTGTTCGCCGACGATGCGCATCGCATAAGTCTAGGCCGCTTCCCTTGCCGGGGCAAGCGCGGCAATCTTCTTTTGTCGGAACTGTCGCTTGCCTGCCGGGCGGATTGGCGCTATAGTCGGCATTCCTTACAGTAAGGAAAAAAGGCAGCGGCTATGCTCGCCAAGCTCACCTCCAAAAACCAGATCACCCTGCCCAAAGCGCTGGTCAGCAAGTTTCCGGGCGCAGAGTATTTCGCCGTGCGCGAGGTGGACGGTGAAATCATCCTCAAGCCGGTGCGGATGCACAGCCTGGACGCGGTGTGGCGCAAGATTGAATCGCTGGGCATCACCGAGAAGGATGTGGCCGGCGCGGTACGCTGGGCGCGGCGCCCCAGGAGCGGGGCTAAGAATCCGGCCAAATAATGAGCCGTTTGCGGCGCGCGGTGATCGATACCAATGTCGCCGTCTCCGCGTTCGTGTTTCGCGCCGGCACGCTGGCATGGCTGCGCGAGGCCATCGTCAACGGCGCGTTGATCCCGCTCGTATCGGATGAAACGCTGGCCGAGATGGTGCGCGTGCTTGCCTACCCCCGCTTCGGCCTGACGGCGGAGGATCGCGAAAACATCATCGTCCACTACATGGAGCACGCCGAAGCGATCAAGCGGCCGCGCACGCGTGCCCGGCTGCCGCGGTGCCGCGACCCGCACGACGAAATGTTCATCCGCCTCGCCTACGCCGCCAAAGCCGACGCCATCGTCACCGGGAATGGCGACCTCCTCGCTCTTGCGCTGGAATCGCGCATCCCGATCCTAACCCCGGTCGCGTTTCGCGCGCTTCCCTGAAGCGTCTCTCCCGGAGCCATTCTTGGGCTATTGCCGCGTGCGCGCGCGCCGATCGAGCGGCCGCTGACCACTAGCCGCGCCCGACGAACGGCATTTTCGTCGCCATGATGGTCATGAACTGCACGTTCGCATCCAGCGGCAGGTTCGCCATGTAGAGCACGGCGCTGCCGACGTGGGCCACGTCCATGCGCGCTTCGACCGCGACCGAGCCGTTCGCCTGCGCCACGCCCATTTTCATGCGTTCGGTCATTTCGGTCGCGGCGTTGCCGATGTCGATCTGGCCGCAGGCGATGTCGTACTTCCTGCAATCGAGCGAGATGCACTTGGTGAGGCCGGTGACCGCGTGCTTGGTGGCGGTGTAGGGCGCCGAGTTGGGCCGCGGCGCATGGGCCGAGATCGAGCCGTTGTTGATGATGCGCCCGCCGCGGGGGTCCTGGCTTTTCATGATCTTGATCGCTTCCTGCGAGCACAGGAACATGCCGCTGAGGTTGACGTCCACCACCGCTTTCCACTTCTCGAAGCTCAAGTCTTCCATCGGAATCGCAGGTGCGCCGATGCCGGCGTTGTTGAACAGCAGGTCCAGCCGCCCCCAGGCCTCGCGCAGCTTGGCGAACAGCGCTTTGACCGATTCCGGCTTGCCTATGTCCGCGGGCAGGACCAGCGTGTTTGCAGCCGCCGGCCCCGCATCCTGCACCGTCTTGTCGAGCAGCTCCTTGCGCCGCCCCACCAGCCCGACGCGATAGCCGTCCTTAAGCAGCGCCAGCGCGGCGCTCTTGCCGATGCCGGTGCCGGCGCCGGTGACGATGGCAACTCTGTGGTGCGAACCCATGCTTCGGTCTCCTTTTTCTCCGATGGCCAGGTTTGACGGTGCGAAAGCGCTCATGCTGCGCAGCGATGGCCGACGACGATACCGTTGCAGGTCAGGGCTTCAGGCCGAACAACTGCTCGATCCGCGCCGTCTCTTCAGGAGACAAGTTGAGAAAGCGGCAACCGGAGCTTTGCACCTGCTTTCCATCCTCAAGGTCCATCAGTTGCGAATAGCGCACCTCCATGTCCACCACGATTGACTCCCCGCTGGGGTTCTCGATGCGGCAGCCCTTGAGCACCGTGCCCGGTTCCAGGCTGATTGCCGGATCGT
This sequence comes from Betaproteobacteria bacterium, assembly GCA_004298385.1. GTDB lineage: Bacteria > Pseudomonadota > Gammaproteobacteria > Burkholderiales > SG8-39 > 2-12-FULL-64-23. Next base: position 15,770 of record SCTX01000088.1, on the reverse strand, counting down.
ATTGCAGGAAACCGATCCCGCCCTTGCTGACGTTTTCCATGGTGCCGTCGAAGGGCATCACGCCCGCCGCGTCGATGACGCAATGCAGCGCCTGTCGCTGCGGCGCCGGGGCGCGTTCGTCGGCCCGGCGCCGATGGCCGGCGACGATCTCGGGAAAGCGCAGCCGGATCCCCGCAGCGCCTTCGTTCGGGGAGGTCGGCGTCGGGTTGGCCGCGGCAAACTCGACGCGCCAGCCGCCGGGTTCGGCATGGAAAGTCGCGCGCGGCCGGGCGAGCAAGGCCTTGTTGGCCGCATCATCCGGGCTGAGTTCGACGATGATGTACGCCCGCGCCGGATCGACGAAGCGCAGCCTGGAGCGGAACGGCAGCTTGCCGCCGCCCAAGTCGGAGATGATCGGCTCGCCGCGCATGACCAGCGAATTGAGCACCCGCGCAATCTCCTCCGGCGCGCGCAGCATTTGCCCCACGAGGGAGAAAGTCGGAGTCGGATCGGGAGGCGGCATGACGGCTTGCGAATGGGATGCAAAGGGGAGCCCTTCGGCGCTCTTGTCGAGAGTATAAACGCAAGCGCCGATCGGTGAGCGGTCGAATCGGGCTCGCCGTCGCGATCGCGGGGCGGCTATTTACCGATCCGGCGCGGCAGGAGCAGGGCGCGCGGCGCAGGCCACCCGCCGCGGTCACAACTGGAACAGCCTCACCCCCTCGAGCAGCAGGCGCACCGCCCCGCTCACCAGCAGCGCCACAGCCACCGACAGCGATACCGAGACGAGCGCCTCCTTGCGGCCGATGGTCTTCAGCATCACGGCGAAGGTCGAGATGCAGGGGATGTAGAAGGTCAGGAACAGCAGGAAGGTCGTGATCTGAACCCAGTCCAGCCGCGTGCCGACATCGAAAGTCTCCAATGCTTGATAAATCATCAGCAGCGACAATTCCTTGCGCAGCACGCCGAACAGGATGGGCACTCCCAGCACCGCCGGCAGCCCCAGCCACCACGAGGTCGCCGGCGTAAGCAGGGTGTTGATCGCCGCATCGGCGCCGACGTGGTGCAGCAAGGCCAGCACCACGCTGCCGCCGACCAGCAGCGGGGTGACGATGGTGAGTATGTCCTCGGTCCGCTCCCAGGTTTCGGACAGCATCGAGCGCCAGCGTGGCAGCGCGTAGGGCGGAATTTCCTGCACCTGCCCCGGTCCGAATTCGCGCCTGTTGCGCGCCAGCAGGCGCCCCATCAGCGCGACCACGACGATGGTCAGCGCGAATATGGCGAACACGCCGCTGGCGCCCAGGTACTTGCCGGCCAGGGCAAGGATGATGGCCGAGCGCGCCGAGCAGGGAACGAAGGTGATCAGTACCGAGGCAATGACGCGCTCGCGGCCAGTGCTGACCTTGGCCGCCGCCGAGATCGCCGGAACATTGCAGCCCAAGCCGGTGAGGAAAGGCACGGCGACGCCGCCATGCAGCCCGATCTGGTGAAAGCCGCGGTCGACGACGAAGGCGATGCGCTGCATCACGCCGGCTTCTTCCAGCGCCACCAGCAGCAGCACCAGCGGCAGCATATAGGGCACGACAATGCCGATGAGTCCGATCAGGCCGTCCGCGACCGCGCGGCCGATGACGCCGGCGGTCGAGCTTGGCTGCCAGCCCGCCAGCGCGTCGATCAGACGCGCCGAACTCATGGAATCGAGCCAGGCGCTGACCTCGAATACCATGAACAGCACGGCGGTAAACACAGCCAGGCTGCCGATCAGGCCCCACTGCGGGTGCAGGAACAATTCGTCCAGCCAGTAACGCCAGTCGCGGCCCTCGTGCGCGGCGCCCATGCGCGTGCTCGCCTCGAACAGCGTGGCGGCGCGGTGATGGCGGTCGGCATGCAGTTCCTCTTCCAACGGTCGCGGGAGTCTGGCCGCGGCCTCGCTGCGCAATTGCTGCAGTTGCGGCAGCAGTTTTGCGAAGTGCTGGCCCAGTTCGTCGTGGAAATAAGGATCGCCCGCCGCGACCTGCATCAGCAGCAGCGGCTGCGGCACACGGAATGCCGCGCGTATCTCCGGGCGGTTCAGCGCCTGGCTCAAGGACTGGAGGCTGTCCGAGATGTGCTTGCTCGCCGGCTGCGGCAGCGGGCAGGCGGCCGCGCGCACTGCAGCTACCGCGGTTTTGAACAGTTCCGAGATGCCTTGCCCCATCAGCGCCACCGTGGGCACTACCGGCATGCCCAGGAGTTTCTCCAGGGCCTTGACGTTGATGTGCAGGCCTTTGTTCCAGGCCTCGTCCATCATGTTCAGCGCGATGACCATCGGCCGGCCGAGTTGGGACAGTTCCAGCGTGAGCTCCAGATGGCTCTCCAGAGCTGTGGCATCGATCACCTGCACGATCAGGTCGGGCGGCGCGAACGGCGCAGGCGGGCCGCCCGGCTCGTGCAGCGATATGGGCGGACGCTCGTCTCCCCATAAGAGATACTTCAACGCCGGCAAATCGTCCTCGCCCAGGTGGTGCAGGGAGCCGATACTCGGCAGCTCGATCACGCTTGCCTCGTCGAAGCCGATCTGAACCGTGCATTCTTCATAGGCGCGCTGGGTGCCGGCCAACCGGCCGGTGCGCGGCGCCGTGCTCGACACTGCGTTGAACAGCGTGCTCTTGCCGGCGTTGGGCATGCCGACCAGGGCGATGCGCAAACGCCGCTCGCCGCGGAACAAAGGCGTGCGCAATGGCACCGCGGATTCGGTCATTGTCATGCGCTTGCCGCGATGCGCCTGAAAAGCTGATCTCGTCCGGTCCGCGCGCTCATGGCAACGCTTTTATTGCCGCGGACAGCCGCTCGCGCACCAGTTGAATATGGCTGCGCAGGGAATAGAGTTCGTCGGCATAGGACAAGGGCACGGTGATGTGCTGCGCTTTGGTGTCGAGCTTGTTGACCTCGACCAGCAATTCGACCGGCGAGGCCCTATTCGTTCTGAGGGCGTCCTCGATCTCGCGCAGTTGCCGGTACCAGCGGAAAACGCGCGAGCGGATGCGGAATTCGTATAGCGGCGGCAACACGCGCGCGAGCGGAATCAGCACGGCGACGATGGACACCAGCACCACCCACATGCGGTCGATCAGGTTGGCAAGCCAGAAAGGCAGGTAGCGCTGCAACAGCGGCGGGCCGTTGCGGTAATAGCGCTCGGCCTCCTTGGCCAGCGGCAGCTCCGTATTCTGTGGCGACGGAAATTGCCCGGCGCGCGCGAGCCAGCCGGTCCCGCCGTGGATTTTCTGTGCTGCCTGCACGAACAGTTGCAGCAGCGCCGGGTGCGTGCCCTCGCGCGCCACCAGCGTGGTCGTGGTGGCGACGAGCGGCAGGTCGTGCGCGGGCAGGTTGCGGGCAAGGTCCACCACGCCGCGCGGCAACACTGCCTTGCTCAGGAACGGAAGCCGGCGCGCATAGGCCTCGGCTTGCGCAAACTCGAACAGTTTCACCCCCGGAGTCTGCAGCAGCATCTGCACCATGAGCGATTCGGGCGCGGCGGTCATGACGAGCGCATCGATCTCGCCCGCGAGCAGCGCCACCACTGCCGGCGTCTGCTCCAGGCGGCTTTCCTTCAGGCTCTCGCGTTCGATACCATTGGCGTGCAGCAGCTTGGCCGTGAGGCCGGTCACGCCACTGCCGCGCGCGCCGACGTTGACGCGCCAGCCGCGCAACTCGGCCAGTTGCGTCAGCGTCGCTTCGCGGTTCAGTCGCTTCGCCGCGTCGCTGCGGTAGAACAGCCATACCGGCTCGAGATAGAGACTGCCCAGTGATACCAGCGGCACGCCGCTTTCTTCCTCGTCCGCGGCGCGGACGGCGTCACTCGATCCACCGCGCACGAAAGCCAGTTCCACCTTCTGCTTCGGGTCACGCAGCAGGCGCCGGTTTTCCGACGATCCATGCGTGGGTTTCTGCACCACCTCGATGCCGTAGCGCTTTAGTTCGACCGCATAGCGTTTGCCGAACTCGGCATAATCGCTTTGCTCCGCTCCGGTCGCGAGCACCACGCGTTTGGGCGGGGCCGGGTTGAGCAGAACGTAGGCGCCGGCGAGCAGCAGCAAGGCGAGTAACACGAACGGCCCGGCGGTGGCGGCGAGGTCGCGGACCGAGACCAGGGTATTGCGGATCAGGCGGGGCATGCGCTGAAGCATAGCTGAAATCGGCATCGATCTGGCGCATCCGGTGAAGGCAAAGGCGCTTGCGCCGCGCGCGGGAACTGCAAGCGCTTTCGCCTTTGCCCGTTGAATTGCTGGTTGACCATCAGACCGGCTATCCCAAACTTCAAGCGGATTGTCCGGAAAGCCCGGAGTCGTCGGTCCCGGTCCCATGTTTATTGCCTAAAAACAATGGACTTCCGCGCCTGGGGCCGGTAGACTCCCGCCCTTTTCGCATACCTGTGCCCATGGCCGCCATTCTAGACCCAATATCCCTCCAAAGCGCCGACACCGCGCGCTCAGACGCCGCTCGCCCCGACGCGGCTCGCGCAGCGGCGGAGAGGATCGCGCGCGAGATGGCGCGCCGCCGGACCTTCGGCATCATCGCCCACCCCGACGCGGGCAAAACCACCTTGACCGAAAAGCTGCTGCTGTTCTCCGGCGCGATCCAGTTCGCCGGCACGGTGAAGGCGCGCAAGAGCCGCCGCCACGCGACCTCGGACTGGATGGAGATCGAAAAACAGCGCGGCATTTCGGTGGCGAGTTCGGTGATGCAGTTCGACTATCGCGGCCGCGTGGTCAACCTGCTCGACACCCCGGGGCACCAGGATTTTTCCGAGGACACCTACCGCGTGCTCACGGCCGTCGACTCGGCACTGATGGTGATCGACGCGGCCAAGGGCGTGGAGGAGCAAACGATCAAGCTGCTGAATGTGTGCCGCATGCGCAGCACGCCGATCCTCACCTTCATGAACAAGATGGACCGCGAGACGCGCGATCCGGTGGCGCTGCTGGAAGAAGTCGAATCCGTGCTCAAGATCCAGTGCGCGCCGGTGACCTGGCCGATCGGCGTGGGCAAGTCGTTCCGCGGCGTGTACCACCTGCTGCGCGACGAGATCCTGCTGTTCACCGCGGGCGAGGACCGCGCCGACCAGGAGTTCGAAACCGTCAAAGGCATCGACAATCCGCGTCTGGCCGGGATGTTTCCGCGAGAGATCGAGCAGCTCAAGGCCGAAGTCGCGCTGGTGCGCAGCGCCTTGCATCCGTTCGACCTTGCCGCCTTCCTCGACGGCACCCAGACGCCGGTGTTCTTCGGCTCCGCCGTCAACAATTTCGGCGTGCGCGAGATCCTGAACGCGCTGATCGAGTGGGCGCCCGCGCCGCGCGCGCGCGACGCGACGCTGCGCGGCGTGGTCCCGGGCGAGCCCCAGTTCTCCGGTTTCGTGTTCAAGATCCAGGCGAACATGGACCCGGCCCACCGCGACCGCATCGCTTTCCTGCGCGTGTGCTCGGGGCGCTTCGAGCGCGGCATGAAAATCAGGCACCTGCGCATCGGCCGCGAGATCAAGGTGAACAACGTGGTCACCTTCATGGCTTCGAGCCGCGAACAGATCGAGGAAGCCTACGCCGGCGACATCATCGGCCTGCCGAACCACGGCAACATGCAGATCGGCGACAGCTTTTCCGAGGGCGAAGCGCTGCAGTTCACCGGCATCCCGTATTTCGCCCCGGATTTTTTCCGCTCGGTGCGCATCCGCAACCCGATCAAGGTGAAGCAACTGCACAAGGGCCTGCAGCAACTGGGCGAGGAAGGCGCGGTGCAGGTATACAAACCTGCGCTGGGGGGGGATCTGATCCTGGGCGCGGTGGGCGTGCTGCAGTTCGAGGTGGTTGCGAGTCGCCTTGCGAACGAATACGGCGTCGACGCGGTGTTCGAAGGCACCCCCATTAGCTGCGCGCGCTGGGTGACGGGCGAGGACAAGCGCATGCTCACCGAGTTCGAGAACACGCTGGCCCACAACATCGCCCACGATGCCGCCGGCAACCTGGCCTATCTCGCGCCCAACGGCGTCAATCTACAGCTCACGCGGGAGCGCTGGCCCAAGCTCAGCTTCCACGAGACGCGCGAGCACGCGGTAAATCCGGTCTGAACGCGAAACCGAGCCGAGGCGAGGGCGAAGCGGCGAGGGTGAAGCGGCGAGTCAGAAGAGGAAGCCCCGCTTGACGCGGGGCTTGTGGCACCCATATTAAAAGTGCCAATGCCGTAGTTACGGCGTGTACGGGGCTCGACCCCGTTGATAAATGAACCTAAAAGTCATGTATCAGTCGATCTGCCTCCTTTGTTACCACGATTTATTTATAGATGCGGCGGGAGCGCAAGTCAAGGCCGACGCGTAGCCGCAGCCGCGGACCGTAGCTTAGCCACGGATCGGCGCCATCTTCTGCTGCGGTGCCCCACGCTCCTTCATGCGCTTGTCGCGCTTGCACTGGTTCCGGCATCGATCTTGTCGCATCTTGGGGCTACGCTGAACTCAGACCAAATGCACGGCAGTCGGCCAGAAAAAACCGATCAGCGAAAACGCCACGCCGAGGACGCCGAGCGCGGCGGCGATCCACACAAGCACGGCGAGCCCGGTAATGATGGAAGCCGATGCCAACACGATGGCGATCTGCACCGCGCCGGAGGCGATTTCATAGTTGTGGTACGCGGCGAGCGCGCGGTCGCGCTTCTGCTCGGTGGCCTTGGCGCGCGCGGCGAGTTCCTTGCGGCCTTCCTTGGTCTCGGGCTCGGAGTCGTAGCGCTCCGCGGTCTTGCGCCAGCCGGTAATCTGCTTGTCGATCAGATCCTTCGCCTTCGGATCGGTGGTTTGCACCAGTTCCAGCGCGGCGGTCTCGGCCGCGGTTTTCATCATGGTGAGGCGCACCGTCTTCGCCTGGAAGAACGTCCACAAGTTCGACGCCTCGATGTTCAGGCTCAAGGCCTGCGTCTGCGCGCCCTTGCCGAGCGTTTCCGCGAACGCCAGCACCAGTGCCAGAATGGCGATGAGCAAGCCGATCCTCTTGCTGCCCTCGTCGTGATGGGCGGGGCCATGCCCGTGTCCTGCCGACATGTGAAAGTCCTCCCTGCGTAATCGAAGGCGCCTATTGTCCTGATTTTGCGTGACCTGACAATAGGAGATTGCGGGCCGGCGGCGGAGCTGGGGGGAAAGACGGCGCCGCGCCCGACGCGCATGCCGGCGCGAATCGTTCGTGCTATGGACCCATCCGCGGGCGCGCAATGAGCTTCGCGCCGGGTTCCTGGCGCGCTGCGGCCTGGGGAGAACGAATTTCGGCCCGGGGCCCGCTCGCTTTCGGTACGTAATGGCGGGCGGCCGGTTCATGCCGCGCCACGGCCATGGTGGCGGTTTCCCGGCGCGCTGCGCTCTGTGCCGGGCGGAACTCCATGCGCGGCTGGGGTGCCCGCGGCGCTTCATGGCGTGCGCTCGGCGCGTGTTGCGCAACTGGTGCGGTTTGCATGACGGCTGCGCGCTGCGAGGCCGGCGCCGGTTGCACCTTGGCGCGCGTCTCGGCGGCAGGCGGCGCAGCGGGCCGGTGGTCATCGGATCGCGCTTCGGAGCGTGTCTCAGGCCGAGCGGTGGGGCGCAGGTCCATGCGCTCGTCCGAACGGCGCGGCTCGGCTGGCTCGGCGCGATTGCCCTGGCCCTGCGGTACGCTCGCCGCGCCGAAGCGCTGCTGCGCCCCGACGCTTCGATAGGCCATGCTCCTGCGGCGCTCCGCTTCGTGGCGCCATGCGCCGGGCGCGCGATTTGCGATCACCGCGCGGTTCATGCCTACGCTACGACTGTAATAGTAGTTGTTGACCTGCGCCACCTTGACCTGGCGCTGGCGCCAGTCGATGATACCGAAGAAAAACCCCGCTGAAATGCCGACCGGCGGACCCCAATAGAAGCCCCTCGCGTAGCCCGGCCGCGCGTAATAGCCGGGCCAGGGCCGCCAGTACACCGGCGGATAGGCCGGCCACCACCATGATCCGTATACCACCAGCGGATCATAGTAGGGCACATAGACGACTCGGGGGTCGAACGGTTGCACCAGCAAGCTCGGCCCGCTCTCGACCACGCTCACGCGATCATCCGAGCGCAGGTTGCCCTCGGCCTTCGCCTTGCGCCGCAGGGCCTGGACCGTATCCATCACTTGAGATTGCTGCTCGAGGAACGCGTCGCCCAGCGCTTGCGTCCATTGCGGGTTTTCGTCCATGCGCGCGAGCACTTGCGGGAATGCAACCAGGGATTTCACGCTAGGGTCCCAGTCCTCGGTTTCAGCCGCGCGCACCGCCGCGTCGCCCGAGAGACCGGGGCGGTCCCTGGACCAGCGCGCGGCTTCGACCACCTCGAGCGGGTAGGTCGCCGCCATCAGTATCTGCGACAGCAGCGCATCGGGGTAGAGCGCGATCGGCGCGAGCATCTGGTCGAGCTCCTGCTGCGAGAACGAATAGGCGGGCTGGGCCTGCGCGCCACTCTGCGCAAACGCCAGCACGAACACGGCGAGCAGCGCCAAAAGTCGGGAGGTCATGTTTCGAAAGAACGTTGTCATGTGCACCACCTGTTTTGGCTGGGGGCACCAGCGCAGGAATCCGCAATCCCTGCGCGCCTGCCCCGATACTCATGAAAACGCCTCACCGGCGCCCCGGTTCACGGCGAAAGTGCAAGAAAATGTAACAAGCGCGGGAAAAGTGTCGCCGCGGCGCGAGTCTGGTGCGGCACACGCTAGCTGGTTCGTCCGGCATTGCGCGCGCGACAGACGCGCGCGCCGGGTGACTGCGCCGCTGGAGGCGATGCTAGAATCCTCTTCTCTTTCTCTTGCCGTGCATGGCAAGAGCAAATGGAGGCAGGACCATGCCGGCCTGCGCCGGCAACGACAAGGGGAGCGGCGGATCGTGAAAACCGATGCGTTGATCGACAAAGTGCGCGCCTGGGTCGGAGAGGCCGAGCGCGTAGTGGTCCTCACCGGCGCGGGCATTTCCACCGAGTCCGGCATTCCGGATTTCCGCGGGCCGCAGGGCGTGTGGACGCGGGATCCGGAGGCGGAGAAACTCTCCGACATCCGCTACTACATGGCCGATGCCGAGATCCGCAAGAAAGCGTGGCAGGAGCGGCTGGTGCATCCGGCGTGGGAGGCCCAGCCGAATGCGGGTCACGCGGCCATCGCCGGACTCGAGCGGCGCGGCAAGCTCTATGCGCTCATCACCCAGAACATCGACGGCTTGCACCAGAAGGCGGGCAACTCGCCCGAGCGCGTGATCGAGGTGCATGGCACGGTGCTGAAAGTGGTGTGCATGAGCTGCGGCTGGAAAGGACCGATGCAGGAGACGCTGGTACGCCTCTTGACCGGCGAGGACGATCCGCCGTGCACGCTCTGCGGCGGCATCCTGAAAAGCGACACCATCTCTTTCGGCCAGAACCTGGTGCCCGAGGTGATCGAGCGCGCGCTGCGTTCCGCGGCCGAAGCCGACTGCTTCATCGCGGTCGGCACCAGCCTGCAGGTCTATCCGATCGCCGGCGCGGTGTCAGAGGCCAAGGCGGCCGGCGCGCGCGTGGTGATCGTCAACGCCGAGCCGACGCCGTTCGACAACATCGCCGACGCGGTGCTGCGCGAACCCATCGGCAAGACGCTGCCGCGGATTTTCTAGTTCGTGGGGCGCACCGGCACGGCCTGCGCAGCTCAGTTTCGCTGCGGCCCCAAAAAGCTTGCTGCATGCCCTGAAATTAGAGTATTTGATATAGGTCATGTAAGAGCCGGAAAAAGTTGCCATTCCGAAAAAGTACACTAATCTTAGGCCAGACGCGACGCGCAGCGCCTGACTTAGCCCCGCGAAGCCGCGCGTGCTTGGGTTATGCGCGACAACCGTCGCGTTTGCCTTTCATCCATCCATTTTGATGGGCGACCGGACAAGGGGAGACATGAAAAGACATCTTGCTTCGCTTCTCTTTGCAGTGACCGCGGCGACCGGCGGCACCGCGCTCGCGCAGCTAGCCGATGCCGCGCTGGTCAATCTGGTTTCCGGCGACGTGAGCTATGTGCCGCAGGCGGGAACACCCGGCAAGGTGCGGCCGTTCATGAAGCTGCGGGAGGGCGACCGCATCAACGTTGCGGCTGGAGGACAAGTGCGATTTGTGTTCTTTGAAAGCGCGCGCCAGGAGCTTTGGACCGGTCCGGCCAGCTTTCGAGCGGGGAAGGCGGTGGCCGAACCGATCTCAGGCAAGGCGGCGGATACAACGAATTTACCGGCGGGTGTGTGGCAACGCACGGCTCGGATTCCCGAGCTCATCCAATACGCGAAGCTCGGTGGCGGCCAACTGCGCGGGGGGGTGGCGCGCCAACGGAAGGTGAGCCTTGACCAGCAGGCAACGCTGGCTCAGGCGCGAGCCGGCTACGAAAAGATGCGGCGAGACATGCCCGCAAATGACATTACCCCTGAGCTCTATCTCTACGCCGCGCTGTACGAGTTCCTCGTGTATGACGAGATGAAAATAGTCGTCGCAGAGATGCGGCGCAAGCGACCCGACGATGAGGACGCCAAGGCGCTTGATGCCTGGTTGGCGAGCCGGATGTCGCGCTGAATGCCTGGCCAGGGGAATTTGTTGTGGTGCTGCTCGGACTGGATGTCGCTGGGCAAATTTGTTTTTTGGAATCTCAGGCGCGCGAATAAGACAGGGTTTAATTTTCTGCCGTCCGGGGGAAACGCAGTGCCGCGTATAACGGTGTTGCTGACTGCGAGTGCCGTGCTTATCAGTGGCTGGGCCGCCGCTGCAGAATACGGAGCGTTGCTTGCGCAGGCAACGCCTGGGACCGAGGCCGCGAACCGGCCGAGTGCGCAACCGCTGGGGCCGCCGGTATTCCTGCCGCAGAAGCCCGCAGAGGTCTTCACCCTGCCGCCGCTTCGCCTCGAATCGCCAGAGACCGACGTTGTTGCCGGGCCGCGCCTGGAGATCAAGTCTTACCTGTTCGAAGGCAACAAGGTCGTCCCGAGTGAAGAGCTGCAACGCATCGCCGCGCCCTACGCTGGCCGGATTGTCAGCGCCTCCGAGCTGGAAGAGCTGCGCCACGGGCTCACGCGACTATACATCGGGCGCGGCTATATCAACTCCGGGGCGGTAATTCCGGAAGGTGCGTTGACGAACGGGGTCCTGCGTATCCTGATCGTAGAAGGGCGGCTGCAGGAGATACGGCTCAAGGGGATGGAGCGCCTGCGCGAGGAGTACGTGCGCGAACGGCTCGCCAGGGGCGGTGCGCCGCTCAACGTGAACGTCCTGCAGGAGAATTTCCAACTGCTGCTCGCCGATCCGCTGTTCTCGAAGATGGATGCGCGGCTATTGCCGGGCAGCGAGCCCGGGAGCGCAATACTGGATGTCAATGTCATCCGCGCGCGGCCGTACCAATTCACAGTCTTCGCCAACAACTACCGCCCGCCCTCGATCGGCGCGCAAGCGCTGGGCGCGAGCGGCTGGGTGCACAACCTCACCGGACTGGGCGATGTCCTGGATGCAAATTTCCAGGACAGCGCTCAAGCAAAAGGCGGGGCGCGGTACGGACTGGGATGGAGTCTGCCGGTGACCAGCCGCGGCACCCAGTTGCAATTGCGCCTAGACCATGGCCGCTCGGCGGTGGTCGAGGAGCCGCTCAAGGCCGCGGACATCAAGAGCACGCTCGACAGCCGCGAGATCGGGATCAGCCACCCCGTCGTAGAGGACCTGCGGCGCAAGCTGTCCCTGGGTTTGACCTACGCCCGCCGGGAGAACCGCACCACGCTCTTGGGCGAGCCTTTCTCGTTCATACCGGGCGAGCCCTCCGGGTATACCCGGCTCAACGTCTGGCGCTTTTGGCAGGATTATGTGCAGCGCCTGGAGCAGCAGGTACTCGCGCTGCGCTCCACGTTCAGCTTCGGCCGCAACAACATCGAGCAGAGTTCCGCTGCGCCAAGCGCGCAGCCGGCGCCGGATTTTTTTGTGTGGCTGGGCCAGGCCCAGTATGCCCGCCGCGTTCTCGATTCCGGTGCGCAGTTCCTGCTGCGCGCCGACGTGCAATGGGCGCACGACCGGCTCCTGCCTCTGGAGCGCATGGCCGTGGGTGGCGTAAATACGGTGCGCGGTTACCGCGAGAACTACATGGTGCGCGACAGCGGTTACCGGGCAAGCATCGAGTACCAGCATCCCTTGCTGGGCACGGCAGACGAGCGCCACGCTCTGACGCTGGCGCCGTTCATCGATTACGGCTCCGCCCGGAATATCGGTGAGGCGCGTGACCGGATCTACTCTGCAGGCGTGGGACTGCTGTGGCGCTGGCAGCGGGTTGCCGCAAATCTCTATGCCGCCAAGCGCTTTGTGACACCACCCACGCCGACGCAGACGACGCTGCAGGACCGCGGCATTCACCTCGAGATTCGCTATGACGTTTTCTAGGACGGACACCATGCGAGCTCTTTCATTCGGTCTTGCGCTTGCCCTGCTGGCGTCGGGGGTTGCGGCCCAGAGCGATTTGGTCTCGCCGCTGCACCAGGGCGCAGCGTACAGGCAGCAGGGCGACCTGAACCTGGCAATCGAGACTCTGGCGGGCGCGATGCGGCAGGCGAGCGATCCGAAACTCAAGGCCCGCATCGCGGGCGAACTCGGGCTAGCGTACTACCAGGCGCATCGCTATGAGCAGGCCGAGCCGCTGCTCAAGCAGGCCTACCAGAGCGCCGCCGAACCAGCCGAGCGCTTGCGCTACGCGGTCGATCTGGGAAATCTTTACGCCGCGCGCAGGCAGACACGGGAAGCGTTGCGCCATTACAGCGAAGCGCGTGAGCAAGCCGGGGCGGACACCGGCGCCGCCGTGAGCGCCGGGCTCAATCTGGCGCGTCTGGCCGCGGAGACGGAAAGGCTGCCCAGGCTCGCCGCGATTGCCCTGGAGATAGCGCAGGTGAGCGACAGTCGCGAGCGCGCCCGCTATTACCTGAACCTGGCGCATCAGGCGCGTGTTCTCGGTGCACCGGCTCTGCGGCTCGCTTACGAGAGCGTGGAGCAGGCAAGACGATTGACGAGCGGCGGCCGCGATCGGCTTGCCGCCGAAGCGCTTGATGGGCTGGCGCAGCTCTATGAAGAACAGCATCGCGACGCCGACGCCCTGGAACTCACAGAGCGCGCCATAGCCGGCATGCGCGGCGCCGAGGCGCGCGACCTTATGATAAACCTGGAATGGCGCCGCGGCCGCGTGTTGCGCCGGCTCGGGCAGGGCAGCTTTGCGCTTCTGGCATACCAACGCGCGGTGGACCATATCGAGGCCATCCGGCAGGACATTCCGGTGGAATACACCGACGGCCGTTCCTCGTTCCGCGAAACCCTCGAGCCGGTGTATCTGGGGCTGGCCGATCTGTTGCTGCTGCAGGCCGATGGTGCGGCGCCGGAGCAGCAGGCGCAATTCATGCGGCAAGCCAGGGACACGGTCGAACTGATCAAGCAGACCGAACTCGAGGACTTCCTCGGCGATCGCTGCGTAACCGAAGCGGTTAGCGCGGCAACGAGGACGATTCCCGCCGGAACCGCAGTGCTGTATCCCATCATTCTGCCGGAGCGCTTGGAGCTGCTGGTCGAGACCGCAGATGGACTGCAGCGCAGAACGGTTAAGGTCGCCGCGGACGAAGTCCGCGCGGCCAGCCAGCGGCTGGCCAGAGCCATGCGCAACCTGGGTGCGTACGAGCAGGGATCGCAGCAGATCCACAGTTGGCTGATCGCGCCGATTGAATCGCTGCTGGCCGATCAGCGCATCGACACCGTGGTGGTTGTGCCCGACGGCGTGCTGCGGCTGCTGCCGTTCGCTGCGCTTCACGACGGCAAACAATTCATGGCTGAAAAATATGCCGTCGCCGTGGTGCCGGGGCTCACGCTCACCCGCGTGGCGAGCCCCGACAGCCGCGAACGCAAGACCTTGCTCGCGGGCCTGAGCGAACCCGGACCCGTGGTCGACAAGTTGCCCGAGGGGATCGCAGATGCGGTCCTGGAAAGCGCATCGACCCGAGCGGCAGCGGGCGATTCCGCCTCGCGCGCGCTGGTGTTGCGCTCCACCCGAGCTTTCGCGCTGCGCGGGGACGCGGGCGCGGCTGCTCCTTCAGGCGCTCCTCCCGCCGACCCAGAGCAACGCAAGGCGGGGCCTGTGGGAGACGCGGCCGGCGCCGCCGCGCGACCCGCCGGTAGCGGCGCGCGCCTGCGCCAACTGCTTGCGCTTCCCGGAGTGAAGGGGGAGATCGATGCCCTGGGACAGCTTACGCGCAACCAGACGTTGTTCAATCAGGAATTCACCTTGGCCGCGCTGAAACGCGCGCTGATCATGGAGAACCACGGCATCGTGCACATCGCCTCCCATGGATTCTTCGGCGGCACCGCGGATACCAGCTTCATCATGGCGTTCGACGACGTGCTGACGATGGATGGCCTGCAGGGCTTGCTGCGCTCAGAGATTTTGCGCAAGAACCCGATCGATCTGCTCGCGCTTTCGGCGTGCGAAACGGCCGAGGGCGACGATCGCTCGCCGCTGGGCATGAGCGGGGCCGCGCTCAAGGCGCGCGCGGGCAGCGTGCTCGGCAGCCTGTGGCCGGTGTCCGACGAGGCTGCTAAGACGATGATGCGAACCTTCTACCAGGGACTCGCGAGCGAGCGCGGCACCAAGATCAAGGCGCTGCAGAAGGCGCAGCGCCAATTGATCGAGAGTACCGATATGTGGCATCCGTTCTTTTGGGCACCCTTCATTCTGATCGGCAACTGGCTCTGACGCCCGGAACCGGAATCGGGGCACATCGATGGTACCGAGCCTTTCGCACCGCACACTGCCTCAGCCGCGAAGCCGGTATTGGCCCTTTGTGTTTGCTTGCGCTTGCGCCGTGCCGCTCGCGCTGGCATCCACCGGCGCCACCGCCCAGAGCATCAAGACCGACGCGAGTTGGGGCAGAACGGCGCAGACGCTCAGCGGGCCCAGTTACGCCATCCCGCAGACCCTGGGCAAGCTCGCCGGCAACAATCTGTTTCACAGCTTCGAGACGTTCAACATCAAGACCGGCGAAGCCGCCGTGTTCAGCACCACCACCGCGACGCTGCAGAACGTCATCAGCCGGGTGAGCGGCGGCAGCGCGTCGAGCATCAACGGGTTGCTGCAGCTAAAAGCCGCTGCGGGCAGCGCACCCAGTTTCTTCTTCATCAATCCTGCAGGGGTGACCTTTGGGGCCGGGTCGTGGGTGGATGTGCCGGGGGCGTTTCACGTGAGTACGGCGAACCAGTTGAAGTTCTCCGACGGCACGGTGTTCCGGGCGGGCAATGGACCGGACAGCAGCTTCAGCATCGCACCCCCCGAGGCGTTCGGGTATCTGGGCACGACACGGGCCACGATCGGAGTTGTCGGTGGCGGCGCGATCAGTTCGTCGGGTGCTCAGTTGCAAGTCATAGCCGGGGATGTCGGCATTAACGGAGGATTTGTCGCAAACGCGAGCGGAAGCATTCGTCTGGCCGCGATCGGCGCGCAGCCGGCGGAAATCTCGCTGGTCGGCAACGTCTCTTCGGCCAACGGTGAGCCAGTTCTCCCCGCTGGCAGCTTGACGATTACCGGCGGTGGGGTTGTCCTCACCGGTTCTACATCCGCGGTTTCCGCCGGCAACATCGAAGTGCGATCAGGGAACCTTGCGATCGACGGGGCAGGTGCGGCCGGTTCGACCGGGATTACGAGTCTCGCTTTTTCGGGCACCGGGTCGGCGGGCAATATTGACCTGGCGGTCGGCGGCGCGGCCTCCATCTTGAATGGCGGGCGGATAAGCTCGAG